>JAKASW010000240.1 GCA_021818875.1 Bacteroidota bacterium
ACTTCCTCGGAATACCTGGCGAGAATTTTCCTGGAGTTTTCTCCGCGAGCGAATTCCTGACCCGCGTGAATTTTATGAACGGCTACCGGTTCCCGGACTTTGACACGCCGGTGAAGATTGGCAAAAGAGTGGCGGTGATAGGCGGGGGCAATACAGCCATGGATGCCGTCAGGACAGCTAATCGTCTCGGTACTGAAAAATCGTATCTCATCTACCGGCGAAGTAGAGAAGAGATGCCTGCGCGTGACGAGGAGATTCATCATGCAGAAGAAGAGGGAATCGAATTTCATTTGCTGACAAACCCTGTCAGGATCGTCGGTGACAGTCCGACCGGATCGCCGCGAGATAAATGGGTGAAAGCGATAGAATGTGTGAAGATGCAGCTTGGTGAGCCGGATGAAAGCGGCCGAAGAAAGCCGGCTGCGATTCCCGGATCGAATTACGTCATGGATGTCGATACAGTTATCCTTGCAATTGGTCAACGACCGAATCCTATTCTTCAGGCTACCACGCCAGGACTCGACATGTCGAAACGTGGAACTGTGGTAGTCGGCAAGGACTGTCAAACCAGTCGCAAAGGAGTGTTTGCTGGCGGCGACCTTTCCAGAGGCGGAGCGACAGTGATTCTCGCGATGGAGGATGGGCAGCGTTCAGCAGCGGCGATTCATGAGTATTTAGAAGCGAGAAGACTAAAGCAAGCCGTCATCGGGAAAGAGCAAGACGCATAGTCACAGAGACGAGATGTCGTAAGTAAGAGGGCTATGAACATAGGTATCCCAAACGAATCGCTGAAGAATGAAAACCGGGTCGCGCTTACCCCGGTCGCGGTGGCATCGCTCGTTCAGGCGGGCCATTCGGTTCTGATTGAATCCGCGGCGGGGAACTTGAGTCGCTTCGATGACGAGAGCTATCGGACCGTCGGAGGGACTATTGTCTACTCAAAGGAAGAGATCATACGACGATCGGACATGGTCTGTGGTGTAGAGCCGCCCACGATGGAAGAGATCGAGATGATGGATCCGGGCAAGATCACTTTGAACTTTCTTAATCTACCGGTTGCTCGTCCTCAATTTTTTGATGCCTTGCTCGGAGGGAAAATCAGCTCGGCAGGTTACGAGCTGATTGAAACTGAGGATGGAGATCGTCCGGTGCTTCATTCGATGAGCGAGATCGCCGGCCAGATGTCCATCATAATTGCCGCAAGATATCTGGAGGCCGATGGAAAGGGAAGGGGAATTACAATCGGTGGGATTTCCGGAGTGGCACCTGCCGCCGTCGTTGTGCTTGGAGCGGGTGTCGTGGGAACCGAGGCGGCTCGCACCGCGGCCGGACTGGGCGCACAGGTGATTGTACTTGACACAGACCTCAAACGGCTGCGGAATATCGAGAGTCTCCTCTCTAAGCGGGTAACTACCGCTCTTGCCACTCCGATGATTATCCAAAAGAGCGTCGCCTATGCCGATGTTCTTGTAGGTGCGGTCTTCATAAAAGGCGGTCGCACTCCGCATGTCGTCACGGAAGAAATGGTGAAATCAATGAAACCCGGGGCAGTCATAGTCGATGTCTCAATTGACCAGGGAGGGTGTGTCGAGACGAGCAGGCCGACGACACTTCGCGATCCGGCATTTGTCCTCCATGATGTCATCCATTATTGCGTGCCAAATATTACTGCCACAGTGGCCCGGACAGCGACGTATGCACTGACAAACACCCTTCTGCCGTACGTAAACGAAATCGCATCACTAGGAATTGAAAAAGCACTCAGACATGACGGGAGTTTGGCAAAAGGTATCTGCAGCTTAGGTGGTCAGTGTACAAACCAATTAGCAGGGAGGATTTTCGGCAAAGAAGTCTCTGCAATCGAAAGGCTGCTGGTTGGATGAGCTGGGCGGAAAGCTACAAGAGTAAAGTCACCTCTCCCTTCGGGGCTGCTAAGCTGCTGAATTCCGGCGACAGGATATATATTCATCCGGGATGTGCGGTCCCGGAGGTGCTTGTCGATGCCATGGTACAAAGAGCAAATGAGCTTTTCAACTGTGAAGTCATTCACATACTTTCGCTTGGTAAGGCTGCATACGCTCAACCGGAGATGCTTCCGCATTTCAGGCACACGGCCTTCTTCATAGGGCCGAATACACGAGACGCCGTCAACCAGGGAAGGGCGGATTTCGTCCCGGTATATCTATCGGAGATACCTCAGCTTTTTTATTCCGGTGAAATAAAGATTGACGTGGCGCTGATCCATGTTTCTCCCCCGGACGAACATGGCTTCTGCAGTTTCGGCGTCGGCATTGAGACTACAAAGGCTGCCACGGAAATAGCGCGGGTCGTTATTGCACAGGTAAATCCAAACATGCCTCGTGCGCTTGGGGACAGCTTCATACACATCAGCAAGATACACAGGGTTGTCGAAGCGGATGTCCCGATCATGGAATTTGTTCAGGTTGAACCGGACCCGCCTGCTGATGAATTGGAAGTCTACAGAAGAATAGGACAGAATATTGCGGGGATAATTGAAAACGGTTCGACCCTTCAACTCGGAATCGGAAAGATTCCCGATGCAGTCTTGACATCACTCGGTGAAAAGAAAGACCTCGGAATACACACTGAGATGTTCTCCGACGGGATCATAAGGCTTGTGGAAAATGGAGTCATCACGAATGAGAAGAAGACACTCCATCCCGGAAAGATCGTGGCGAGCTTCGTGCTCGGAAGTCGCAAGCTCTTTGACTTTATAGACAACAATCCGATAGCAGAATTTCATCCATCGCAGTATGTGAACGACCCTTTCGTGATCAGCCAGAACAAAAAAATGGTTGCTCTAAACTCCGCACTCCAGATCGACCTGACAGGTCAGGTTTGTGCCGACTCCATCGGCTACACGTTCTACAGCGGCTTCGGTGGACAGGTAGACTTCATGCGCGGCGCGGCAAGGTCGGAAGGCGGCAAGCCTATCATGGCACTCCCCTCGACTGCCAAAGACGGCACTGTATCCAGGATAGCGACTCATCTGGCCGAAGGGGCAGGCGTGACCACCTCACGTGGAGATGTTCACTATGTTGCCACTGAATTCGGTGTTGCCAACCTGCATGGAAAGAAAATCAGTGAAAGAGTAAAGTCTCTGATCGGCATTGCACATCCGAAGTTCAGGGATGAGCTTACTCATTTTGCCAAACAAAAGTGTTGGGTGTGAGTATGACAGCAGGAAAATTAATGAAAATTGGAGAAGTTGCCGGAAAGTTAGGCGTCGCCGTATCCACAGTGAGAAAGTACGAAGCAGCGGGAATTGTCCTCCCGGTCAGAACGGTTGGTAAACACAGGCTCTTTTCGGAAGACGACGTCCACTGGCTCAGTTGTGTTCGTGATATGATAACCCACAAAGGCATGACACTCGAAGGGATCAAGAGACTAACATCCATGATCCCATGCTGGGAGCTGAGAAAATGTGCACCGGAAGACAGAATGAAGTGCGAAGCATATACAAGCGACACGACTCCTTGCTGGCTTCTCGACAACACCGGCTTCGTGTGCAGAACCGCAGAGTGCCGAACTTGTATCGTTTACAAGAGCGTTACTCACTGCGACAACTTAAAGGTCCTTTTCACAGAGTTGATATACTCGCGAAGCTGAAGTATTTTTACCGACATCGCTAACGCGGATGCTCGTCCTCCCACGATCTGTCGGTTCGTAAAACGAGCAGCCAACCTCGACCGGCGTTAACCGCTGCACAGATCGGCTCTACGATTGAAACCCGTCGTGCTTTGCAGCGTTTGAACACCAGTTGTGCCGACTTTGAGGCATCCCGCATTTCACCTGGGAAAGCTCGTGGCAAGATCATAACAGTAGGAGTAGCACATTGCGATCGATTTTTCCAACCAAGCCAAATTCTTCCACTAACGAATTCTATTTTCCCATGACGCACCAGCACACCCTCTCATCTGTAATTCTATATTTGGGACTCTCTCTCATTTCATTCGTCAACGTCTCATTTGCACAACTTCCAGTCTCGAGTACTGCCTCATCAAATTTAGAAGGAGTGAGTCCATCCGACCCCAGAGGCCATGGTGCGGTTGGTGTGGTTGCCGGTGCTGTGAAGAGTGCATCGAAGCCGGTTGTCGGAGCGAGAGTCCTGGTACCGGGAGTCGATCGTGTCACCTATACTGATGCGAAGGGGAAATTCTCGTTTCCAAATGTCCCAAACGGAAGCTATACAATCTTTGCACACTGCATGGGATACACTTCGGCATCGAGAAGGGTTACGGTCTTCAGTGACACGGCTGAAGTCGGTTTCTCGCTGCATCAGACTGCGATCCCGGTTGAAGGCATTGTAGTCTCGGCGTCTCCGTATGCTGCGTCTGCTGGAGAAGAATATCAACCGGCTGAATCGATGTCTGCAGTCCAGTTGCAGGACAGGTCGGCATCGAGTTTCTCTGAAGCACTTTCAGATTTGCCGGGAGTTGAAGTGAGGTACAATGGTGCCGCGCCCACACGTCCGATGATTCGCGGCCTCGGAGACAACGAGGTACTTGTGTTGGAAGATGGTCTTCGTTCGGGAGACGTTTCGACTTACGATCCGGCGCACGCTGTGCCAATACTTCCGTTGAGCATCGAACAAATTGATGTAGTCAGGGGACCGGCAAGCATAATGTTCGGTCCCAATGCCATTGGAGGATTGATTAATATCATCACAAATACGATACCTCGGCCTTCGAACAGGACTTTTTCCGGTACTGCGTCTTTGGCCGGAAACACGGTGAGCAGCGAGTATACAGGATTCTTCAACGGTGTATACACAAACGGGGGCAGTGCCTTTGGTGTGACCCTCGGCGGCCTGCACACGCAGGACACCCAGATACCCGAAGGCAACTATTTCGATGGAATCCAGAATTTCCAGCTCAACCACTTGCCGCATTCGTTCGCCAGAAGTCAGGAAGAGGGGGCGGGATATTCGTACCAGGGCGGCTTCGGGATGATCGGAATCGGTTACAACCATTACGAAGCAACCTATGGTATCCCAGGAACCCCGCCGAACTCCAATTGGCAGAACGACCCTCCGACGACTTCACTGATAACGCAGATGAAGAACTTGGTCGAGCTCCGAGGTTTGTGGGCAGTGGATGACCCTTTCCTGAGACAGCTAAGGTTAGATGCAAACTATGTCAATTACGATCATTCGGAATTTCCAACGCTTCAAGACGCTTCGGGAGTTTCTAATCCGCAGGCTAATTTCTTTCACAAGCAAACTGTCAATGCCGATTTGCGGTTCATGACCCAACAGTCCTCTTCCTTTCGTGGTACAGTCGGACTGTGGGGAGAGGTTGACCGACTTAATATCGAAGGACAACAGCCACTAGGTCCGAACTCGACTACGAGCGATCTTGCCGCATATATCTACGAAGAATATCTGTTGAGCAATGTGACGAGATTTGAAGGGGCTGTCCGCTACGATGTAAACAGTATTCAGACCCAACCGTACGCAGCTTCTCTGGATCCGGTCTTTCAGATCCTGGATGTCTCAAAGACCCATGGCGCGGTCACCGCTTCTGTCGGCGCTGTCCAGAACATATCGAGCGGGCTTCTTACATCCTTGAGCATCGGGAGATCTTTCAGAGCTCCCACCGTGCAGGAACTTTTTGCAAACGGCGCAGATGCCGCCAGTAATACTTACTCTATTGGGGATGCGAGCCTCGGACCGGAGTCAGGATTGGAAGTGGACGCCTCTCTCAAAGGCAGATTCAAGTCGCTTTCATTTGAAGTTTCTCCCTTTATCAACTTCATATCGCACTACATTTACGCCTACCTCACGGGGGACACCCTGGAGAATCTCCCTGTTCGACAGTTCTCGGCTACGGACGCACGGCTATGGGGGTACGAAGTCATGGCCACCGTCGAACCGGTCGGCAACCTTGCGCTGGAGGCAAGTGCTTCCTATGTCAATGCAGAAGACACGAAGAATCATATCCCACTTCCTTTCATTCCGCCACTCCACGGTTTCCTGAGGCTAACGTACCTAAAGGATATGTACTCGGGACATATTCAGTGGAACCTTGCGGCGAGCCAGGATAGACTCGGCATCGGAGACACTTACACCGCAGGTTATGGTGTGGTGAATGTGGGAGTCGGGATGAGAATCCCTTCAGGCGGGGTGGTTCAGAATATTGGGCTGCACTGTGATAATCTCCTCAATCAGCTATATCGTGACAATCTTTCGGTCATAAAGGATTTCCTGCCTATGCCGGGCAGGGCGTTCCGACTCAGCTACAACTTAATGTTCTGAAGAAAACACTTGTCAAATCCAAAGTGGTTTCTTATTTTCTAAAGTCGTTCACGGCAAATTTTCCCCGCCGGGAGCTTCACCTGTAGCGA
>JAKASW010000241.1 GCA_021818875.1 Bacteroidota bacterium
TACGACAAACCGGGTTTTGAACTCGCGTCGGTGAAAGAGTTGAAAAGATGTTACGATGTGGGTGCCAGAGGAGTTGGCGAGCTGATAGATTTGAGCAGAGGATTCGTGCATCAAACCCCGCCCGCATACTGGGTGCACATCGACGACCCGAAGCTCGCACCGCTGCTGAACGAATGCGCAAAATTAGGAATGCCGGTGAGCATCAGCATCGGTCAACCTCAATGGTGCTACGAGAGAATGGATTCAACGAACGACGGACTTATGAGCGCATATGAACACTGGTTCGATATGGGCTGGGACTTGGATCTTAATCAGGAGGTCCAGCATCTGGCGCGTGCGCTGGCAGAGCACCCAAAGACTATCTTCATCGCTTGCCATCTGGGGAATCAGGTAACCGACCTTGCGAAGTTGGGCAAGCTATTCGATAAATATCCTAACCTTTATGCGGACATTTCCCGCTCATACGCTGAATTGGCGACTATTCCAAGATATGCGAAGACATTCCTGGAGAATTATCGCTACAGGATTCTTTACGGAACAGATATGGGTACCGGCATTCCCATGTACCAGGAAACCTTTACGGTTCTGCAAACGTGTGACGAGCACTTCTACGCCTTCGGATTATCCGATTACCATTGGCCTCTTTACGGTCTTGGATTAAGCGGCACAACTTTGAAGAGCATATACCGGGGAAATGCGAAGAGGATTCTCAAGTAGAGAAAGAGTTCTCGGTGCTAGGCAGAAGCCGAATGCTCAGTCAGTAGCGAAGTGTTTCCCCCTCTCTTCCTAAGAGAAGGTGATAGAGAATCAGCTAGAGTAGCAGGATCATGGCACGCGTTGTAAAAAAGAGCCGGGTACTTTTGCGTTGATGATAGAAAATTGGTTAAGCAATATTCGCAATGCGGGGGCATCCCAAAACTTCCGCGTGAAGATTGCGGCCACATAAGTAACAAAGAGGAGGAGCAAACATAAGGCACATACCAGATATGTTTCTTCGCCGCCTTTGCGAACAACTTTTACGACCCTTGCAGCTAGGCTCTTCGATCAAGTTTCTAAATGTGTTCTACTCGTTTCGATGTTTTCTGCAATAGCTTTCGCTCGCACAACGATAGCTTACACGCCCTTTAACAAGACGTTCCCGAACCCCCGCCCCGAGTGGGGATCTCTCCGGCCGATTCCCAGAGTGAGAGACGGTCTTATGACGCCTCCGCGGCAAAATGCGCACGACGTCCTCGGACGGCGATGAAAGCGTCGCGAGCGAATTTTCCGCTATTGAGGATTGAACTGTTCGGTCGATCACTTTTCCGATTACGGTAATACAATTCATTCGGAACTATAATGGTTCAATGGCGTCAAATCATTATCGTCTCGCCTCAACCTTACCTGGAAACTGCAAGATTTCGCTTTCCGAAGTGTTAGCAAGGAATGACAGCCTCTCCTGGCTTTCAATAGTGTCTCTCCGGAAGCTGGCGGTCCTTGCGGCTAATACTTCCGTCTTGAAACAAAACGCAAACGTTACAGCACTATCAATCGAACAGCGTAATTCACCGTCGATACGGTGGCGAGATAATGGCATCCGATTTGCCATTTTGCAGATTGATGCCCACCGGAATCGCCGTTGTGCGGTCAATGCGATATCGCTGGGGTCTGCAAGTAATTAGAAAAATATTTTACCCTCGACTTGACAATAAATAAAAAACCTTTTATAATACGTCGAAGTTGAAGATGAGAGGAGTTATCCATGCGTCTTAGTAATGCCTTATTAGGGGGTGCCTTTCTTGTCGTTCTGGCGTTTGCATCGAACGTCCAGGGCGCGACGTCGAGTGTAAGTGGACACATAACGGATGCAAAGACCGGTGATGCTTTATACGGTGCGAACGTCTGGCTTGTGGGAACCAGCCTCGGGGCCACTACAAATCAAGACGGGACGTACTTGATCCCCGATGTTCCACCCGGTACGTACACAATTCGCGCGAGCTACATAGGCTATACGAGGAGTGAGTTGAAGATGACCATAAGTGAAGGCGCCCCACGCACAGAGGATTTCAAACTCGAACCGGTTGGAGTAGAGAAGAAAGGTGTCGTGGTGACCGCACAGGCGAACGGTCAAAACCAGGTTATAAATGAGGAACTCTCATCAAATCAAATAGTCAACGCAGTATCAGCTGCGAGGATCCAGGAACTACCGGATCAGAACGCTGCCGAGTCCGTTGGGAGACTGCCGGGAATCTCAGTCCTGCGCAGCGGCGGCGAAGGAACTGAAGTAGTCATTCGCGGCATGGCCCCGAAATATAACCGTGTCCTTATCGATGGCATTCAGATATCTTCGTCGAATCCGAACAACTCAAGTATTGATCTTAGCGGAATTTCGTCGAACATGCTCGGCGGCATCAAAGTGTACAAAACCGTTACCCCTGACATGAATGCGGATGTTATCGGAGGAACTGTTGACTTTAGTCTTCGTGAGGCCCAAACCGGACACTCAGGGGTTCCTCAGTTTCACCTTCTCGCCCAGGGCGGGTACAAGAGCCTTTCAGATGCGTATAACAAATTCAATAATTATAAATATGTAGGCACATACGAGGAGAGGTTCCTCAACGATCGCTTCGGTATCCTGGCACAGATAGATATTGAAAGGGAGAACCTTACTTCGAACGAACTCGGCGCAACTTACGATCATCTCGGCAACAGTTTCTCACAGTATATCACGACTGGTCTGACTCTTTCCGACATACCACGAGACATCCAACGACGCAACGCAGCGCTTGTGATGGATTATCATTTGCCCGAAGGTTCGATAAAGCTTACCAATTTCCTGAGCTCCAGCATCTCGGACAATCAGACAAGGCAGCAGTCCTTTGCGGTCGGCGGGAACTCGCTGTCGTACACCATCGGAAACTCATACGGCCAGGGGCTCAATTTGATCAACGGGATCGACTTTCAAAAATCATTCTCTATCTTCCAGGTCAACGCAAGGTTTTCTCACGCTTATGCACAAACCAGCGACCCGCATGACTGGTCTATAAGTTTTTTCCAGCCGTCTGGTGCAGGCCTCTCTGGTTTCAATAACCAGGCAAACGTGAATCCGCAGCAGATCGCCAACGCAGCGACGTATGATTTGCCGAGCACACAAATCGAGTACTTATATGCAGATAACTACATCTCAAGGTCGCGAGCCTTAACAGGCTCGCTCGATTTAAAAACCGATCTCACGTTCTCCTCGCTGGTAAGCGCCGATATTAAACTCGGGGGCATGTACCGTTATACGACCAGGTCTTTCAACCAGAATGTGTACGACGGCGGCGGTCTCCAGTTCGGCGGTGCTGGAACAGTAAACGATCTTATCATAAGCTGGTTCAACTTGCCGCCGGATGTAAAGTTCAAAATCCCCATGGCTCCTTTCGTCGACCCGAATTTCAGTTATGGGAAATTCCTAGGCGGCGATTACCAGATGGTTCAACCTCTGAACTATGGTATGATATCGCGGATGGCTACTCTCCTGCAGGACAGTGTGAACTACATTGCCGCCAACAACGGGACACAATCCTACGGTTTCGATGCTTTGAATTCCACTCTTTACAACTACGCGGGGAACGAAGAGCAGTCGGCCCTTTACCTCATGGCTACTATCAATGTCGGTCCGAACATCACCCTCATTCCAGGCGTGCGTTATCAGAATCTTCGTACAGCTTATACCGGTGCACGAGGGATTCAGACCCGTTCTTCGACCACCTTGTACACTCACTATGACACCACGACAGTGCTCAATCACGGCTATCTCCTGCCTGATGTCTCCTTGCAGTACAAACCTCTGTCATGGTTTAACGCAAGATTGTCGTATACTCACACGTTAGCGTACCCGGACTACAGCGCAATCATTCCAAGCATAAACCTGGGAACTACCGCAGTATCCTGGAACAACTACCGACTGGTGCCTTCAACATCCACCAACTACGACGCGTATTTCTCCTTCTATAACAATTCGATCGGTCTTTTCACTGTGGGCGGGTTCTGGAAAAACATCCGGAATCTTATCTATCCCTGGTCCTTTTATACTTCGGGGTCGAGTGTGGAGCAATACTTTCCGTACAGTCTTCTGAAGACGAATCCACCTACACAGGGGACTTACGAGATAACCACTACTATAAATGATTCCAACGTTATAAATGACTATGGTCTCGAGCTTGACTGGGAAACTCATTTCTGGTATCTGCCGGGCGTGCTGTCGGGACTCGTGCTCGATGTCAACTACTCTCACATCTTCTCCAAAGCCCAGTATCCTTATCTGATTACGAGATCAAATGGACGTTCTGCTCCGACATTCATAGACACTACGTTTACAGATAGGCTCCTTTATCAACCCGACAATCTCTTTAACCTATCACTAGGTTTCGACTACAAAGCTTTCTCCATTAGAGTGTCCTGGATGTACACGGATAACATCTTCACAGGCCCGAATTTCTGGCCGCAGCTTCGCAGCTACACTGCTGCCTACGGCCGCTGGGATCTAGAGTTTCAACAGGGCCTGCCATGGTACGGTCTCGAGGTCTACGGCGACCTTTACAACATCAATGGTGCAAACGATGTAAGTGTAATCCAAGGTGGAAGCGTCCCGGAGTCTGAACAAGACTATGGAATGACCGGAGATCTCGGTGTACGTTTACACCTGTGAGCCAGGAGGAGAATAATTGCAGAAGGAGAAAGATTTATTGATGAAAAGCATTCTTCCAATCTTCGCCTCAGCACTGACATTTCTCGTTCCACCTGTCATGGCACAGATTACCATCGACGGCAACTTCAGCGACTGGAATGGAGTTCCCGCCTATGTTACCAACACAACTCCCGATACGGTATGGGGGCCGAATGGTACATTCACAGCAGGCTATTATGTCGCCGGTGCAGATTCCCTTTACATTCGTACCGAAGTTGCCGGTGTGTTTCATCCAATCGATTGGGATCATTATTACATAATCTACATCGACGCCGATACCAGCACATCGACAGGCCTTACAAACGGGTGGTGGACCATGGGGGCTGACTATCGAATAGTTATTGATAGTTCAGCTCAATACCTGCAGAGGTTCATGGGAGCTAATCAATTCGACGATGCATGGGGATGGGGGGGCAGACTAAACGATGAGCACGCGATAGATGCCGCATACAGTGGAAACTCTTGTGAGTTGGCAGTCGCTTACTCCGATGTGTCGCTGAATTTAGGGTCTGCAATCTGGCTTCAATGGAGAGCGGAGCCGGGTACGAATGCGATGCCTGCGTTCAATGCTTCTCCCCGCACTGCCGTGAATATCGGTCCGGCGCCTTCTTCGATTGTGCAGGATTCACTAAAGGTTCTGGTCCCCGCATATTTCAGTCCATCCGCTTCAAACTACTGGCTCCGAATGGACTCAGTGGCTGCAAAGATGCCTGGACGCCTTTGGGCTATTGCGAATGTGTACAACGGTCCTGGCTCAGCTTACGACGCATCTTATGCGACTGTGATCAAGAATCTTCAGGCGAGCGGTGGGAAAGTGATAGGTTATGTGCATACGAGCTATGGACAAAGACCCATCAGCACTGTAGAAGCAGACATTGATGCGTGGTACTCTTACTATCCGTCATTGAACGGGATTTTTATCGACGAGCAGGCAAACACATCGGGTGAAGAGAGTTACTACGCTCAACTTTACAACTACATAAAGCAAAAGGACTCAACTGCGCTGGTTGCCACGAACCCCGGAGCAAATACGCTCGAAAGCTACCTCTTTTATAACGGGAACCGAATTGCCGATGTCATCTGCGTCTTTGAAGACGGAATCGGATTTTCGTCGTGGGCGCCATCTTCATGGTACACAAAATATAACCGAAGCAACTTCTACGTGATTCCGTATAACACTTCAGTGAGCAATTTCGTCAGTGTCGTCGATCGCGCCGCTTCGCTGAATATGGGGTGGATATATTGCACAGATGCTACTCTTCCCAATCCTTACGGTGTTCTCCCCTCGTACTTCGAAGGATTCTGCAATTATATCCTTACCGGAATCGATACCGCGACAAGCTCCGGCACCGGTGGAGGTGGTACGGGAGGCGGAGCGACAGGCAGTCTGCCGGTCATAGACTGGAATAAATTGCCAGCCCTCAATTCCCCGCCAAATCCCGCCGCATCCTCGACTGAAGATCCCGACGCTCAATTCACTCACTTGTGGGCTGCAAACAACGATACGGACTTATTCTTGAGCTATCAGGTGGCCGGCACGATTAATTTCCCGGAATATTATTACCACATCTTTATCGACACAGACAACGATAGTTTGGGTCATCAGACCGGGTACGTTTATGATACTTCCTCTATCGGTGCGGA
>JAKASW010000242.1 GCA_021818875.1 Bacteroidota bacterium
GGAACTTAGTATGGCGGCTCCGCTGGCCCTTCATAACCGCATAAGCCCAGGCGTGGTGAGTTAACTAACGGTATCGGCTCACCATAATTGTCGTGAGGATGATTCCGCGCATGTTCATCGCACAAAGTCCCCCCACACCTTCGTTCTTTGCAATCTCATTTCCGCAATAGGCACATTTTCCTTTAGATGGTTTTCCGCTAGGCATAAGGTTCTCCATTCATGGTGAGTTTGGATGGACCAGTTTGGGTTCGTTCACATTCCGGGCAGCCTGAACTTCATCGTGACTTCGCCGGTTTGCCTGTCCACAGTTATCCCGCCGCCATCCGGCAACAACTCCCTGCCGGTTGCCATCTTGAATATGCCGTTCAGGAATTGCATTCCCTGGTTTAAGGTTGCTTCAATCTCCTGAGGTTGTGGAGCAGGTCGTCCTGCTGCAACTCGGACTTTCTCAGGTTTCTCTTTTTCGACAGCTGGTTCTTCCACAAGCTCCTCGCTCTCTTCAACTTCGTCCGGAATTTCTTCGTTAGTCTCGACAGCGATTGTCTCATTCGAATCCGATATGGTCTCTGCCGGTTGTATCATCTTTTCAACCTGATCGATGAACGTCGATCTTCCTTTTGAGGCGAAATCGACTTCTTCAGTCAGGCTCGCATCTTTCAATACTGCATCGAACAATGCCTCCTTGACGGCTATTCCGTTTGCGATATTCTGTTCTATGCTATTAACCGCAATCAGATTGACGGCGGTTAATTTTTGAGCTGCCTGCCCGATCCGATTTATCCTTCCGATGCGTTGATTCTTCTTAGCCGGGTTCCATGGCAGATCAAAGTTGATTACCGTGTCGGCAAACTGGAGATTCAACCCCGACCCTCCTGCCTCCGTCGAAAGGAACACAAGAACGTCAGGGTTGTTTGCGAACTCGTCGATGAGCAAGCCTCTCTTTTTTACCGGGACATCTCCTGAAAGCGTGACGAAGTGTATTCCGTTCGACTTCAGCATCCTACCGATCAGACGAAGCATGGTCTTCCATTCGGAGAAGATTATCACTTTCCTCTTCCGGTTCTTTATGCTCAGCTTCTCCAGGAGTATCGTCTTAAGCTCCTCCAGCTTCGGCGAGTGATTCGTCTCTTTGTCGACAAGAAAAGTCGAGTCGCACACCATCCTCATATTCAGGAGGATTTGCTGGATTCGCTGCATGTCATAAACGGTTTTATATTTCTTGTGAAGAATTGGGGCAAGCGATCTTGCCAGGCCCGCATGAATCTCTGCCTGGGCAGCGTGAAGTTCTACGGGTACGATTACCTCCTGGACCGCAGGGAGCTGCTTAAGGACGTCGGCTTTCTCCCGTCTTATAACATGGCTGCCTAATTTGTTCTTCAGTTCCTGCAGATTGAAATAACCGGTTATCTGGTTCCTCTTCTCCTTGTCGAAATAACAGTGGTTCATCGAGAATTCCCATTGGGGAGCCAGCACTTCCGGATCGACAAAGTTCATTATCGAATAGAGGTCGAGCAGATTATTCTCGAGCGGCGTTCCGGTAATGACCAGCGAGTGTTTCTTCGGGATTGATTTCACTGCGTGTGAAGTCTTGGTGTCATAGTTTTTTATCTTTTGTGCTTCATCGAGTATGATCATGTCGGGCGGGTTCTGATGGATAATGGTAATGTCGCGCATCACCGCTTCGTAGTTGGCTATCAGAAAAAATTCGGCGGCTTTCCTGTAAATCGCATGGCGGTCGGTTCTCGCTCCTTCGATGATGATTGCCTTTTCGTCGGTGAAGCGCTCGATTTCCTTTTTCCATTGATACTTCAAGGATGCCGGACAAATAACAATCGCCTTCGTTAAACCGTAAATTTCCTTTTTGAGTACCGCAACAGCAATTGCCTGAAGCGTTTTCCCCAGGCCCATCTCATCCGCAATGATATTTCCTCTCTTGAACAGGGAGAATGTAATGCCTTCTTTCTGGTAGTCGAAGAGTGTGGCTTTTATTTTCGAAAAGTCGGGCGTTACTTTCTTGCTCAGTTGCTGCAGCGACTGTTCCTCGAAATACCTGTCGATTCTTTCATTCACCTCGGGCCGCACCAGAACTGATTTGAACGCAGATGCCTCCTCGAGAAACTTCAGGAACCCGGAGTATTTTTCAGGCATGACATACTGGCTGCTGTTGAAGTATTTGTGTATCAGTGTCTCAATTTCCGATGGGAGTTTTCGTTCATAATAATAAGTGATATTGTAATCGTAATGAGGATCGCAATAAATCTCGATCACGGGGTATTCCTGCTTCGTCAGCGTCTTTGAATTCCTGTATTTCTTTTTCAAATAGTTCGTGCCGAAGATCAGGTGCTTGCATGTTCCAAGCTTGTTGGTTTTGAAGTCGGGACAGGAGCAATAGCCGTCCCCGGTCAAAAAATCTCTGATGGTTATCTCGTATGTTTTTCCTCCGGCAGTCGTGATCTTGTGAAAGCCGTGAGTGTTCTCCGCAAGCTCGATCTTGAATTTTTCCTTCGCCGCTTTTTCCTCTCTTTCCTTGAGTACGCGCTTTATCATTTCCTTTTTAGTATAGCGGCTGGATCGGGAAGACGCCCTGTTCTTTTCCTCGTCGAACCTCATCCTGAGCAGAATGAGTGCTGCCGCCGAGTGGGGACAGCAATCGAGACGCGAGCCGCAGCTGCATTGGAACGACAATTTCTTTCCAGTTATCCCGACTGTAACCTTGAAATCATCGAACCTGTCCTCGACTACGAATTTAAACTTGTCGCGTGACTCGCTGACCATGGTACACATCTCGTTCTCCACGAGCCGCTGTGCCTGCCGGAAAACCGATTCCGATTTTGCGTAACCCTTTTCGATTTCGGCAAAGTCCGGAACAAAAGAATCTGGTTTCATGTCTCTCCCTCACGTTTTGAAGTGGTGTTGCGTCGTTCAAATTTAAGAAAATCGTGGTTTGCATTTAAGACTTGGTTCGGCATCAGGATGTTATCACTTCCGAAATGTATCTTCACGGCTCGGTCAACAAACACGAGATTGAAAACATGTACGAGAGGGACCTCAAGGACTGGGAAGAGGCGATAAGCTACTCTAACGAATGGCGGTGGCTGCCCGGACAGGGAGAGGCTGGAGGTGAGGTTTGGAGAGTTTGGGAGGAGGGATGAATGTGGTGTCCCAAAACGCTTGATGGGCATTGTTAGTTCGGATTCCAAACGAAGTCTATTGTGGTTTGTTATTTCTGTTGTCCGGGAATAAATTGACGGGAAGATGGGCCGTGCAAAAAGTCAAAGGGAAAAGGTAATTGCCGAGTAGTCCTGCGAAGAAGACGACGGGTATCAGAGCCTGCCGCGCCGCGGTCAGAGAAGTGGAGACAAGATATGAAGCTCACCTCTCCGTCAACGAGGACCTGACAAGAGAACTCGTCTCCTTCCAGGCAAATAAGAAAGAGCCCTTCTATCGCTGGCTGAAATTCAAGGAAGGTTTCTCGTCGAAGCTGGTGCAGTATTGCATTAACCGGTTTCAGCTCTTACCACATGTTGCGGAAAGCAGCATTTCAAATGTCACCAGTTTGTCTTTACTGATTACGCAATCGTGATGGTAATATGAAGGTTATATCGCTCGAAGACAGAAAGCAGTTCGGGAGAGTTTTTACTCCAAGAGCGATTGCAAGAATGCTCGTTGTCTGGGCGATCAGAAGGGACCAAGACGTCCTTCTGGATCCTGCCTGTGGAGACGGAGAATTCCTAGCCCTACACCATCCTTCGGTAGGGGTTGAGCTCGACTCCGATTGCGTTGCATCGTCTCACATTCGTGCTCCAAAGGCTTCGATTTATCATAGTGATTTTTTTCAATGGGCGTCTACTACCACTGCCAGATTTGACGCTGCGGCCGGAAACCCACCCTTCATTAGGTATCAACGCTTTTCCGGAAAAACACGATTGTTAGCATTAGACTTGGCTAACAAGCTGGGAGTTCGGCTATCAGGCCTCGCTTCGTCATGGGCACCTTTCCTGGTGGTAACAGGTGCGCTCCTGAAGCCGGGTGGCAGAATGGCGTTTGTTGTCCCAGCAGAAATAGGACATGCCCCCTACTCAATTCCGGTGATCCAATATCTCTGTTCGCACTTCGAACTCGTGAGAGTAGTCGCGGTAAGAAAGAGCATTTTTTCCGATTTATCCGAGGGAGCTTGGCTCCTGCTTGCGGACGGTTACGGCGGTGCCGCTAAGCGCATTGAGCTCGCGATTTGTGATGATCTCTCTGAGTGCAGATTCGATGAGATGGCTTGGAAACCAATTTCACTCACGTCCTGGGAAGATGCGGGATTTCGTCTGAGGAAGTTCTTAATCAGTGATGAAGGGTTGTCGCTTTATAGGTCTATCTGTTCACGCGAGGGAGTTAGTCGCTTAGGTGATCTCGCCAACACTGGCATCGGATACGTGAGCGGCGCGAATGATTATTTCCATCTTAAACCATCAGAGGTAAAACGATACGGAATTCCAAACCGCTTTGTCGTCCCGGCCATAAGGAGGTCTCGCCAGCTTCCAGTTGGATCCGTTAGCACCGAGGTAGTTGATCAGTGGATAGTCTCTGATTTACCTATAATGCTGCTAAGACTGACGCGTGCCCAGCGACTCACCTCTGGAGTCAAGTCTTACTTGAACATCGGGATTGCCCGTAATGTGCAGAGTCGCTACAAATGCAGAAACCGTGATCCAAGGTGGTTTCCTGCCCGAAGATATCTCTCCTACACCTCCTCTCACATCAGAATTTAGAAACGGCGCCTGGCATTTATCATTCACGCCGGTGCCGAAAGAAGCGAGGGAACAAGTTGTGTTGGGTGCGCTTAAAAGCAAACGCATCGATATCGTGGTTGCAAAAGACAAGATTGGCCCACTTTTATCCATTTCGGTTAAGGGAACGAGCAAGGCATTTAGAAACCTTGTGAACAGGACTGAGGAAGCTATTGGTGATTGTGCAAATATTCACGTAATGTAACCGGGGCTCGTTTATGGATTTATCCACTTTCTCAAAGCTACAGAAAGCAGTGTTAAAGGTCTTAAGCCGAATGATATATTGATAGACCCCAAAGGAGATATCCTTGCCTCGGTGAAGGATTACGCCAGGATTCTCGAAGCCCTGAGTGGCAGGACGCTGGTAAGAAATGACTACTCAAAGTATGAAGCAGTCGGATTGGTTCTCCTTAGGGTGAATCCTCAGAAGGGAGAACCACCTGTGTTGAGCACATTTCCATCGATGAACTCCGATCTCCACATTGATGCGTTCTTTGCCAACCTTTACCACATGTATGATCTCCGATATCCCTTTACGTACACCGACCCAAGTGTCAAGAACTTGGAAAGGGTGGCTTGGGATGCTAAATCACCGGTGCTGGTCTCGATGAGCGGAAGCCGCAAGATGGAACGATTCCTAGGTTACCGCGTGCGAGAGTCGGGAGAATAGGATAGCGCGTTCCCATGATTATCGCCTACAACATTATTACTGTCTGTGCGTCCCTGGCTCTCGACTCCGCTTGCCACGTGATAGTCTCAACTCAAATGGGATTTGTTCGCACGGTTCTCTACCGAGAGGTATGGCCGCAGACCGGCTCGTGGAGAAGTCGTTCAATGTCATTGACATTCTCCAGCAGCCGGAGGCGAGGGATTAGTTCCTGAGAGAGGTGTTCCACCATGCGGTGAGAATAACATAGAGAGGAGAGTTGGTGATGGCCTTCAGGGGAAACAACGTTTACATAATTGGAGCCGGATTTTCCAGAGCAGCGGGTCTACCTTTGATGGTTGACTTTTACCAAAAGATGAGAGATGTGGCTGCGCTGAACGATAAAGTACCCAGGGCCGGCAAGGAAGCCATCAGGCTTGTGCAAGAGACGAGAGCAAAGTTGACAACAGTTCGGGAAAAGCTTAGCATAGATCTAGATAATATTGAAGAGTTACTGAGTCTAATTGACGCGGTTTACCAAGCAGAGGATTCGAGTTCGCGTAAAGTTTTCGAAGCTATCCGCAAATCGATATCTGCCAGTTTGTGCAGTTACGAACGTGAGCCGACGCCGATAACTGTAACTACAAATTTGGCGGATAGAGCATATTGGACGAGAGAGCTACCAACATCCAGGCCGAAGGCTGCCAAACAATTTGATATAAATCCGTATGACCTCTTTGCGAAGTTAATTACTCACGGTCTAGACTATGAGTTTAAAGAAAATGAATACGATGTGGTGATTAGCTTCAATTATGATTTGGTTCTTGAGATGTCGAGGGCCACGAGAATTCCCCACTTTAGATTGAATTAGGGCCACCATATTCCCCACGGCTGGGGCCACGAGATTCCCCATGCCTGGGGCCACCA
>JAKASW010000243.1 GCA_021818875.1 Bacteroidota bacterium
TAAGCCTCCGAGCCATATTCATCCTTGTGGGACGGGATTCCAAACAGAATAACCGATTTTACGCCGGCATCGTAAACATTCGTGCATTCCCTGACGAGCTCGTCGACCGAAAGCTGGAAGACATTCGGCATCGAGCTTATTTCATGGCGCACCTTGCTTCCTGGAACGACGAACATCGGATAAATGAAATCCGATGGCTGCAGCGTCGTCTCGCGTACCATCTCGCGAATTGTCTCGGTCATTCTCAACCGCCGCATCCGGACTGTCGGGAAACCGGTTGTCTTCTTGAATTCTGTCGTAGTGATCATCTCAGTTCTCTCCTTTTCTTGGCTATCACGGCCCACGCCGTGACAGCAACTAATCATTCAATACAATCTGTATCCACCTGAAGGATGGAATGATCGCCCATAATATAATTCCTTGCGCTCGAGTATTTGTATTCTTCAGGATTCACGACGAGACCCGCCTTCACCGGATTATTGTGGATGTACTCCAGCTTGGCTCGCAACATCTGGATATTATTGATGTATTCGTCATCGAACCGTTTCATCTGGAATTTTTGCTTCTGGTCGGAAAATCCAGCAGCCGCATTGCTAAACAGCGAGCATAGTTTATGGCTTCCGTTTCTCTCGAACACCTCCATCAAATCCCAGGCACTGTATTTCTTCAGATCCCTAATGATGTCGGACACAGTTCCCAACTCTGGTTTCACCTCAACGATCCAGCGAAAATGAGTCGGCATAATGACATAATCGAAGATTCTAAAAGCATAACGCGCCTGATAATGCTTGATGTTTGAAATGAGTATATCACAGTAGCGGTCATCTTTAAATGCAGGAGCAAAAGCTGTCACTGTCGTCGTGACGAAATAGGTGGTTTCATCAACCAGTGGACGTCGACCTCTGAGTCCCACCAACTCCTCTACCTCACGTCACGGAATGGTCCGTGACCGCCGTGAATGAAACTCAGCGGTCGTAATCATCCTAGTATCCTTTCCGCGACCTTCTTTCCATTTGCTATACAGTCTGCAACCGAAATTCCATCTTTGAAGTTGCTGCAAATATGGAAACCTTGATAAAGACCCTCAACATGTTCCACGGCGTGGACGATCGCGAGGTGGCCAATATTATATTGCGGGATGGCCCGATCCCATTTTGTGACGGATGTGAAGGCTGGCATTCCCTCAATCTTCATTAAGATTGCATTCTCTTCATGTGCCACTTTAGCGATTTCATTCTCAGACATTGAAACAAGCTTCGGCTGACGCGAGCCGCCGAGAAAGGTAGTTAACTCGACAAAGCCTTCGGGAGCACGGTTGGGAAAAATACTGGAGCTCCATATCGTTCCCAGGATTTTTCGCTGCTCCACCTCGGGAATAAGGAATCCGAAACCCTTCAGATCAATTTTTACTTGTTCCCGTCTGTAGCCGAGAACAGCAACAGCAACGGGAGGATACTTAATCTTTGAGAGCTCGCTCGCAAGCTCCGGCAGCCACGATTTGACGACCCCCGTTGCAGCATAAGCCGGTACAGATAGGATAACGCTCTCGAATGTCTCATAGAAGGCCCTGCCGCCACCGGATAGCTTGACCTTGAATTTATTCCCATCAAGATTTACGGAATCCACAGAGGTACCATATTGCACCCTATCACCGAGCCGGTCGGCAAGTTTGCGGGTAAGGATCCCCATGCCACTCTTGAATGCAAACAACTTTGCAGATACTCGTGCTTTATCAGGTCTCTTTTTTCTCTCCCGGGCACCTTTGATAGTCCCTTTCAGAAGTCCGCCGTACTTTTCCTCCAAAGCATATAGTTTGGGAAAGGCCGCCCGGACGCTCAGCTCGGACGGATCACCCGCATACACTCCTGCAACAAAAGGATTAATGGCGTAATCGAGAAATTCTCTGCCAAGCCTGCGCGTCACAAAATCTGCTACCGATTCTTCGTGGAAAGCACGACCGACAAACGGCTCTCCAAATAATCGGAGTTTCCCTCCGGCAGACCAGAGTCCGGTTCCGAGAAACGAACCCGGTCCTGATGGTAATGCATGCAACTTACCATTTCGCAGGATGAATCGGAATTTGGAATTCTCATCCGCGTAAACTTTCTCGTCCATGATAGATAGATCGGAAAGCACTTCATCGATCACAGCGTTCGTTTCGGACGTGCTGTTCGGTCCGCTCTCAACCAGGTAGCCGTCTATTACCTTTGTCTCGATAGTGCCTCCCGGCCCGCCTTTCTTTTCGTACACCCGGACATCGGCCCCGCCTTTCTCGAGAAAATGGGCAGTCGAAAGACCCGATATGCCGGCACCGACAACTGCTACTCTCATTTGCGATTCAATTCCGGAAATTTTCCCTTGACCAATTGTGCAAGCGCGTTTATGAATTTTGGTGAATCGTTCAGCGCCGGCATCATCTCGAATTGCCCGACTCCGGCGGCCATCGCTTCATCACGAAAGAGACGATTCACCTCGTAAAGTGTCTCTGAATGTTCGCTCACAAAACTGATGGGCACTACCAGCAATCCTCTTTTCCCCTCCGCCGCACGTTTCTTGATCTCATCTCGCGTTGGCGGACCGAGCCACTTTACGGGACCTACTCTGCTCTGGTATGCCAAAGAGTGTTCATTCTCAAAGTGCCGCGAAACAAGCTCAACTGTCTCGATGATCTGTTTCTGATATGGATCGCCCCGCTTGATCACACTGACCGGGACACCATGGGCACTGTACAGGATGTGCACCCCGCGGCGCAATCCTTCCGGAAATCTTTTCAATGTCGTTTGAATCCTGTCCACAACTGCATCGATGTAAGGAGGAAAATCGTGGTAGCTCTCAATCCTTGTTACTTTCATAGAACCCGATCTACCCTTCGTCACACGATTCCATTCCTCAAAGCTCGAAAGAGTCGTGGTTCTCGAATAGTGCGGATACAACGGAAGAAGTATCACTTCCTTTATATTGTCTGTGATAAGCGTTTCGAACGTCGTGTCGATGTAAGGTTTGAAATATCGCATCCCGACGTATACTCTGACGTCATGCTCTTGACGGAGCTTTCGTTCAAGCGCAGATGCCTGGCTGATTGTCAGCGCGTATTGCGGCGATTTCCCTCCCATCAATTCGTAGTAATGTTTCGTCTTCTCCGCCCGCTTCCTCGCGATGAGCCTTGCGAACGATCTTCGCAAACCGCCGCGCAACGGAATTTCAATAATATACGGGTCCATGAAGAGGTTGTACAAGAACTCTTCAATGTCATCGAGCGACTGAGGGCCGCCAAGATTGAGCAGAACTACGCCGATCCTAGCCATGTTTCCACGTCTTTACGAAATGAACCAACGCCTTCACACTTTCAACAGGAGTATTCTGCAGTATACCGTGACCCAGGTTGAAAATGTGTTTTCCCCTTGGAGCACTTTCAAGTATTTTCCGTGCCTCATGTTCCACTATCTCAGATCTCGCGAGCAACACTGCGGGATCGAGATTGCCCTGAACTACGACGCCGATTCTTGCCGAGGCTTCATTTATCGGTATGGTCCAATCTACCCCAATGGCCGAAGGCATGGACTCAGCAAGTGCCTCAAGAGAATGGTTTGCCCCTTTGGCAAACACGATAACGGGCAGATCAGGTGTTAGTGCCTCAACAATTTGACCGATATATCTGATGGAGAACTCTTTATACAATTCAACAGATAAGAATCCGGCCCATGAATCGAAAATCTGGACCACGTCAACCCCTGCTTCGTGCTGCATCTTGAGATATGAGACAGCGTTCCTTGTTATCATATCCAACAGTCGGTGTGCCATGGCCGGCTCTTCATGAAGAAAGGCGCGAGCACGCGAAAAGTCTCCACCTTTTCCTTCTACCATATACGCGAGCAAGGTCCACGGTGAACCACAAAATCCGATCAGCGGGACCCTGCCGCCAAGGCGACCCACGGTGATGCGAATTGCATTCGCAACGTATCCGAGACTATTTTCACAGTCTGCATCGTGGACAGCGGAAGCCGCTGCCTTGTCTTTCACCGGATTTGTAAATCGCGGTCCACCCCCCCCTTCCTCGACAATAAGCTCCATTCCCATCGCTTCCGGCAGGACAAGTATATCGGAGAAGATTATGGCGGCATCCACGCCCACAACATCGACCGGCTGTATCGTAACTTCAGCCGCGATCTCAGGGGTTCTGCAAATAGTCAGGAAATCATACTTAGCACGGACGGCCATGTACTGTGGCAGGAATCTTCCCGCCTGACGCATGAGCCAGATCGGTGTCCGCTCTGTGGGCTTTCCCGATAGGACTCTTAGTATCAGATCATTACTGAGCTTTTTCATAGCCGATCAGACTCTTGATGAGATCTTCCATTGTGGAGTTGGAAGGTACCACATCCACCGCTACTCCAAACCTCTCCGCCGCTTCTTTTGTCGCAGGTCCGATGACTGCGATCTCCTTTCCTTTAAGCACATTAGTCCCGAAGATTCCAATGAAGTTTTTAACCTGGGAAGGGCTGAAGAAAGCGATCATGTCGAACAACCCTGAAGTCACTGCTTTCCTGGCTCCCTCATCGATAGCATCGTTCGGCTCAGTGCGATAAACGACCACCTTGTCAACAATTGATCCTTTCGAAACTGCAAAGGTGGAGAAATCGTCGCCGGACAGGTTGCCGGCCGGTATTAAGACTCTCTTTCCCTTCCACTCAAAACCTTTAAGCGAATTCACTAAGTCTTTAGATGTGAATTTCTCCGGAATAAAATCCGCGTCCATGCCTAAGTCCATCAGTGCGCCCGCAGTCCCGGTCCCAACTGCAATAATATACGGTCTCGACTTAATCTCACGGGGTATCGAGACGTGAGCAAAGCAGTTTTTCACCGCGTTGGGGGAGAAAAATGCAGTAACATCATATCCAAACATCGAAGATATCTTCTTCTGGTCATCGGGAGACAGATCGGAAGGTACGATCTGTATCGTAGGAACTGAGATCACTTCCGCACCGAGTGCAACGAGACCCGCGGTAGTGGCATCTGATTGCTCCTCAGAGCGCGTGACAATTATTCGCCATCCGGCAAGAGGTAGCAACTCACTCAATTCGAGTCCGCCCGGATTTCCTCGAGTATCTTATCCGCCCCATTTTCGAGGAGCTTGTGCGCGAGGTCGTATCCCGATTTCTCAGGGGCGGAGGGATCAAACCTGCCCGAGTCTTTGACAATCGTTTCACCGTCCAGCGATCCCACCATCCCTGTCAGCGTCATCCCATCAAGCGAAGTGTATATTCCAATCGGGACCTGGCATCCTCCTTCGAGACGGCGGAGAAACGCACGCTCGGCGAGAGCGGCCAGTGCCGATTTAGAATCATTGAAACCTGACAACAAATTGGAGATCTCCTGATTGTCCATTCGCGCCTCAACTGCGATTATTCCTTGCCCGACAGCGGGAAGCATCATTTCAGGATTCAGAATCTCCGTGACTTTGTCCGCCAGCCCCAGGCGTTTTATTCCCGCGTATGCCAGAAGCATTCCTGCATAGCCTTCCTCCTGCAGCTTCCGGAGGCGCGTGTTGAGGTTCCCTCTCATATCGACTAAGTTCAGATCACTTCTCAGATGCAGAAGTTGAGAGCGACGTCTCAGGCTTCCTGTTGCCACCGTCGAACCTTTGGGAAGCTCCAGAAATCTCATGCCGTCTTGCGCAATCAACGCATCGCGCACATCCTCTCGAGATCCAAATGCGACTATATCGAGGCCGCCGGGGAGCTCCGTCGGCAAATCCTTCAGGCTGTGGACGGCACAATCAATGTCATGATCCAGAAGTGCCTTTTCGATCTCCCGGGTGAAAAGTCCCTTGTCGCCTATCTTTGAAAGCGGTGAGTCGAGTATCTTATCCCCGGTGGTCCTTATCCTGACAATTTCAGCCCTAACTTCCGGATAGCTCTTACGCAAGAACTCTACGATGACGTTCGCCTGGTAGAGTGCGAGCTGACTTCCTCGAGATCCGACTTTGAAGGTTCTCATTCCTTGCCACTACGCGATTGCGGCAAATCTTCGTCCGAGTCTGTGTCAGATTCACTCAACCCGAACAAAGCCTTAACAAGTTTCACACGGTCAACCATCGAAACCCCATTTTCGGCCGCCTTCAGATTTGTCATCGGCTCATGAAGAATCTTGTTCACCAGCGACTTCGTTATCTCATCTATCACCTGACGGTCACTTCCGTTCAGCTTTCCTTTGTATCTCTCTATTTCTTCAACCCTGAGCTGTTCGATCTTCTCTCGAAGCATTTTGATAGTGGGCCCGACTTCAAGCGAGCTGTG
>JAKASW010000244.1 GCA_021818875.1 Bacteroidota bacterium
GACGTCACCATCTATGACATGAATAGTTCAGGTAACGAATTCCTCGCCGCCGTGTCCTCAGGAAAGTCCGGCCCGGCAACTATCACCATGGTGACGAACTGGAAAGCTGAATTGCAAACCAAAAAATGATAACCGGCACTATCCTCCATTACGGAATTTTCGAGAAGCTCGGCGAACCTGCCTGCCGGAAGGGCAGGCCTGTCTACCGGACAGGCAGGCCTGCCTGCCGTAGGCAGGGGCGGACCTGTCCGCCGAAGCCACTCGTCCTACCGGCGGACTGAGTTATGATAAGCGGAACCATCTTGCACTATGAAATCCTCGAAAAGTTGGGTGAAGGCGGAATGGGGGTTGTCTACAAGGCCGAGGATACCCGACTGCGGCGGTTGGTCGCGCTCAAGTTCCTTCCTCATGATCTGAATCCGACCGACGAAGACTTCGCGAGGTTCATGCGAGAGGCACAGTCTGCGGCCACACTCAACCATCCGAATGTGTGCGTAGTATATGCAATCGAAGATGCTGAAGACGAGAGATTCATCGTAATGGAGTATATCGATGGTACCACATTGCGCGTCAAGCTTCAGCCAGGTCCGCTGCAAATCGGTGATGCCGTCGAATACACACTTCAGATTGCAGGTGCGCTCGCCGAGGCCCACGATCATGGTATTGTGCACCAGGATGTGAAGTCGGAAAATATAATGGTTAATTCGAAGAACCAGATAAAGGTGATGGACTTCGGATTGGCCAGACTTAGAGGAGTTCATGCGGCAGGAGAAACCAATTCCACAGGCGGCACACTTGCCTATATGTCGCCGGAACAGGTGCGCGGAGATGTTGTTGATATTCAGTCCGACATCTGGTCTCTCGGAATTATTCTATATGAGATGGTGACCGGGCGGCTCCCGTTCTTTCATGGCTACGAGGCTGCAACATCGTACTCCATTCTAAACTCTGATCCTGCTCTTCCGTCAGAACTGCGTCCGGACATTCCCGACGAGCTGGAACAAATCGTCCTGAGATGCCTTCGCAAGAATCCGGGAGAAAGGTACGGGTCAGCTGCGAAGTGCATTTCCGATCTAAGATTTCTCGACCACAGAACTCGACCTGCGCCAATCGCGGCCACGGTTACAGGTAGGCACGAGGTAAAGACAAGAGAGGGGATAGAGAGAAAGCAAGTAACGGTAATTCAAGGCTTTATAACGGGCTTCGAGGAGATTGCGAAAGTAATAAGCGAGGAGGACATACCCAATGCCCTTGACAACTTGAAGTCGATTTTGAAATCTTCTTTGGCGAAGTACGAAGGAATACTTCACAAAATGTCAGGGGGGGCATTTACTGCTTTCTTCGGACTGCCTGATGCACTGGAGAACGCTCCACAGAAGGCAATCAACACGGCTTTGCATATCAGGTTGCGACTCCACGAATATGGTGGTACACTCGGACAGGGTCTCAATCTCGGGCTTCGTGGAAGCATCAATACGGGTCCGGCGATTGTCCGGTCGCTGGGCGCCGATAATGGAGAGGAATATAGCACCGTCGGGGAAGCGATTGATGTTGCGAACCGGCTCCTCAGGGAAGCTGGAGAAAACGAACTGGTAGTCGGGTCTTCAACATTCAGGTACACGAGGGACGAATTTCGGTACCGTGGTTTGAGACCGGTTGTCCTGGAGGGAAAGAGGGATCCTGTCCTCGCGTATCTGTTGCTGACCGAAAAGGAACAGAAGCAAAAGGCGGAACCCGGCCATGGTCGCGCAATATATTCCGAATTTGTCGGAAGGAACGAAGAGCTTGACAAGCTTCAATTTCATCTCTTGAAAGTGATAAACGGGCAGGGGGGAATTGTCAGCATAATTGCCGATGCAGGTGTCGGTAAGTCGAGACTCCTCGCCGAGTTCAGAAAAAATGATCCTGTCTCGCGAGTGGCACTCTTTGAAGGGAGGGCACTCTCGGTCGGGAAGAACCTCGGTTTCCATCCGATCATCGACATACTGAGAAACTGGGCGGGCATATCGGAAGAGGACAGTGATTCACAAGCATATCTCAAGCTGGAGGACTCGATCTTGAGAGTGCTTCCGGAGAACGGTGCGGAAATCTTTCCATTTGTCGCGACCATGATGGGGTTTGCATTGAAGGGAAATGCTGCCGACCGGGTACACGGTATAACGGGTGACGCCCTGAACAATTTGATACAGAAAAGTGTCAGAGATCTTATCATTGGCGGAAGTGAACTGGCACCGGTCGTGATTCTCATCGAGGATCTTCACTGGGCCGACCGATCTTCAATAGACTTGCTTCAATCGCTGTTCCGGCTTGCGGAGAGCCAACGAGTACTATTCGTGATTACATCCCGGCCGGGCTTCGCAGAAACCAGTGACTTCCTCCTCTCATCAACCAGGGAAAGATACTCTACGTTCTACGATGAAATACATTTGAAGCCACTTGGTCACCAGGAAGGTCGGCGCCTTGTCGAGAACCTCCTCAGCGTTAAGGACCTCCCTCCGAAGCTGGTCGAAACAATAGCCAAAGCCGAAGGCAATCCGTTTTTCATCGAAGAAGTGCTGAGATCTCTGATTGACGACGGCGTATTGGTCGAGGAAGATGGTCGCTTCGCCGTAAAGGAAAAAGTGGAAGCTGCGGTTGTTCCGGCGACAATCCAGGATCTCCTCATGTCGAGAATCGATAAACTCGATGACAGAAGCAGGTCTCTTCTCAAGCTTGCATCGGTGATGGGCCGCTTTTTCCTTTACGACCTTCTCTGTTGTGTCGAAGACGACCAGGCGAGAGTAGATGATAGCCTGTCGCATCTAAAAAGTGTGCAGCTTATCAGGGACAGCAGCCGGAACAGGGACAGAGAGTTCGTCTTTGTTCATGCACTCGTCCAGGAGTTGGTCTACAGCACTCTTATCGCAAAAGCAAAAAGCGAATTGCATCTGAAAGTTGCTAAAGCGATAGAGTCGGTTTACTCCGAAAGACTTTCTGACTTTTACGGAATGCTGGCATTTCATTACAGCGCGGGTGGTGATTTAAAGAAAGCCGAGGATTACCTGTTCAAAGCTGCGGAGCAGACCTTCAACTCGGCAGCGTCGTATGAGGCAATAAACTATCTGAAGGAAGCAATCGAGTTCTATGTCAAAATCTATGGAGAAAAGGCCGACCCAGATAAGCTGTTTGTACTGGAAAGAAATCTTGGTCTCGCATACTACAACAAGGGATATTGGAACGATTCTCTCGAACATCTCAAGAGAGCACTGTCGTACAAAGGCGTCCTCCTCGAACCGGGAAAATTGAAGGAGACTTTGCAATTCGGGGCCGATCTTGTCGCGGTGCTCAAAGATCTATATTTCCCATCGAAAAGGATCAAAAAGGTTCCTGATGAGGACACGAATTCCGTCTTCGATGTTCTCTACAAGATTGCTTCGGTGACCGCGAACTTCGATGCAAAGAAAATGTTCTTTGAGCTTCTGCATATGTTGAGGATGCAAACCAGATATCAGCTGCAGCCGAAGGAAGGTCATGCGAGCTACGCATACGCGAGCGGGATTTTCAGCTACAGCGGATTGTCATTTTCACTGAGCCGGAAATTTATGCAGCGGGCCAGCAAGTATGTAATCGCAGGTCATCTCGATTCCGCTCTCAAGAACAGCGAACATGAAGTGATGTTGAATTTCCTCAATGGGGATTGGAAAAGGATACAGGACATAAATGAGGAGTATGTGAACGAAAGACTGAGGAACGGAGACCTGTATGCCGCAACTCTCGCGATAAGCTGGGTCATTTATGTCAAGAACGCTCAGGGTGACTTGCAGCGTTCAATCGAACTCATTCATAAACAGGAAGACATCGGCGAGGAGTTCGATTCAGGATATGCCCGACTCTTCAGCTCCAACTTCACTCTCGACAGGCACCTCGCAAAGAGAGACCTGAGGGCTGCGGTGAAAGCTGCCGACCGGACATCCGATTTTGCCGAGCAACTTGGCTTCGAAAGCTGGCTCATCGGAATTCTTGCGAAGAAGACAAAAGCACAGGTGTTATCCGGCGACCTGGATGGCGCGGCCGTGTCGATAAAAAAAGCCGGCGATGTGATGGCCAAGTTGGATAAGAGCAAGCTGGCGCCGATGCTTACATGCTACTATCTGACATACCATTTCTGGTACCTGGTGGAATTGCTGGAGAGAAAGTTGAAGGCAAGAAACGAAAAGCTCTCGACTTCAGAGATAAGAGACTTAAAGAAGTCGGCGCTTAAAGCAAGCGTCCGGGCAATGAAAATTTCGCGAAAGGTAGCAGACGTACGAGTTGAGACATATTTTCTGATGGGAAGATATGCGTGGCTCGTCGGAGACCGCAGGAAGGCGTTTCGTTACTGGAGAAAGAGTGCAGAGTTTGGCGAGCGTCTTCATGCATTGCCGGACGTAGGGAGGATTTATTGCGAGGTTGGAAGTAAGATGCTCGCCGATAAATTGAATCGAAGCGACTTCCTCGGACTTTCCGGCCAGGATTGTCTGAAGAAAGCCGTTTCAATATTCCACGAACTGGAATTGGAGCACGACCTGGAGCTGATTCCACATTAATAGAACGGAGGAGGAGAACTTGGAGATAGAATTCAGCAAAGTCTATTATCATCCCGCTGACGAAAGAGAAGTTCGGGAACTGATCCTTATGGCTCGCGAAAAGAAAGTGAAAATCCGGGTGCGCGGATCAGGTCATTCAGTACCGCAGGCAATCTACACAAAAGACTTTGAGCATGAAGATGGCGACGGCATAGATATAATGCTGGACAAGATGCTTTCAGTTCGTATCGACACACAAAGGAAACAAGTGACAGTGGAAGCCGGTTGCCATCTCGGTCGTGATCCGTACGATCCGAGCGGAACCTCCAACTGGATAAACAGTCTTCTGTACCAGATCGATCAGGCAGGTTTTGCAGTGCCCGATCTTGGAGGTATCATCCATCAAACAGTCGGAGGGTTTCTGTCGACAGGTTCCGCAGGCGGATCGATCCAGCACGCCTTCGACGATCAGGTAATCGGAATAAGATTGGTTGATGGGACGGGCGAGATTCGTGAATTCACCCGTGAAAGTGGTTCCGACGAGTTCTTTGCTGCGGGTGTCTCTATGGGCCTCTTCGGAGTAATCACTTCTGTGACTATTCAGCTCATCGACAAGTTTGATATCATCGGTTCTCAGTCGACACTTCCGGTCGACGATTGCGGCATCGATCTATTCGGCACGGGCAATGCCGATATGCCAGGCATCGAGAGCTTCTTCCGTACAACCGAATATGCACGTCTCATGTGGTGGCCGCAGCGGAAGGTGGAGAAGATGGTTGTGTGGAAGGCCAGGAAGATGAAGCCGGATGACTACACTCCTTACAATCCGAGGACCAAAAAGGGAACTGGAATGCCGAATAGTTTCCGTCCTCAGCCGTACCTGGAGTTTTTCAAGTTTCATGGCAACCAGCTTTCAGCCGAGGCTGCTGGCGGCATCTTCTATTCCATTGCAGGGAACTGGCTGAATGCTTCTCAGAAGTTGAAGCTATCATGGATCGTCAGACTGCTCATGAGAATTGTGACCTGGTTGTACCCTTCCCACATTCTTCCGGTCGTCATCAATATGTTCAATCCTATCGACTCGGAATCAAACCCTCCGGGGCCTCAGGTGTTCTGGGACACATGGTGGGACGGTCTTCCGATGGACAACAAGGTTGACGACAAGCTTGTCCCCGTTAAGTTCACCGAGATTTGGATCCCCCTGGAAAAGAGTATGGAGGTGATGGTTGCTCTCCGCGGTCTATATGAGAAATCCGGATACACTGCCGCCGGCTCATTCAGTTGTGAAATCTACTCAGCCAAGAAAAGTGACTTCTGGATGAGTCCATCGTACAATCGGGACGTGATACGTGTTGACGTCTTTTGGTTTGGCTATAATTATGGCGATCCCGCGAAGGATTATTATCCGCAGTTCTGGAAGCTGCTGATGGAAAACAAAGACCTCAACTGTCGATTCCATTGGGGGAAATATATGCCGATCAATCCTGAATACTTGAAAGCTCAATATCCGAAGTGGGAAGCTTTCATGAAACTTCGGGAGAAGATGGACCCCGATCAAATTTTCGTTACAGAATACTGGAGAGAAAGACTCGGTATTCCTGTGAGGTAAATAATTTTAGTTAGCGGCAGAAACCCACTGCCTATGGCAGTGGTGATGTGAAGATGGCTTCGCCAGTCGAACTCACCCCTTTCTCCCCTCTCTTTTTCGAAAGAGAGGGGACGGGGGTGAGTTCGGTTGGAG
>JAKASW010000245.1 GCA_021818875.1 Bacteroidota bacterium
TCAAAGAGCGCTCTCGCAATAAGTTATGAATCCGGTTTCCTCGTTGCAAGTATCCCCTTGCGGCGGAACTTGCGCCGGCGCTGCAGCTTGCATATCCGTACTCATTTCTTTCGCAACTCCATTCACACTTGGCACTTATTTCAATTCGACTGCTTCTCAGTGTCGTCTTAACCATTTATCCCTCCATGAAATGTAACCTTCAGTTGAAGTCGCAACTCTTCTGGTCCATTAAGGAGAAAGAGCTTTTGAGAAAATTGCCCATCATAAACACGATTTTCTGCCGAATTTCCGACTACGAAATGCTCATTCTTCGCAACACGTCTTTCCACTCACTCAGTCAGATGGATTTGCGAAAGTCTTTTTTCAAGAATGTGCATTTCCACGCCCTTTTTGGTCATTCGATCTTCGCAACTCTATTTACCATCTCGAGAGGAATGCCCTGAAATTTCTTGTTTTCCCCTGGAGGAATTCGACAACATCGCCGAGCTGTTTAGTCAGTATTTCCTCGATGGTTTGCCTTTTCCCCCTATACTGGAACTCAGTCCCCATCTTCGTCAGCACCCCGCTGACAATCCTTTTCCTCAGCTCGATCGGGAGTTTTTCACCGTCTTTCTCGACTCTTTCCTTTCTAAGCAACATGCTCACCACGACCCTGTCCACGCAAGTGGGCCGGAATTGCTCCATGACATCGAAAACCAAAGATGGTCTCCCTTCCTGGGCAGAATGCAGGAAGCTGATCATCGGGTTCAATCCGCTCGAAATAATCGCGATGAGGATTTTTGACGACAGGACTCCGTAACCGTAATTGAGCATCTTGTTAACGATGTTAGTTGCGTTCTGATGTTCTCTCTTTGTGAAGGCCCATTCGTCTCCGATCAATGCGGCGATGCACGCCCAGTAGGAAATCGCCGCCTGTCCTTCAAGACCGAAAACTGCAGAATTGTACTCACCTGGAAGAGACCCTTTCCTATTCAGCGAGGAAATGTCAGTCAGCACCTTCTCCATCCGTGGGATTTCTTTGGAGATGACCTCAGCATAGTTTCTGTTTGCATCGTAATGATACTTGGCATAGTAACGAAGAAGGCTGATCTGATTCCTGATCTTCGCATCGACGAAATTGAACGCGCACTGAGAGCCCAGCCAGCTGTTGGCCGCATTGACCTGGGAAAGAGTGATGCTAAACTGAGGCCACGGGTCTCCTATTATGAGCGCCCTGTAATGTCCGATCGAGTCCAGTATAAAAATCTGGGTTTTCTTCTCAACGCATTCGGCAATCACATCGGTGGAGATGCCGATGCCATGATCGGAAAGCATCAGATTGTGGATGCTTCGCAGGGGTTGTTCGGTCACAACTTCCTGCCCTTTCCTCACCTGGATCTTTCCCTGCGACCTTCCGATGAAAAAACCCGGGGTTGACACGAGAAGATTGTGTTCGGCAACGTGGAGGTGAATGAATTTCCTTACTTTAGCGGCTCTCGTTCGGGCAATCTGCACCTTCTTCCCGTCGGCCCGTCCCTTTCGGAATTCCTTAATCTCACCGAGTATCCTTCCGGCAAACTCACGGTTCTCATTCGGGTTCGCCGTCAGGGAGTCAAATGAAACAATGATCTCTCCGAGTTTTGCTTCGGGAATCTCTTCATGCTGTGCCCGGTAGAGTATTTCCTGCCTGAGATTTTTCTGCAATTCCTGTCTTAGTGATGAGAACTGCTCTGCAACATCATACGGCCCATAGTAGAATCTCCATGATTGTACCATCTTGTTCCAGTGGTCGCGCAAGCGCTCCAGGATATCCTTACGGTGTCTCCTTCTCAGCTCGTCCGGTTCCTTGAGTGCCTTTGTGAACTTATTATCGGCAATGGTCCGCTTCCCGTTTAGAAAATGGATGCCGAGAAAGTCGAAACCTTCCTCCTCGGTACGTATCACGGGAGTTGATTCGTTGAGCCTGAGCTTGAGGTTTCTGCCAAGGTAATCGACTGCCCGGTTAAATATTTCGACCAGCTCGTTTTTGTTTTCGGACAGGACAATGAAATTATCCGCATAGCGGATATAAGCCCTGCCGAGGCCGACCATGAACCTGTCGAATGGAGAAAGGTAGATGTTCGAGAGAATGGGCGAGACGGGTCCGCCCTGTGGAATGCCGATGTTTCTTTTCTGGAGTCTTGAATCATGGATAGAACCGGTGGTGATCCATAATCGGATCAGTGTGAGCAGCGGATCGTCCTTGATTCTCTCTGCAAGCTGGGATTCAAGGATCGAATGGTCGATGGAGTCAAAGGAGTTATCAACATCGGCAGTCATCACAAACCGGGAAGATCTGAGAGAGTGTTCGATTCTGCCGATGGCTTTCTTATGGCCTTTGTTTTCCCGGTAAGCATAGGAGCAATCAAGAAAAACGCCTTTGAAGGTATCATCGAGATAATACATTACAATGCTCTGGACTATTTTGTCCTCGACCGTTGCGAGGCTGAGAACCCGCACCGATCCGCCATCTTTTGGTATGGAGATCTTTTCATAGGGCGACGGAACGTAAGTCTCCTCCTGTAAGCGTTTGAGGAGCGCTGACAGATTTGAGTGCAGGTTCTTTGAATAGGCTTCGGCGGTTACCCTGTCAATACCCCCGCGCGATCCTTTTGCGGCCACGCGGTCAAAGGCGGATTGCAGAATTGGCTGAGACCATTCCAATATATTTCCCCGGTTCACCAAGTTATATCAAACCTTATCTTTGTTGACTTTATTTCTTACGGAGTCGAACATGATCTTTGCGACGCATTTCTGGCAGAGGGAATAGTATCTGATGGTGTCTGTCGATTTGCGCAGATGTTTCGCGAGTCTCGAACGCAGCGAGCGCACTTCTCCCGACGGAACGGTAATTTCATAGACACTATACTGCACCCTTTGCCCATACTCATCGAGTATGTCGGCAATCTTCTTTCTCTTTCTGTTATCCGTTATGTCGTAGGAGACGACAAAGTCGAGGAGCTCCGGTTTCACTTTGGAACGATTTCATATTTTCCCAGTCCGAAGGTGGTTTGTTTCCCCAGATGAAGAAGCGTACCGAATTGGAGCAGCTGCAAATAATCCTCCGATACATTTCCGAAAGTGACTTCACCAACAATGCCTCCGAAAAGCATTGAGGACGACTGGCGGTTGGAATACCGCCGATAATCTTTCCATTTCAGACTTATTCCCCCGACTGCGATCTCATCGGTAGGTACACGGCGTCCGTCGATTATTCTGGCGACGCCTTTCACACCTTCAGCGTAGTAAGCAAGTGCTGCGAGCCTTCGGGAAATGGAAGTGATAATGATCGACAAGTCTACGTTATCCTTCAGATGTTCAGCCTGAACAAGCCGCGTCGGTGTAAGAAAACGGATCGTCAACTGATCTGAGAAGGAGACATTCTCCGCGGGTTTCCAGTGAAAAGGTTTAGGGATTGTTACATATTTATTTAATGCGCCATCATAAATGATTTTGCTTTTACCAGCGCGATCGTTCGACGCTGCTTTTACAATTCTGAATGGGACCTTGCGTCTCGTGATGCCAAGCTTTCCAAACAAGCTTACCGCTTCAATTACGTTGACGGCATAGGCAGTTGCAGATCCGAAAAGTCTGATTGTAAATGGAATGAGTTCGCCCGCTCTATACTCTTTCGTGTCCTCGAGAGACGGCTCGATCAGATATGGATGCGGAACGCTTGGAACGCTGCGGAGAAATCGGAAAGCATCGTCGTTGATTTTGGTTTCAAAGATAAAATGGTAAGGACAAACGCCCGATGATTGAGATGCCGGCTGAGCATTGTTGGAGTAATCGCCGGATATGTCGGGCTTCGCCGCGCATGTGCAGTGCAGCTGCCTCAGTGCTCTTCCAAATCCGCCATGAAGAGTGGAGCCTTTGTACGTAGGCAGGACGACATCGGAGAGAAATTCTATTTCGAAGCGAAGATCGAGGATGCGAAGACGGCTGGCATAAGAAAGGAGCTTGTGAATCTGAGTCCCCTCCGTTTTGCCTTTCACATCTTGGATCTGAACTTGGGTTTCCATTATCTCCAAATCGGGACGAGTGTTGTTGCTTCAGGGCGGGGAATCAAAGGACGCCCACAAATTTCACGTTGAGCGGTTTGAGATTAGTGATTTCAACCCATATCCACTTGTTAAGCTGCATTCCCGCAGCGTAACGGAATGTGACTTCATTAGCCTCTTCGCTCCGCATTTTAACAGTGATCGTCCCCGATTCACTCTTGATCACCTGCGCGGCCACCTTTACTCCCTGCTTTAACTTGCCTGGAAAAACCTCCGGTTCCGCGACAACGGCAACACCCTGACCAACTGTACCGCCGGTATCGTCCGCGAAGTACCCATATCCTGCATTGGTCTTCGCGCCAATCCCTAAATTGATGAGGCCCTCTTTGAGAAAAGTCTCGGCGTGGCTCAAGAGTTCGTCTGAGTGCGATGCATCTGACCTTCCCGATAAAGCGAGCGAGAAGGTGAACTCGGATTCAGTACCGACTGTCAAGAACTTTATTGGTACTGGACTGTACCAATCACCCGGGATTTCCCCTTTGGTGTAATATTCGGAGTAATGAGGTGTCATTACATCGAGTTCAAGTTTTGGAAAACCTTTGGGAAGTGCATCGAAGAATATTATTCCGCCCATCTGCTGCTTCTTGCTGTCGTTGCTATATTTGTCCTCCGAACCGAAAATTTCCAGCAGCAGTTTCTGTTTCGCCTCTTTCTGATATTTGGTATGGTTCTCAGCCCATGCTCTGGCGACCCCTTTAACTGCAGTTGCCGGTATGTAAGGAAAGCCGTAGATTGGATGGAGAGTCATCGAGGTCTCCAGAGGACTGGGAGTTCCGAGTCCGACGACCATTCGCCAGTTGGTCTTGAGGGAGAAAATCTTTTTTTGTTTAAAATCATCCAGAGCTGCTTCAGTTCTGTTTCTCACCCTTTCCAAAAAAGGATTCTGGTCAACGCTCCTCATGACCTTAAAAAGCTCTTCCTTGCTGGCCGTGGTAATTTCCCAATTCCCGGCGGTTTCGGTCCAGGCTTTGAGATATAGATTAGAGAGGAGTGATAAATTCGACTCCTGGGAACTCAGATTCGCGCCGGCAAGGGCATTCCTCGCTTCGTCGGGCAACAGGTATTGAGCCATTTCCTTACTCCTCCATCTTTGAGAAGCGTTTGACCCATTGCAGGAAAGCAAGAGACTCCAACGCGGCTTGACGATATACTTCACCGGAGGAACTTATCAACTTGCGGACGGAGTTGCCTGTGGCTGCGCTGAATGGAATATTGGGCCCCTCTTCCCCAGTCAAGAAAAGCCAATTTTCCAAGTGCCCGGCAAGTTTGCGTCTTGCCTTCTTTGTTATGTCATCCCCGCTCAATTTATAAAAGGCGAGAGCCTGCAACAGTCCGTTCGAAATGATGTCGACGGGAAATCCCTGGGCCTCCTGTGAGTATTTCTCTTTGAGCTCAGCCTCACCCCGGTTAATTTCCGAAACAATATCCCATGCTTTCTTTGCGCGAAGTTTTTCAAGATCCTTACTCATGTGAGCCTCCTATCCCAGAATTCTGATGTTCATTATTCCGCGACCGACAGTCTCATCGCCGCCAAGCTGCATCCTCTTTCCGTCGAGTTTCTTTATGAATGTCGTTGCACTCGAGGCATCAGGCAGACTCTTTCCGCCATCACCATGAGGACGCGAAGCAAAGATGGACGCGTATAGAATACTTTCCGGGGGCAAAGTCTCTTCATAGAATAGATTGCCTCCATTCTCGGTTGTCTTTTTGTCACTCAGCTTTACTCTGGCGTTGACTTCGGTGGAGTGCTTAACAAAGTACGCGAAGTCATCGTCGGGTAAAACTACCAACCTGGAAGCTACACTGTCTCTCCAAAATTTATATTCATTTCCCTTCGGGAAGAGGTTGTCCGAAACCCACTTTCCTAACCCCCTCATCTTTCCCGACATTCTTTCTGAAATATCGAAAATCCTTTCTTCAAGCAGGATCTTATTGCCTGCAAGCACGACCTGGGTGTTAACCTCGATCCCGATCTTCCCACCGTCCTCGTCGGGTTGCTCTGGGATGTCTTTGAACCCAGCTCGACGAAGTTCGATCAGAAAGCGGCTAACTACCATGGGGCATGTTATCCACGCGAAGACTCCTTTAGCAGATCGAACAGGGAACAAGAGGACACGTGCGTCGCCAAAAGCAACGCAGGACGCGAAATCG
>JAKASW010000246.1 GCA_021818875.1 Bacteroidota bacterium
GGATGCGTATCGGAGACCGGAGAGCCGACCTTCCGACACAAGATGTATCCGGAATACAAGGCGACCAGGGAGAAAATGCCAGAAGACATGATTTCCCAGCTGGGTCACATCAAAAAGATGCTCAATGCATTCGGAGTCCCCACGATCGAGAGGCCTGGCTACGAGGCTGACGACGTCATCGGAACACTGGCGAACATCGCTGCAAAAGAAGGTATAGATGTATTTATGGTGACCGGGGACAAGGACTTCATGCAGCTTGTGACTCCAAAAATAAAAATGTATAAGCCGGGTAGGAGCGGAACAGACGTCGAGATAGTGGATGAAAAAGGTGTCAGGGAAAAGTTCGGGGTCGGGCCGGAACAGGTAGTAGAGGTCATGGCTTTGACCGGAGATTCTGTAGACAACGTGCCCGGCATAAAGGGCATTGGTGAGAAAACAGCCATTCCCTTAATTCAGGAATATGGTACGCTTGAGAAGGTGCTTTCCAGCGCGGACAAGATTGAGAAACCTGCATTGAGAGAGAAACTCAGACAAAGCAGTGAAATGGCACGTCTGTCGAAGAAACTGGTCACGATCAAGACGGATGTCCCCCTCGGCGTGGACTTTCATACTCTAAAAGAGAAGAAATCAGATGCCGGAGAGGTCGCGAGAGTATTTAACGAAATGGAATTCCGTACTCTTCTTAAGAAAGCTCAGCAAGTCGCGGAGATGGGTGGCGAGCGAGTGGAGGAACTGGAGACCGGAGGCCGGAGGCCGGAGACTGAAGAGACAGAGAGCGGGCAAGATGAAGCTGAAAAGGAAGGAGGAGGTTATGAGAACATATCGACTGTCAAGCATTCTTATAAACTCTTAACGACGGCGCCCGAATTGCAGAAGCTGGTCCAGAAGCTGAAAACGTCGGAAGTAATTTCCATAGATACGGAGACGACGGACATAAACCCGTTGAATGCCGAACTCGTTGGAATTTCCTTGTCCGTCAAGCCTCACGAGGCATTCTATGTCAGCATCCTTTCGGGAGATGCCGACCTCTTTTCAAGTACAGAAGCGCGTACGGGTATCGAAGCGGTTGAGGCCATCGGGATTCTTAAACCTATCTTTGAATCCAAGAAAATCAAGAAGATCGGGCAGAACCTGAAGTACGATATGCTGGTTCTCTCGAACTATGGAGTTGAAACTCAGGGGGTTTCGTTCGATTCCATGGTTGCAGCTTATGTGCTGGATGCAGACGGCCAGCACAACCTTGACAGCCTTGCAAAGAGATATTTGAACTACGTGCCTGTACCGATTGAGGATCTCATCGGAAAAGGGAAGAACCAGAAGAACATGCGGGAGGTAGATCCAAAAGTTGTCACGGAGTATTAGGGAGAAGATGCCGACGTTGCATTGCAGCTCATGGATGTCTTACAGAAAGGATTGGACAAAGTGAACCTCGCTAAGCTCTGTGAGAAAGTCGAGTTCCCTCTGATTGAAGTGCTTACGGCGATTGAAAGAATTGGGGTCAAGATCGACACGGATATTCTGTCAGACATCTCAAAAGAACTTGCGCGGATGATTGAGAATTTGGGAGACGAAATCTATAAACTTGCCGGCACTGAATTCAACATAAATTCTCCAAAACAGCTCGGCGAAATTCTGTTCAACAAGATGAAACTGGTCCCAACGAAGAAAACGAAGACCGGTTTCTCCACGGATGTGTTTGTGCTGGAGGAGCTGAGCAATGAGCATCCGATTGCCGCGAATATTCTCGACTACAGAAAATTGACAAAGCTCAAAGGGACTTATGTCGATGCACTTCCGAACTTGATAAATCCCAGGACCGGAAGAGTCCACACTTCATTTAACCAGACCGTCGCTGCTACCGGAAGACTGAGCTCGTCGGATCCAAATCTCCAGAACATTCCGATTCGCGGCGAAATCGGGAAGGAAATCAGGAAGGCGTTCGTGCCCGGTGAGAAAGGTTGGACACTGGTTTCTGCCGACTATTCACAAATTGAATTGCGTGTCATGGCACACATCTGTAAAGACGAAGGTCTTATCGAGGCATTCAACAAACACGAGGACATTCATCGTACCACGGCGTCGAAAGTGTTCGGCGTTCCGCCTGACAAGGTTACATCTGACATGCGGCGCAAGGCAAAAGAGGTGAATTTCGGTCTCCTCTACGGCATTGGTCCGTATGGACTGAAGATACGTCTGGGAATTTCTCAGTCGGAAGCGAAGGATGTCATCGACACTTACTTCGCGAGGTTTCCACGTGTTCGCGAGTATATTAATGGCACACTGGATTTTGCACGTAAGCATGGATACGTCGAAACTTTGCTCGGCAGGCGTCGTTATCTCGCAAACATTAATAGTAAGAACGCGGCCGTCCGCATGGCGGAAGAAAGGCAGGCGATCAACATGCCTATTCAGGGGACTGCTGCCGATATGATTAAGTTGGCTATGATAGATATTCATCGAGAAATGAAAAAACGCAAGATGAACTCAAATATGATATTGCAGGTGCATGACGAGCTGGTGTTCGAAGCGCCGAGGAATGAGCTGAAGGACCTGGAACAACTTGTGAAGGAAAAGATGATGAACGCTCTCAAGTTGAGTGTCCCGGTCGATGTAGAAGTCGGTACAGGCCCAAACTGGCTTGACGCGCACTGAAGAGTTCCAGTCTCGCATGAAGTCTTTTGGTTCTGCGACAAATTTGTAGGATGGAGGATACCCATGATTTTCGAACCCACCCCTCTTTGTACCCCATCCATTTATTCGATGAAAAAAAGAGAGGGGGAATTAAAAGGGGGAGGTAACAAGCTCTTAGATTTTTGTCGCACGCCCGTTACACGAGTCCTGGTTATCTTGTGTACCTCATGGATTTATGAAATGGCCGGGGACATAATCACCGGAGGAAGTGGCTCGGAGGCAAGATATCCGAGCCATGAACCTCTCGATCCGGGCAAGCCGACTTTACGCGTATGCATCCTCCCAACCACTCCCGCAAATGGACTACCGACTGTCTAAGCACAATTGCACACCGCTTTCGTATCGGCATTGAAAAGAGAGAACGAACTATTTGTCGTACTCGACTTTAACGCCGGTAAACCACAGCTTGAACTTTTTTCCCGGCCCATAATGCATTGTTGATACGGTGAAGCCCTGGAAATTTTCGTCACCTTCCCATGTTGCCGGACGCGGATTTTTCATGTTGCCGTGCTGGAAATAGATCCACTGACGAATCTTATCATTCTTACCGAGAAAAAGCTCAAAAGCATCGCCGGGGGTATAACCGACTTTGTCGGAATAGTGTACCAGCAAAGCTTTCCCTTTACCCATCCCAATGGGATATTTCTTCATCCCTTCATCTGTGAACTTTACGTGAGTATCCCAGACAAGATGGAACGGGAAAAGCAGCCAGTAGTTGTCGTTTATGAATGCAGCATCAATCTTCTTTGTCGCAGCATCCATAGGCTTGTTTTCGTTGTATGTGAACTTGATTTGTTTGCCTTTACTTCCGGGGCCCCAATACGTGATTTCTTTCGTCTTGGGATACCATTGCCAGCTTCTGCTGAACTTCTTGCCGTTGAAGATGACGTTAAAGGTATAATCCATCTTCTTGACCTTTGAAAATGCCTGAACTCCGTAAGCGTCTGCCACCTTCTGATTAAGTGAAGTGGTGGCGGCGTTGCTCTGGTTAGCTGAATTTCCTTTTGCAAAAGCATTTCCGTCTATGGGAAAAGCACAGAAAGCCAGGATAGCCAGGACAGCTGCCGATACAAGCGTGTTTGATATATATGTCTTTTTCATACCGATCTCCTTTCATGAATGTTTTACCTTGTTACAATAGTAACATCAACCAATTAGCGATTATTCCAAATTTTGGAGTACCATTCCCTAACAACATTTTCAGCCGGTTTGTTTAGCGGCAGATAGAGGGACCGTCCCTTATAGTCGGGATAACCGAGGTAACTCGGCCATTTCCACCAGAACATTCCTGCCAGCCATTTCTTGCCGTACGATGCTTTCATCATCGCTTTGTAGCATCGAGCCTGATTTAGTAATGTTGTGTCAGGCCGGGGATCTTTTTCGAGTGCTGTCTTCCATGGATACATCGAACTCCTGTAACCGATTTCCGTAAACATAACAGGCCTGCCATATTTCTTTTGCACGGAGTGTACAAGATCGATCACCGAATCCGCACCCTCCTGCAGCTCCTCATTGCTGGGATTGTCTTTCTTACTTAGAGGGTAATACTCACTGATACCGATGTAATCAAAGTGTCTCCAGAACGTGAGCCTTCTGAACTCATTGTCCCAGTTGGCGCCATAAGTTATTTTCCCATCGTAAAGCTTTCTGAGGTGTTCCACCATACCGATCCAATTCTTTTCGTGGCCTACAGTTGCTTTTGACAGCTCGTTGCCGATACACAAGATCGGTATCCTATACATTTCAGCGAGCAAAGCGTAGTGCCTTATCCACCGGTAGTAGTCTTTGAAGAATTCTCTCCAATCCGTTTTGCTTCTCATCTCTATGTCGCCGGGCCAGGCGCGTCCCAGCCAGATTTGTGGCTTCAACATGACGACAAAGTGTAACTTCGCTGCGGCTTCCTCCAGAAAAATCACGCTCTCATCATTTTCATCAAAAGCAGACTGCGAGAATCTAAGCGGCTCGGGCTCGTTAGGATTACGCATATAAGTAAAGGGCATAACGGAGATTGCATTCACGCCGATCCTCCTCAGTTCCTTCAGCGAGTTGTAGGAATCGCCGGAGAGATATCCGTTATAGATGTCGTATCCCATCTGGGCGAATGAGAAGCCCTTGATGAACGTCGGCAGGTTCGTGAGAAAATTATTCTTTTCTTCATTAATCTTAGCAACGTATGATTTTGATAGCTTTGAAAGATAGCCCAGCCATCCCCTATCCATTCGGGCAACTTCTCGTTTATCCGGCGACCATGTTGCATACATCTTCATCAGGTTTGTGATCCCGAACTGTTGTACCATGAACGCCGCGAACGTGCCCGCAAGCGGTTGTGTCACCAGGCCCGATTCGTACCCGGCTTCTTTATCATCAAGCAATACACTTAACGACGGGACATTACGCGAGAGGAATAATTTGCTTGCCAAGAACTTATAGTCGAATCCTCTCCAGCTTCTCCCCAAATAAACTGACATTCCTGTTTCGAGAAGTTTTGATTTAGGCCGGCCATAATTTGCCCTCAGGTCTAGTAGCGCGTCTTGCGTAAAATCGTCTCCTTTGACGTAACTGTTAACTACCGAATGGACCGATTCGTCTGGTTCATGGCAGCTTGAGACACGGGTATTATCAACGATCAAACCCTTTTCTTCAAACGAATCGTAAAGATTATAGTAGATGTGAATGGGCTTGAAAGATTTCTCGAAAAGCCTTCTCAATGATTTCACCGACTTCTCGTTGAGCGCTGCAATCCTCTCCACTTCTTTCCTGGTGATTCGCGGTGAATGAGTGATGTACGTGTAGTGCCGAGTAGTTAAGATTGTATCCGTCTCACTTTGAAAATTCCAAAACCCGTTTGCATCCACCTTCCACTTGTCGCCTGAGCTTTCGATGAAGTTGGTCAGCAGAAGCGTCTCGTATCCATCCCGGATTCTTAGACTTCCGAAGAAATTGAAACTGAAGTGAGCCGCAATCGAGCTGTCGCTGTTTCCCGAAATGACGATCACAGATCTATGATCATTAAATGGATTAGGATAAATAAAATTGACCAGGTCTGAAGGCTTGCCGTAAGTCTCATTTAGAAAGCGGAATTCTCCGTCTTCAAACTTCACAGGAAGTCTGCCATTCAGATGTTGAAGAATCTTGTTGGAGTGGTACGAGCCTAATACGATGATGTTTGAATTTTCCATTTCACCTTCGTCAAGTGAAGTATCGGGAACCGCTCTAAGCTTGCCATCTCGGAACCTTGCTGCGAGGTTAATTGCGATTTCAGCCAGGCGACCTGAGTAGGCATTCGAAGGATAAGTAATAATACCGCCGTTTCTGAAAAAGTTAGAAATCAGCGATGAAGTGTTTACAATTTTTACCTTTTGTACGTACTGCCCTCTAGCCTCGCAACCATAAGTCGATATCAAGAGATAGGTTATGCCGGTCATCATCACCAGCACAAGGATGCCGGATGTTCTTATGGCCTTAGGCGCCGTCATAGTCTATTGAGCGCGTGCCTTCTCAACCTTTCGACTTCTC
>JAKASW010000247.1 GCA_021818875.1 Bacteroidota bacterium
GATCCGGGTTTTGGTTTGGTACACGCTGCTGTCGCCGCGGGAATAACTGTCGTGCCGATTCCAGGTCCGAGCGCTTTCTTAGCCGCACTTTCATCTAGTGGACTAAGAACAGATAGATTTGTGTTTGAAGGATTTCTCCCCGTCAAGAAAGGCAGGCAGACGAAACTACGGGAGCTTTCAGTAGAGAGGAGAACCGTGATCTTCTATGAATCACCTCACCGGATCGAGAAGACGCTCCGCGACCTTCTTTCATCCTTCGGTGACAGGTACTGCGTTATCGGTAGGGAGATTACGAAGATACATGAGACGTTATATAGGGGATCACTCTCCGAAATGCAAGCGGCCTTCAAGGATGGAGAAAAGAGAGGGGAGTTTGTGATAGTTGTCGAAGGTTCCTCTGAAGAGAAACGCGACAAGGAAAAGTATCGCGAGACTGGAGTCGCTGAGCCTTGAGAAGCCTTATACCGGCGTCAGTTGAAATCTCATTCAAGAGGCTGTTGGAACCGTTGGCGCAATGGCTGGGCAGTAAAAACACAAATCCGAATTGGCTGACGACTTTGGGATTTCTATTGAGCATCGTTTGCGCGGTGGAGATCGCTTCCGGAAATCTTGTTGCCGGCGGTATCCTTGTTATTGTCAGTGGACTCTTTGATACCATTGACGGCGCGGTCGCTCGCAAGACCGGACGTGTAACAAAATTCGGAGCACTCTACGATTCTACCATAGATCGATATTCGGAAGTCACGGTCTATTTCGGACTTGGCTTCTATCTTATCGGCCATGGTTACTATCTGACTTCGGTTGCGGCCGTCTTTGCTGTTGGTGGATCAATAATGGTGAGCTATGTCCGTGCTAGGGCCGAGACACTCGGTTTCAAGGCGAATGTCGGTTTAACGAGGCGGCAGGAGCGAGTTGTGATTCTCGGTGCGGGACTAATTCTGAATGCGTTTGATCCTTTCTTCAATTCGCTAGTTCAGCCGATCTACTCGGATTTGTTCGGCAAAAACTATACATCTCCACCGATTGCAGTTGCGGTGACTGTCGTGGTTCTCGCAATTCTTACAAACGTAACTGCGATTCAAAGGATTTACTATGTATACGAACAATTCAGACAGAAGGACGAACAAGGGTAACGGTACGCCTGCGTGTCGAGACTTTCCGACCGGAATAGCCGGGTCATGGCAAGTTCAGTGTGCGGGCATATCTGAAGAGTTTTAATGAAAGAAGACCAACGTCACAGGCGGGCAGAAGAGGATACGGTTCTGGTCAAACGTGCCGTCTCAGGCGACGAAGACGCCTATAGGGCACTGGTAAGGAGATACAAGTACCCGGTCGCCCAAATAGTCTTCAAGTTGATCAGGGACAGGAGCCAGGTCGAAGATCTTACTCAGGAGGTTTTCATTAAGGCTTTTCAACACCTTAGCGACTTCGATTATGAACATCAGTTCGTCTCGTGGCTCTTCAAGATTGCGAACAACCATTGCATCGACTACATACGGCGCAAGAGACTGAAAGCATTCTCTATCGATGAGCAAATCAGATCTGACGACGGAGAATTCGCGTATGAAATTCCTGATTCAACTTATGAACCTGATCTGGACATGCTTCGCGAGCAAAAGACACGTCTGGTCCACCAAGCCATTGCGTCGCTTCCCAACAAATATCGGCAAGTGATCGTTCTAAGGCATCAGGAAGAGCTGACTTACGAAGAGATTGCGAAGAGGACGGGGCTTCCGGTCAACACCATCAAAGTGCAGCTCTTCAGGGCCAGAGAAATGATGTACAAATTCCTGAAGGATCGGATCAAGAACTATTGAAACCTAAGCGCTCTCGCTTCGTATATGAAAATACGATGAAAACAGCGGTTGTAATTCTGCTCGTGTTCTCGACGGCGTTCGCACAAAGAACATTCAATGCTGAAGAAGGTCTTGGCGGTGCCACCGGCATTGAGGCAAGGATCGACCTCGGCGCAGTTGAGATGACTTTGGGACGTGTAGGGAACCCCTCCGAAGCTTTCAAAGTCCACTTCGATTATCAGGAGAATGAAGAAGTTCCCCATCTTTCCTATGAAGTGGCCGACGGGAAAGGGATTTTCCATCTTTCGAACGGAAAGCATAACAAGCATTTCTCATTCTTCAATTTTGGAGATACAAAAGATTCGGTGGATATCAAGCTTGCCAATTCTGTACCATTATCTTTGAAGGTTAATTTTGGAGTTTGCGACGCAAATGTGGACCTCGGAGGCATGATGATCTCCGACGCAACCTTTTCCACTGGCGTGTGCGGCTTCAATCTCGACTTCTCTTCTCCAAATAAGATTGACTGCCACAATCTCAAAATTAAAACCGGGGTCTCAAGCGTCGATGTGGAGAATCTCTCGAACGCGAGGGCAAATTACGTCGAGTTGGAAGGGGGACTGGGTTCGATGAAGATCAACTTCGGCGGAAAGCTGGCACATGATTGCGACGTCAGCGTCAAAACCGGTCTCGGCTCTGTCGACATCACGATCCCTGCCGGCATAAACACTGTGATTACTACTCCGGAGGGGTTTTTGACAAGTGTCGACGTAGCCGGTTTTTATTCCCAGGGCGGCGGGGTCTATCGTTCGAACGTCACAACCGGACCTCGGCTTAAGATACACGTGGAATCGGCGCTTGGCGGTGTAAACATTAAGAGCTACTAAGTGTTTAAAAGACAGCGGTTCTCATGAAGCGCAAGGCTGTAGCACGCGGATTTGCACCGAAAATGACAAGCTGACAAGGGGTAGGAACACTATCTGGTAATAAGCTACAATCTTTTTCGAGTCGTGATAGTTGCGTGCCATCACTGGCTTCGGTCCTGCCGAGCCAATCGGCGCGGTTCCATATTTCACTGTTCCATGGTGCTTCTGTGCATAGCTGAGTTTATATCCTTCGGCAATTCGGAAGACTCATTCCCACCTATTCGTTGATCCAACTCCGCCGGTGGTTCCACATCGAGTTCCAGGTACATCTGCTTTAGATGATGCCGGAAAAGTTTGTCAAACTCATCGGACTGTGGCGACTTGTTCTCGCCTCCGTACCACCAGCACCAGTCTGATCCCTCGGCTATGAGAATCTCCCGGTACGCTTTCTCGATTGACTTCTTCGATCTATACCTTGACATTTTTCCGAAAATGTTTCTTGCATCGTGGAGCAAGTCCCACGCCTTATTGTCTTCCGCGTGCCCGATCCAGATGTCGAAATTCCCGTTGATCCATGAACCAGGTTCGATATGCCTCAACGAGTTAGAAGACTCTACTTTTACGTCCGAAGGCAGCACGGTTTCGATGCCGTCATCGTTGGAAAGCAGGTAATAAAGAGTTCTCAAGAAATCTTTGCCGTCGCTCTGGTAGAATTCCCAGGCGTTTTCTCCGTCGAGGATAATTGGGACCGCTGCAAACCGGAGTGCCTTTTCTCCGCGGGCTGATATCAGAGAGTCCTTGATCGTATGCAAATGATTGACAAAATCTGTCGCCGCTTCATCCGGTCCCCAGCCGGAGTACATAAACCCGATAAGATCCGAAAGAGTGTGGTCGCGAAAGAATACCTTCAAAGGCCGTCCTTGATTAGTGAAATCATAGGCGAAATACTTCTCGAGAAATGCGCCCGCCGACGCGGTTCGTTTGCCTCGCAAAGATTTTTGTAAAATGAATTCGTCCGTCGCAACCCACTTCAATCTATTGTCCGCAGCTATTTCTAAAACATCATCGCTGACGGATCCTTCGCTTGGCCACATCCCGACCGGTCTCGATCCAAAGACAATCTTTGCATAGTCGATTGCGGACTTCACCTGGCGGTTCGCATCCTCCGGGCGTCTGAATCTATTTCGCGGCAAATCCGATTTTGCATTCGCACGAAGCGCAATGTTCGTGTCACAGAGTAGCGGAAGGATCGGATGGTAGTAAGGTGATACGGAAAGCTCGATCTGTCCCCGTTTCAATGCTGCAGTATGATGAGGAACGATTTTCTTCAGTATTCCTATTTGTGCATCGAGAAGTCGGATCTTCTCTTCTTCGGTAAAGGCTCTTTGTTTTTCGAGATAGAATTTGAACGGAGGATCGAAGCGCGAATATTCCCCGACCCATGACAGGTTCCACCATACCTGCAGGTCCCGAAAATCCTGCTCAGAGAAATTCACCACGGCATGATTGAGATTTCCTCCGGCTTGATTTGCCTGCAATTTTCCGTAAAGCTCTGTATATCTCGGATAACGTCTGATCATCCTTTCCGGGTTGGCGAGAAAGAATGTTCTGAGTGCGGATAGCTTGTCATCTTCGGTAAACTCTTGCGGATTCATCGCTGAGAGTACAAGAGCAGCATCCTTAGCTCCGTTCTGAATGTAGTCCTGAAGTTGTTCGAGCAGCGACGGCGTGAAATTGAATGTCTGCTTTATTTTCGGATAATCGTCGAGTATCCGCACCATGTCCCAATAATCTTTGATCCCGTGCATCCTTACCCATGGAAGCTGGTACACCCCATCCCTTTTGTAATACGGTTGGTGATGATGCCAGATGAAGAGTACCTTTAATACCTGGCGTGTACTCACATTCCCAGGAAGTCGGTAGCTGAAGGAGGCGGGTAGCCGCCTTCGGAGGGATTTAGAAGTCGGTAATCGCCAAAGCCTGTAGCATCCATGAAGATGAAGCGCCGGTTTCTCCGGTAATAATACCAAACTTCATAAGGCTTTGTGTCGATCTCGAAGGGATGGCGGTCGATGCTGTTTGGAGGACCGAGGAGAATGTAAACCATGCCCATATCCGTCCGCCATCCGGCGAAGTAGGCGGAGAAATGGTCGTTTGCATAGGCCACCCGATTGTAGTATACCTCCATCAGAGGATTCTTTTCCGAGGATTGATTTGGGTTGTACTTTCGCCAGAATTGAATGAATCGCTTTTCTTTTGTCAACATATCAGGGGCTTTCTTGATGCTATCTATTGACTTGGAGTTTGCGATATACATCAGCTCCTCGGCCGCTTTGTCCAGATTTGTCACGGTCATAGGCAGCTCGGGAAAATGGATCCAGAATGATCTCGTTGCTCTTGAAACACGCGGTGCGTTTCTGTCCTCGGATTCGCCAAGAGAAACTTCCAACCGATAGAAACCGAGTTCGAGAGAATCCTTCGGTATTTCTGCGAAAACCTTGACGATATTCTCTCCTCGACTTATCCACTCCGAATGTGAATGGATCAGCTTATTTTTCTCACCAAATATCCTTGTTGTAACTCTTGCTGAATCTGTCGGATTGGGAAAATATATCTCATAGAAAACGGGGAACGAACTCTGAATAGAGATTACATTTCCTTGAATATTCGGAACGATAGTGTGTCCCACCGAAGTTGCTGAAGCAGCATGCAAAAGCATTACGTCGGACATCGATATTCCACCCCTGGAAAAATCCCTCGCATCGAAGCCGCGTTTGCCTGCAAAAGTCCTGTTCGATTCCGAATCCGTTACAGAAACGTGAAGCGAGTATTTGCCGGGTCGGACTGAGAAATGTCTCTGTGTGGATGAGACGATCGCGTTGCTCAAAGTTTCATCGAAGGTGCGCGTCATTGCCCGCTCGTTCCACGACTCCTGAAGGGCAGGATTGCCATCATCGTCAATGAGTTGAAGACTGACCTGGTAGGCAGCGAGGTAAAACCCTTCGGACTTTAAGAACTGCAGTTCTTTGAAGGGAACTTGAACGTAGAAGTCGAGTCTGCTGCCGCCGTTTTCTGTCCTGAAGTTCAGCGCATCGAAATAGAAACGAGGCTCAGCATCACGGTAGCCTTCCTGCATTTCCACCTGACAGGCGGCAGACATCGCCGTCAACAAAACTATAGAAGCCATCGCTTTCAGCATGGAACGCCTCCTTAAACAATAGTCCCGTATAGATCGTGCTCGTAGGCTTCATCAATCCTAACGTTAACAATTCTCCCCACTTCCACCGGCTTTCCGGAAGTCAAGACAACCTCCGGATCAATCTCCGGTGCATCATGGCTCGTCCTTCCAATGTAATTCTCCCCGTCCCTTCGGTCGACGAGGACCTCCAACTGTCGTCCTACTTTTGTCGAATTCATTCCGTATATGATCTCACGCTGTAGCTCAGAGACAGCGGCTTGCCGTCTTTCTTTTTCTTCCTGCGGGATCGGGT
>JAKASW010000248.1 GCA_021818875.1 Bacteroidota bacterium
CCGATCTCTTGCAGGCATTGGTTGAAACCACTCCTGAATTCGTGAAACCGCGGTTATGCAAACTGGCGAAGGCAGTCTTGTTTACCATGCCGTCCATTTCATTGGACCAAACATAGCAAGTGGACTGCTGTGACAACTGCCTTTTTACTTTGTTTCTTTCCATCCAGGAATTTTGTGCACGTATTATTCGTTCGTTCTTGTAAGAGGCTTGACCCATTGCGGTGCTGACTTTGGCGAATGAAGCACCGACATGGCACTTCGAGATTTCAATTTACTGAGTCAATATCATCGCGAGACAAAAGGAGAATTTTGATGTTCAGTGCTGAAAAAGCACCCGGATGGCCCGGCATACCTGGCCGGTGGACTTCCAGCGCAAAGAATGGAATTGGAGTAGCTTATGACGGCGTCAGCCCGGTGTGGTTCACGCTGTCCCACGGTATATTGAATGAGGTCTACTATCCGCGGATGGACACCGCGATGATCCGTGACCTTGAGTTGATCGTTACTGACGGATCGGATTTCTTTTCGGAGGAGAAAAGAGATGCGTCGCACTCAATCGAATACCTGAAACGAGACGTACCAGCTTATCTTCTCAAGAACAAATGTCTCAACAACCGTTATGAAATCGTCAAGACAGTCATAACCGATCCACGAAGACCGGTCGTGCTCCAGCATGTCAAGTTTTCCCCTCTCGTTGGTAAGATTTCCGATTATCGCGTCTACGTACTGGCTTCACCCCACATTGCCAACCATGGTGCAGGTAATACCGGATGGGTTGGCAGCTATAAAGGCCGAACTACTCTTATGGCAGAGAGGGATGGCTTTGGCATTGCTCTTCTTGCTTCGGTACCGATTCTTGGTGCTTCAGCCGGTTTTGTCGGAAGTACCGATGGCTGGCAGGACTTGAAGACGCACAGGAGGCTGACGGCATTTTATCAGCGGGCCGAAAACGGGAATATCGCCCTCGTCGCAGAGATTGACCCAAAACCCGAATGGGGTGAATTTGTTTTAGCGTTAGGCTTCGGCCGAACCGCGGATGAAGCTGCTCATCAATCGTTGGCTTCGCTTTATGATGGTTTTGACGATTCGATGGCAAAGTACGTGAAATTCTGGGAAGGCTGGAACGAACAAAAGTGGTCACCGAAACAAAAGGCCGTTCTTCATAACGTCAGCAAGGTAGTCTTGAAATCGCACATGGATGCCTACACGCCGGGCGGCATGATCGCCAGCCTTTCCGTACCATGGGGTTTTTCGAAGGGCGACGACGACCTCGGAGGATACCACCTGGTTTGGCCGCGAGACATGGTCGAGGCGGGCGGCGGACTTCTCGCAATAGGTGCTAAGGAAGAAGTACGCCGGGCTCTCACCTATCTCGAAGCAACCCAGGAGAGTGACGGCCATTGGCCGCAAAACATGTGGATGGATGGTCGTCCATATTGGAGCGGGATCCAGATGGACGAGTCTGCACTTCCAATCCTGCTTTTCGATCTTGCTTATCGAAATGGTGCGATCTCGCGAGACGATCTACAGAGATTTTGGCCTATGGTCAAAAGGGCTGCGTCTTTCGTTGTTTGTAATGGGCCTGTAAGCCAGCAGGACAGATGGGAAGAAGATCCCGGTTATACTCCGTTCACCCTTGCCGCAGAAATAGCCGGGCTGGTTGTGGCCGCACATTACGCGGAGGATCTCGGTCACCCCGCTCTGGCCGAATATCTTCTCCAGACTGCAGATACATGGAACTCGAACATCGAAAGATGGATCTACGTCTCCGATACAAGCCTTGCGCGCGAACTCGGCGTGGATGGCTACTATGTCCGCATTTCTCCAATCGACGTAGCCGAGGCCGGCTCTCCAAAACATGGATATGTGCCGATCAAGAACCGTCCGCCGGACGCGACCAACATGAAGGCGACTCACATAATCAGCCCGGATGCACTTGCGCTCGTGCGCCTCGGCCTCCGTGACGGCAATGATCCGAGGATGAAGAATACGGTCAGAGCAATTGACAGGCTTTTGAAAGTGGAGACGCCGACCGGGCCATCATGGCACAGGTACAACGACGACGGCTATGGAGAACACGAGAATGGAACCCCGTTTGATGGAACAGGGATCGGCCGGGCGTGGCCTCTATTGACCGGAGAGCGGGCTCATTATGAGCTTGCTTGCGGCAACATCGCTGCTGCAAGAAAGCTGCTGAATGCCATGGAGTCCTTTGCCGGTGACGGCGGCTTGCTGCCCGAGCAAATCTGGGACTCCGAAGACATTCCGGAGAAGGAGCTTTTCTTCGGGAAACCGTCCGGCTCGGCGATGCCTTTGGTCTGGGCACATGCTGAATACGTAAAATTAGTCAGGTCTATCGAGGAACAATCGAGTTTCGATACGCCGCCTCAGACGGTGCAGCGATATCTAAAGGGGAATCACCCGGGTGTCCATGCTTTCTGGAGATTTAATCACAAACTGAAATCGATGCCGAAAGGGAAGACGCTTCGTGTCGAAGTGGATGTACCTGCCGTGGTTCATTGGTCAGCCGATGGATGGAAGACTGTGAGAGATACCGAAACATCCGATACGGGCATGGGAATGCATATTGCGGATCTCAGTACGAAGCCTTTGAACGCGGGAGGTGAGATTGTATTTACATTTTATTGGAAAGATGCAAAAAACTGGGAAGGATCAGACTTCTCGATATCAGTGGAATAAGGAGATTATGAAATGAAAATAGGTTTGATAGGGCTCGGTAAGATGGGTGCTAATATGGCACAGCGGCTGCACAATGGAGGTCACCAGGTTGTCGGTTATGACCGGGATAAGGCCGCGGTAAAGAGAATTTCCGATCAGGGCAACGAAGGAGTTGAATCGATAGACGATCTTGTTTCGAATCTTCCTTCGCCGAAGATTGTTTGGATCATGGTGCCCGCTGGAAAACCGGTAGATGACACGCTCGATCTTCTTATGAAGAAATTGAAAAGCGGAGACATCATCATCGAAGGCGGTAATTCGTATTACAGGGATTCCATACGCCGGTCAAAGAAATTGGCAGAGGCCGGAATCGGGATGATTGACGCCGGAGTGAGCGGTGGAATCTGGGGTCTCAAAGAAGGCTACAGCATGATGGTTGGCGGCGAGGCAAAATACGTGAACCAGGTCAGACCCATACTTGAGACGCTTGCCCCCGGAAAGAATCAGGGATGGGGACATGTCGGACCATCCGGCGCGGGACATTTTGTTAAGATGGTACACAACGGCATCGAATACGGACTGATGGAAGCGTACGCGGAAGGCTTTGAGCTGATGAGGAAGAAGTCCGATTTCGCTCTCGATCTTCACCAGGTGGCGGAGATCTGGAGATTCGGAAGCGTTGTCAGAAGCTGGCTCCTCGATCTGACGGCGTCCGCGCTCAAGGACAACGGAGACATGAAGGACATCGCCCCTTATGTCGCTGATTCCGGCGAGGGTAGATGGACCACGCTCGAAGCGATCGACCTCGGCGTCTCTCTGCCGATCATTGGACAGTCGCTTTACGAACGGTTCGCCAGCCAGGACAAAGAACAGTATGGGAAGAAACTGCTTGCAATGATGCGTCACGAGTTCGGCGGTCATGCCGTCGTGGAGGAGAAGTAATATGAACGGTAAAAGAATACCCCCATATCTCTTGGTGATAGTCGGTGGGACCGGCGACCTTGCACGAAGGAAACTCCTTCCTGCAGTCTGGAGACTGCGTGAAAAACATCTTTCCGAATTTCGATTGATCGGTTCCGGCTCCGGCAAGCAGCATACCGACGAGACATACAGGGATTTCGTCGCGAGGTCGATAGAGGAACAGGGCGAGGATGTGCGCGGGATGGGTGACTCGTTCGACTGGTGCTATTATCAGTCAGTCGGCAGCGGTACAACCGGGGAGTTCAAAGCTCTGGCAGATCGAATTCTGCAAATAGAGAAAGAGACCGGTCTGCCCGGGAATCGAGTCTTCTATCTCGCGGTGCCGCCTGCCGTATTCCCGAATGCCATCAAGAATCTCGGAGAAGTCGGACTCAACAAGAGCGTCGGCGAGATTAAGCTGGTCGTTGAGAAACCGTTCGGACAAGATCTCAAATCGGCACGCGAACTTAACACCCTGGTACACCAATACTTCAACGAGTCACAGATTTACCGCATCGACCATTATCTCGGTAAGGAGACTGTGCAGAACGTGCTGGCATTCCGTTTCAGCAATGCCATGTTCGAATCGCAATGGAATCGTGATCGGATTCAAAGAGTAGAAATCACGGTTGCCGAGACAGTAGGAGCGGAGCACAGGGCAGGCTATTATGATCGGGTCGGCGCACTCCGGGACATGATACAGAATCACCTGACTCAGCTTTTGACTCTGACGGCCATGGAGGTCCCGACAGCCATTGACGCCGATTCCGTACGCCATGAAAAAGTGAAAGTGCTGCGAGCGGTGTCTCCGCTTTCGGCGGACAATGTGGTCTTCGGACAATACTCCCGGGGGGCCGTCGGAGGAAGAGAGGTCGAAGGGTACTGTGAGGAGGAAAGGGTTGCAAAAGATTCACAGACGGAAACTTTTGTCGCTTTGAAACTCAACATCTCGAACTGGCGATGGCAGGGCGTACCTTTCATACTTCGTACGGGGAAGCGGATGTTCAAAGCGATCACCGAAGTCGCAATCACTTTCAACAGTCCGCCTGTCTCAATCTTCAGACAATTCGCAATAAATGAAATTCAACCGAATAAGCTGATAATCACTTTGCAGCCGAATGAGGGTTTCGATCTCTCCTTCAAGGTCAAGGAGCCCGGAGACGTGTACAAGCTTTCCTCTCAAAGACTTCACTTCCAGTATTCCGAAGTTTTTGGACGAGTGCCGGATGCGTATGAGACGCTGTTATTCGATATTCTGAAAGGGGACCAGACTTTGTTCGTTCGAGCCGACGAAGTTGAAGCATCGTGGGAGCTCTACACACCGCTGCTTGGGATGAAGTTCCCGGTGCACCGGTATGCTTCCGGAACATGGGGCCCGACGGAAGCGGAGCGCCTGCTTGATGGTGATACCTGGAGCACCGGTTGAGAGACGAGATAAAGAGATTTGCCGACCTCGATGAGCTGAGCCGCGCTGTCGCGGAAGATATCTACAACGAGATAAAGGATTCTATCGGCCGGAAAGGCAATTTCACAATTGCTCTCTCGGGGGGGCACACTCCTTCTAAGTTGTACCATATTCTCGCGACAGACTATCGGGATCTGATTCGGTGGGATCAAGTGCACATCTTCTTCGGCGATGAGCGATATGTCCCTCATACGGACACGCAGAGTAATTTCAAAATGACAGAAGAATCGCTGCTCGATTTGATCCCAATTCCCTTCAAGAACGTTCATCCGATTGCGACCGACCATCCCGATCCTGAAAAAGCCGCCATTGAGTATGAGGGCGAGCTGAAAAAGATGTTCAACGGCCCGGATTCTTTCGACGTCGTTCTGCTCGGTATGGGAAAAGAGGGACACACTGCGTCGCTATTCCCGAATTCGCCTGCGCTTGACGAGAAGCGTCGATGGGTCCTGCCGGTAAATGCCCCGGTGACACCATCCAGACGAATTACACTCACTTACAACATCTTTAATCGATCGGCGGCGACATTCTTGCTGGTTGCGGGGGAAGACAAGTGTGAAACTATCGGCAATGTAATACTAGTTGATGCAGACTATCATACGTTTCCGATAAAAGGAATCATGCCGACTACCGGCAGACTTGTATGGTACCTGGACGCGGCTGCTGCATCGAAGATTTTGTGACTCTCTTTCTATTAAAGAGGCTCTGTGAGAACTACCCCCCACGTTATTCCCGCACGGCCCGAGCGGGAACCTTCTGATTCACCCTATGATGCCCGATGCAGCCTAACGACATGCCGGATATTTATGTAGAATGATTGAGCTGGATAAGAAAATTCGAGAATAACGCTTTGAGCGTCTTCACAGAAGCTTTAAACTTCGTAGTCAAAACGGAGGAATGGGAGAAGGGGACGGCGTGGACATTCTGTTGTAGATCCTACTTGCGTGACATAATTTGAAATGTTGTTTTAGCGGCGAACCAAAATAGAAGCGGAGTTGAAATGGGACACTGCACTAACCATCCCGGTGTTGAAGC
>JAKASW010000249.1 GCA_021818875.1 Bacteroidota bacterium
CATGGTCGACAGGAAGGGTGGACCGGATTCATTGAGAATCCTTGAAAAGGCTGCGGCCAGAATAGCTTTAGGTGATAGTGTCATAGTATTCGCAGAGGGCACACGAACGATGGATGGCAACCTGCAGCCATTCAAGCGTGGAGCTTTCTCTTTGGCGATCCAGGCCGGTGTTCCAGTGGTCCCCCTAACGATCCTCGGAAGCTACAACATCATGCAGAAAGGGAGCTTTAACCTGCGCAAGGGAGCGATCACGATAATTGTCGACCCACCCGTCGATACTGCGGGGTACCATGATAAGCAGGGAGCAGTTGCGTTGATGAACAGAGTACATGATATCATAGAGAAGAACTATGTAAAAGACGGCAAAGCGCAAAGCCTGCCTACCGGAGTTGTTTACCGTACAGGCAGGCAGGCAGGCGCGTAGAGCAAAGCTAATTTCGACCGCGCTGCCCGCGTTCGCTATGCCGTTTGCGCTGCGAGCCATGCGCAAGAAGGAGATACTATGCCAGTAACCATAAGAGACGTAGAACACATAGCCAGACTTGCAAAGCTCAGTTTCTCGGACGAGGAGAAAGCAAAGCTCACCGAACAATTCAATGAGATTCTGTCTTTCATGGAGAAGCTGAACGAGCTTGACACATCGAAAGTCGAGCCGCTCTCACATGTGATTGAATTGAAGAATGTATTCCGTGATGATGTCGTCAGTCAATCGATTCCTACGGAAGACGCGTTGAAGAACGCGCCGTCAAAGACCGAGAAGTTTTTCAAGGTACCCAAGGTGATTGAAAGATAAAGCTCAGAAGGCAGAGGTCAGATGTCAGAGTTGTCACCAAAGGTAGTTGCGATCATCCCCGCGAGGTATGACTCTACCCGTTTTCCCGGTAAACCGCTCGCAATGATTGCCGGCAAGCCGATGATCCAGCATGTTTATGAGCGGGTAAAGCAGGCAAGAAAGATCGAGGAAGTATTCGTTGCAACCGACGACGACAGAATTGCTACCGGTGTAGGAAATTTCGGAGGAAGATATGTCATGACTTCACGCTCCTGTCGTAGTGGCACCGACAGGTGTGCCGAGGCTGCCGGGAAGATCGATCCGAAAATCGTTGTGAATGTTCAGGGAGACGAGCCGCTAATTTCACCGGCGACAGTCGACGCGGTCGTCGCTCCACTTATGAATTCGGACAGTTGTATGATGTCGACAGCGGCTGTTCTCATAACTAATGAGGAATCGCTTCTGTCGGGAAACGTCGTGAAAGTAGTCTTGGATAATAATGGCGACGCTCTTTACTTTTCGAGAAACGTGATACCATCAATCCGGGATGCTAATCTCCACGATTACCTGAAGAGGTTCAAGTTCCTTAAGCACCTCGGGATTTATGCATACCGGTACGACTTTCTTAAAAAGTTGACGACTATGAAGGAGACTCCCCTGGAATCAGCCGAGAGTCTGGAGCAGCTCCGGGTCCTGGAAAATGGATATAAGATTAGGGTTGCCATAACAGAAGAAGACACAATCTCCGTCGATATTCCCGGAGACATTGCAGCGGTGAAAGAATTTCTTGCGAAAAAAAATCGATGAGGTGAAAAGACATTGGCGAAGAGAAACACAAAGTATATTTTCGTAACCGGCGGCGTCGTATCGTCACTCGGGAAAGGAATAGCGGCTGCGTCACTCGGCCTCCTTTTAAAATCAAGGGGCCTCCGCGTTGCGATGCAGAAGTTTGACCCGTACATAAACGTGGACGCCGGTACCATGAATCCGTTTCAACATGGAGAAGTGTATGTAACCGACGATGGAGCGGAAGCCGATCTCGACCTCGGTCATTACGAGCGTTTCCTCGATATCACGACTACACGCGCGAGCAACACCACTACCGGCCAAGTGTATTACGAAGTCATCACAAAGGAAAGACGGGGCGACTACCTCGGTGCATGCGTCCAGGTTGTTCCGCACATTACCGATGAAATAAAAAGGCGATTCTCTGCAGCTTACGAGAATGGGAATTATGACGTTGTCATCACAGAGATAGGCGGAACAGTCGGCGACATTGAAGGACTTCCCTTCCTCGAAGCGATGAGACAATTCATGCTGAAAGTCGGCAGGAAGAACGCCATGAATATTCATGTCACATTAATCCCCTATATCGAAGCCGCAGGTGAAATCAAAACTAAGCCGACGCAACATAGTGTGAAGAACCTCCTCGAGATCGGGGTTCAACCGGAAATCTTGATATGCAGGACTTCGAAAAGAATCACGAGGGAAGTCAAAGAGAAGATCGCGATGTTCACAAACATCGATGCTGATTCGGTAATCGAGGGAAGAGACGTCGACACGATTTACGAGATGCCTCTGATTCTCAAAAAGCAGAAGTTAGACGACATCGTTCTGGAAAAACTCAATCTGCAGGCAAAGGATCCCGATCTAGACCAATGGAGCGAGATGGTGGAGCGGGTCAAGAATCCGAAGCATACGGTGAAGATCGGGATATGCGGAAAGTACACAGAGCTGCTGGATGCCTATAAGAGTATCAGAGAGGCGTTCGTCCATGCAGGTGCCGAGAACAACGCGAGGGTCGAGCTGAAATGGGTAGCTGCCGAGCAGGTTGAGAAGGACGGTGCACAATCGAGTCTTTCCGAAGTCGATGGGCTCCTTGTGCCGGGAGGATTCGGCGAAAGAGGAATCGAAGGAATGATCACCTCGATCCAGTATGCTCGTGAAAACAAGCTTCCTTATTTCGGCATCTGCCTCGGCATGCAAACTGCGATAATTGAATTTGCCAGGCATGTCCTGGGATGGAAAGATGCAAACTCAGTCGAGTTCAAGAAGACTGCACATGGCGTCATTGACATAATGCCGGGGCAGAAGAACATTAAGGAAAAAGGAGGGACGATGCGTGTCGGTGCTTACATTTGCATGCTTCAGAAAGGGACGAAAGCACAGCAGGCTTACGGGGCGGAAGTAATCAGTGAGCGACACAGGCATCGCTTCGAAGTGAATAACAAGTTCAGGAGAAGGCTTGCAGAAGCGGGGATGAAGTTCAGCGGGCTCTCTCCGGACGGCGAGTTAGTCGAGATCATGGAGCTGCCGGACCACCCATGGTTCGTCGGTTGCCAGTTTCACCCAGAATTGAAGTCGCGCGCCACGAAGGCTCACCCGCTGTTCAGGGAGTTCGTGAAGGCGGCGCTGGAGAACAAGAAGGACTGAAGGAAGTGAATCTCTCCCAAACCACTAAGTTGACTTAGAGATTCTCGGACTAAAGATTAAATTGGTGTATAGATAAAGATGAATAAGAAGGCGATAGATGAAATCGTCGAGAGGCTAAAGAAGAACTACCAGCCACAAAAGATTATTCTGTTCGGGTCATACGCCTGCGGAACTCCCCGCCCTGACAGTGACGTGGATTTGCTTGTGGTGAAAGAGACAGGAGACCGCTTTATTGACCGCTATGCAGAGGTGCGGGGAATCTTAAGCGACCCGTCAAGAAAAGTCGGGCTAGATATAATGGTGATGACGCCAGCGGAAATTGAAAGCCGCATTTCAAGGGGAGATCAGTTCATGAAGACGGTGCTCGATAAGGGCATCCTTCTCTATGCAGCCTGAAGAAAATCAATATCCTTCCGACTGGCTGAAAATAGCTGAGAAAGACTGGTCACGTGTAAAGTTCCTGCTGGATGGAGACGATGCAGAAGCGGCAGGACTTTACTTGCAGCAAGCCGTCGAGAAGTTTCCAAAAGCGTTCTTGCTCTCGCATTCATGGCAATTGGAACGAATCCATGACCTCGAATCACTCCTGAACGAATCCACGAAGCACAACCGATCATTTGAGGAATTTCGAAAACCACTGCAAAAGATCGCTGGCTTCTACTTCATTAACAGGTACCCGCCACTGCTTGAGATCGGAATAACACGGGAAGATGTTGAGACATCTCTGAACGAAATCTGACCACTAGTTACTCGAATTCGGGAGCATTTTAAGTTGCTCAGAGGAGAAAACCATGGGCCCAAAACCGATTAGGTTATCATTGGCGTCACCCGCCGGCGAACTCGTGATGATGATGGAGCAGCCGGACCACCCATGGTTCGTCGGTTGCCACTTTCACCCGGAATTGAAGTCGCGCGCCACGAAGGCTCACCCCTGTTCATGGAGTTCGTGAAAGCGGCACTGGAGAACAAGAAGGACTGAAGTATATCATGGCACGTTGACTTCTAAACTGCCATTTGCAATATTGATCCGTGGCTACAGAGAACGATTACGCGACACTGATAAACAACATCAAGGATGATGTTGCCTCGATCGGTAGGAAATATGGCCTCAAATTGATTCTCCTCCACGGTTCGTTCGCAGCGGGTACTGCTACATCAGAAAGCGACCTTGACATCGTTATACTCGGCAGGAGCAAGCCGACCGTCGATCAATTCATGAAAATCCACCACGAATTTGCCCAAATGCTTGCGGACATCGATCCTGCCAGAGAGTTAGACCTCACAACGCTTCACCGCGCGGATCCGCTTTTCTGCTTCCAGGTAGCACAGAAGAGTCTGCTGTTATACGGAACTTCGGACGATTACCATGAGTTTCTTTCTTATGCTTTCAAGTTTTATATGGACAGTGGAGACCTATTTGAGCTTGAGCGGACACAGGTTCTCAAGTTTCAGAAATACCTAAATGAGAAATATCTATCGGACCAGCGCGTCGTGGAACACCATGCCGATTGATACGAGGTTTGTCCTGCGAAAGGTTAAACTCATTCAGGAAGACCTGAGTAGACTGGAAAAACTTTCGGACAACACTTTTGAACAAATGACAGACGACGATATCAAGCTCAGCGCAGCTGAAAGATTTCTCGAGCGAATAATAATGCGCGCAGTCGATGTGAATCAGCACTTCATCTCAACCCTTGCGAGAGGTGATGAAAGAGTCAGGGGGTATGAAGATACTTTTTATGTCCTCGCCGAACTTGGCGTCTATGATCAGACATTTGCGAAGAAGATCGCTCCGAGTGCCGGTCTGCGCAACCGGTTGGTGCATGAATACAATGATACGGAAGAGGAGATCATTTACCATTCGATCGGCGATGCGTTGAAAGACTACGCTGCCTATTGCGGCTATATCCTGAAATTTGTCGAAGGTCCTCAGAAAATCATTTAGCCTGTTCGCGCGACGCCTCGCCCGGAACACCACCTTTCATTTTTCCCTTCCTTTAACTAATATTTTACCATCAAACGGAGGTAATTGCTTTCCCAAACCAAAAGAGGAACATTTTTGTTTATGTCTTTGACATCCAAATCCTAAGGAGGAAATAATGAAATTCTTCATAGACACGGCTAACCTAAACGAAATTAAAGAAGCGGCTGAGATGGGCGTGCTTGACGGTGTCACAACCAATCCAAGCCTTGTCGCAAAAGAGAAGTATGATATCAGTTTCAAAGAACTGATAAAAGAAATTTGCAGAATCGTGCCAGGACCCGTGAGCGCAGAAGTCGTTTCGACTGACGTAGAGGGAATGATGAAGGAAGCGCATGAGCTGTCTAAAATCGCAGACAATGTCGTCATAAAGATTCCTCTCTTGAAAGACGGACTCAAGGCTGTCAAACGCCTGAAGTCGGAGGGAATCAATACCAATGTCACTCTTTGTTTCTCACCTAGCCAGGCATTACTCGCCGCAAAAGCCGGCGCCTCGTATATTAGTCCCTTTATCGGGAGGCTTGACGATATCAGTCAGGAAGGCATGGAACTAATTGAGCAGATCGTCACCATATACAAGAACTACGCGTTCGACACCGAGGTACTCGTGGCAAGCGTACGTCACCCGATGCACGTAGTGCAGGCAGCCATGATAGGTGCCGACGTTGTCACCATGCCGTTTAAAGTCATCGACCAGCTAATTAAACATCCTTTGACCGACATCGGTCTTCAGAAATTCCTGTCAGACTGGAATAGGAGCCGCACTGCACATGAGCAGGAAAAGAAGGTAGAACAGAATGTCTAGCCCTTTCAACACTGCTGTTAGGAGCCGCACTGCACATGAGCAGGAAAAGAAGGTAGAACTGAATGTCTAGCCCTTTCAACACTGCTGTT
>JAKASW010000250.1 GCA_021818875.1 Bacteroidota bacterium
TCTGTTATTCTCGCGGCGACAGCAGCGTGTACCAAACCAAAACCCGGATCCGAGACGCCCGGTGTTCCCGCGTCTGTAATCAATGCTGCCTCTTCTCCATCCTCGAGTCTCTTGATTATCTCATCAGTCCGTCCCTGGCCACTGTAGCTATGAAAGCTCAGCATTGGCTTCGAAATTTCATAGTGCTTGAGAAGTATCGAGCTTGTCCTTGTATCTTCTGCGGCTATGAAATCGACGGCGTTCAATGTTTCGACTGCGCGATACGTAATGTCGGAAAGATTTCCTATTGGTGTTGCGACCACAAAGAGTTTTCCGGCGGTCCCCGGTATGGCGTCCATCATCCAATGCACTCATTTATTTTTACGATCACTGACAACCCGGCTGAAATGCCTGACCACGGAGTCCGCGGAGTCTCATCGAGGAAAATCATCATTTCAACTTCATTTCTGCTCAGCGTATCCTCCGTGTCCTCTGTGGTTAATGTGTTTTGGAGCGGATTTTCAGCCGGCTCTCTATGCGCCCCAATCCCTGAGGTATCTGAAATCCACGTTGATAGTTCTGTGGCCAACTTTTGCTATCACTGGAGGGCGACGCTTGAACTGACTTTTCACCGTCATGCGGTGCAGGTCCTTTACCATCTTCAGCGGAAAGCCTCGTTCTGCAACTTCTTCAATTCTCATTTTTTGATCAACCAGAAGGTAGAGCACTTCATCTATTTCGGCATAGCTGTACCCGAGGTCTGCCTCATCAGTTTGGCCTTCCCACAGATCCGCGCTCGGTTTTTTCTTGATGATTCTTTCGGGAACGCCGATGTATTCGGCAAGCTGCCAAACTTGCGTCTTGTACAGATCCCCGATCGGATTGAGCGCGTGAGCCAGATCGCCAAAGAGAGTGCCGTATCCAAGCAGCAGCTCAGTCTTGTTGCTGGTACCAAGCACGAGTGCATTTTCTTGAGCTGAAAGATCGTACAACATTATCATCCTGAGCCGGGACAATATGTTACCCTTTCGCACGTTGCCCACGAATTTCTGTCGCTCAATTATCGGATCGGCGGAGGATGATATATCGATGACCGAGGATACAACTCCGAATTTCCCGACAAATTCTTTCGCATCTTCAAGACTATCCTTCGACGAAGTCTTGAACGGAAGTAGTACGCAATGAACGTTCTCTTTTCCCAATGCTTCAGCTGCCAAAGCCGAGGACAAAGCCGAATCAACTCCGCCGGAAAGACCTACGACGGCCTTAGTAAAACCAAACTTCTGATATTCCTCCTGAATGAACCTAACAAGAAGTTCTTTTACGAGTCGTGAGTTGATACGGAGATCGTTGAGCTGCGTTTCCATTGATTCAAAAATTAAGCAAGCTGGACGCCTTAATCAATCAACCTACCTCAATTGGCGCAAGAACGCTACTCAATGAAACCACCTGTTGAAACGGACGGCCAACTCCGACAAACTGCCTTCGGCAGTTTTTGCCGCCGCCGAAGGTGGTTCCATAAGGGCAGGCGTTCGTTCTACCGAATGCCGTGAGTGAACCGTTTCGCTCGTGGAACGCGATATCACTTTGTCGGGGACTGAGCTTTGACAGGCTCAGGTGATTTCTTGCGCTTCCCGTTCACTATGACTCCCGCGAGAAAGACGAGTATCCCCAAAGAGACGATCGCGTTCGATGCGAGAGAGAGAGACTTTCCGATTGAATATACTTCCGGTTGGAACTTCAACTCAATTTCGTGCATCCCTTTGGGGACCATGATAGCCCGGAGGAAATAGTCTGCTCTGTATATTTCCGCTTTCTTTCCATCGATGTAAGCGTCCCAACCAGCGGGATAGTAGACTTCACTCAGTACCATCAAATTGTTCCCTGTCGCGTTTACTCTCATCTTCATTGACTGCAGCTCATAATCCTGAAATTCTACTGAAGCGCCGGAGTCAGGAGCCTGAATGTTGAGATGCGGGTCGGTCAAGAAATAGGCGGTCTTTCCAGGGTCGAAAGCACCTGTCCTGAGTGAGTTCAGTATTTCCAGGCCGCTCGCAACTCTATAGTTATCCACAAAAAACGCACGCGGAAGAACGGTGTCATTCTCCTCAACCGCCTTTGATCCTGTGAACACAACTTTTCCGTAAGCAGGGTCGGGCTTATCCGTAATAATGTATTTTACGTCGAGCAGCCGCATGATATTCGGGTTTGTCAGTCCGTCGACATCCAACATATCCTGATAGATTCTCAGCTTCGCCCCTGAATATCCGCTTGCATCCTGAATGCTATAGTACGCAAGGTCGTTCGAAGTGGTCGGCTGGCCATTCTGAAGCGGAAGGACGCGGTAAAGACCGGGCTGTTTCTTTATGAATCGGACATAATCAGGCGTGGCGAACTGCGCTTTTTGAGTCTGTTGATCATGCATCTGCATCGGTTTGTAGTCAACACGCCAGAGGTCGAAAAGAAGTATTGCCGTCAAGGCTGCAGAACCGGCGAGAATAGAAATTCTTCTTTGGACATACAGATAGATGACTCCCGCGCTAAGCGCCATGATCAGCAGGCAAACATACAGGTCGTTCATCATGTTGTCGAAAAGGAACGAGTTCGCCGCCGGCGTGAACTGCTGTCTCGCGTTTTCTTGAATTACGCCGAAATAATAATCCTTGAGAGGACTCTGAAACAGGAATGCAAGTACGAGCATCCCGCCGAAGACCTCTGTCGCCATCAATACCTTCCTTGCAAAGACCATGTCACCGTTTTTTCTCGCCTCATACACCGCGTCGATCCCGAAGGCAGCAAGAAATGCAACGAAGAATTGGACGAGAACAAGGATCATATCGGGATCCCTGAACTTATTGAAGAATGGGAAATGATAGAACATGAGATTGAAAATTAACGGAAACTCCTTGCCAAAGGCTATGAAGAGCGAGAAGATTGCCACAATGAGACTGAAAATGACAAATGGCTTCTTTCGATTCCTCATGAACCCAATGAACGCGAGGAGGAGCACTATGACTCCCATGTATTCCGGGGCATCGGTAAACGGTTCCGGACCGAAATAGGTGTAAATCTGCTGCGGCTGACCTCCGGTAAGCGGTCCATTATATTCGTATTGACCGAAGCCATAAAATGAAGGGATGAAAAATGTTATCATCTCCTGCGGGCCGAACGACCAGGCGGTAGCATATTGGTAACCGAGTCCACCTCCGGATTTCGTCTGCTCCTGCTGGGTCTGGACGATTGGAGATGCCCCGCGGATCGAATATTTACTATACTGGTACACGGAGAAATACATGTCCGCCGACATAACGAACGCAACCGCACTTGCAGCCACCAGGAGAACTCCAGACCTGATGATTCCGACGACGCTTTCCTTCCTCATTGCGTTTCTTGCAAGCATATAGATCAAGTAAATGCCGAGTGCCATGTAAGAATAGAAAATCATCTGAAGATGGGTAGATTCAAATTGAAGATGAAGAGCTACGATCAGGCCGAGAAGGTACGACCATCTGAATCTGCTTACCAGCTCGATCACAAGGAGCAGGATAAAAGGGAAGAACGCCATGGCCGCTATCTTAGTATTGTGCCCCACCATGATCCAGATTATTACGTAAGTGGAAAAAAGAGTGGCGAGCGATCCGAAGAAGCCCGCGAACCTTGTCAATCCGAGTCTTCGAAGGAGAACAAAAACTCCTATCCCAAGGATGAAATAGTAGATCATCACCCATCCGACGTCTTTGTTGACCATGAGGCGTCCAAGGAAACTGTCGATAGCTCCCCAGGCACCGCCGATGAAGTCGTACCAGCGACTCGCACCCACAAGCAGACTCGCAAACGACGGCATACCGCTGAATACGTACGGTATCCAGAGCGGGAAAACGTTCTCCTTTTTCGCCTGGTCGAGAAAAGGCTGAAGACTTTGTGAAGCGGTTATATCAGAAGATATAAATACTTTGCCCTCGAAGAATGCCTTATAAAGAAAGATCACAACGAGGATAATAATCAATGCGATGAGGAAAGGTGTTTGATACTTTTCCGGAACCAGAGGCTTCTCTTCAACGATCCGCTTTTCGCCTCTTCGCTTATTAGGCTGCTTGCTCATGACTTCTCTCTAACTATTTTTGTGAAAAGTGCTGCCAACTTCCTTGTTGCCTCTTTCCTCTCAAATTGGCCAACCTCCTCCTCATTCACAACGAAAGTCCCTGAGTTTCCTGCAGATCGGCCGCCTCGGAGAAAATCCTCGTAAAGCTTGCTTACCCGGAAGGCCGCGCCTTCGACATCTCCGGGAGAAATCACAAAACCAGATCCGGTTTTCCGAAGAATCTCTGCGGCGGCACCTTCCCGGGCAAACGCCATGATAGGTTTCCTGGCACCAATATATTCAAACACTTTGCCAGGAACAATCTCAGCACTGAGCGGGGATTCATCGACTATCAGGAGGAGCACATCAGAATTAAGGAGAAGTTTAATACTTTCCTCGTGTGGAACATACTCTTTTACCTCGATCATGTCCACCAGATCAGGATCGGCAAACATCTCTCTCACTTCGCTTCCGAATCTTCCGGCGAAAACCAACTTGAATCTGTTGTCAGAAATTTTCCCAGACGCCCTCAGCTTCTTAACGGCTTCAAGCAAGGTCTTTGGATTTCTGCGGCCGTACAACGAACCGGTGTAGGTTATCTTGAACATTTCGTTTCGGCTCACGGTCGATTGAGGATAGTCTTCTGAGTCGTATCCGTTAGGTATGTAGACAATTTTAGACTCGTCTACATTTCTGTATTTTGATCGGAGGTCCTTCCCGATTCCTTCCCAGGCAATTTCCACCGCATCAGCGCGAACTACGGATCCGAGTTCCATTTTCCTGTCAACCGCCGCAGGCAGAAACCACCTTTGCGGTGCGGAGATGAAACCGGTCCATGGATCGCGGAGGCCCATCACCCATGGCCTGCCGGTCTTCTTCTTGAGGCGACCTGCTATCAAGGCTGATGTGTAAGGTGGAGAGCTGGAGTATATAATATCGATTTTCTCGCGCATGATCGTCTCTACACCCTTCGAGACCGCAAACGGGAGCCAGCCAATTCGTGCGTCAGGTACAAAGAATGTAGACCTGATGAATTCCGCGATGCGCTCTGCGGGACGCTTCTTCTTTCCGGTTGGAATATTCTCCACATCCACTGCTGCACCCGGTTTTTTCCCGGTTAATGTCCGATAAATGTCGTACGGCTCGAATATCTTCGTCCTGATGACTCTCGTTTCCGAAGGGATGGATTTTAGAAGGGACTCATCCCTCGCCGGGAAATCACCTTCGTCGACCGTCAGGACAACCGGCTCAAACCCGAATTGCGGGAGGTACTTGACGAATTTCAAAACGCGCTGCACGCCCGGGCCTCCGGAGGGCGGGAAATAGTAAGTGACTATCAAAACCTTTTGCATCAATCTCCAACAGCCGTTGATACGATTCCGACATCCGCGCTAAGCCCGACCCGACTCATTTCCTTGCTGTGACCAGCAGCCCGCTTCCTTTCTTCGGAGGAAAGAAGTAATCGACCGACATAAACAAAAGTGAAAACGGAAGTGCAAACAGATAGTAGAATGGAAGAAGGAGTATCAGCGCAAAACTCCTGTTCAACATTTTGACCGGAACTTTTATTGCAAGGTTCCAATACCAGCTTCCCACTTTGCCGTACGTGTATTGAATCTTGTCCACCTGCAAGCCGGCCTCCCCAAGCTTCGTCTTTATGTCTTCTGCAGAATATCCTTCTCTGAAGTGTTCATCAATGAATGAATGCTCACCTTCATCATGGACATCCGAGCCTCCGAAATTGCTCGGAGTCGATATCAGGATCCTTCCGCCCTCTTTCAACAAGTTTGAGAAATTCTTGAATACCTGCACGTCGTCGCGTATATGTTCCATCACATCAACCGACATGATGATACCGAACTTATTTTCGAAATTGAGCTTCTCGAGATCAGCAACAGAAAACGAAAGATTGTTCAATTTCATCCTGCCGGCAAACCGGTTGCATCTCTCCACTTCGGATTTGTTTATGTCCACGCCAAAAACAT
>JAKASW010000251.1 GCA_021818875.1 Bacteroidota bacterium
AGCACATTTTCGGTCCGGCTTCAATCAGGGGTCGATAGGGATTCGAATCACATCAACTTCAACATCTGGCCGCTCGCGTTCGATTACATTGGCGAGCGGAAATGCGAAAACAGTTTTTCCGAAGTACCTGGGTGTATGGCTGGTCGATAGGGAAGATCATTACCGTACGTTTGAAAGAAATTACTGCCCGTGGGAAGTACTTATCCCTGAGGCGGCGGTGCCATGGAGCAGTTCGGTATCTGAAATAAGACCAGGCGCTCCCGAGCGCGAAGAGGTGATTGCCGGGCAATCCTGGCTTCTGAAGTTAAGTCCTCCTGCCGGTTTCCTCTCTCGGAATCCGGTAACGCGGGGAGCGAGACGAGATTTCATTTTTGTCGAAGATCCCTCATTGGAGGGATGCCACCCGACGGAATGGGACTGAGATGGCGAAGCTGTAAATGGAATCTTACATATACATGATCGATAGCGGTGTTAAGGCTCGCGACCATGGAAGAACAAAGAATGGAAATAGTGTAATTTTCCGCTCCGCAACTCTCGAGTTACTCTTTTGACTTCTGCAGAGGAGAGGTAAAATGTTCAGGGTTAGGCCGCGAGGCAACCTTGAACATGGATCATCGACATTGGCCTCTTGTTTCTGACCTCTGACTTTTTTCTTTAATTATCTCTGAAACTTCTAAAACCTTATCCACACTAGATTGCTCCCGAAACTTCTAAAGCGCCTCCGGCTCAATCATGCCTGCATTCTGATCGCAAATTGCGGTTTCGCGCCAGCGCTCCGAGAAACGCAGCCGACAATCCCCATGCGAAAGACGTTACACAAAGTTGCACGAAGTACACACCACGTAACACGAAGAAAATAAACGTTGTGAAACTTTGTGTGTACTTAGTGAGACGTTGTGATACTTTTCGGCTAGATCTCGCGGGAAATAGCCGGCGCAAAGCGTACCGCTGTTTTAAGCAAGTGTCGTCGGAGACAGGAATCAGAAGAAGGACAGAGTGGAAAAGCCGGGGTCAATTTGCTATACTTGATCCGGAGATGTAAGGGAGCATATTACAGATTCGGAGCTTAGGTGGTATTTAGAAACCTCTTACCACGGACTCCGAACCTTGAACCCGGAAGGTCATTCGTCATACTGTGAATGTAATTCATTGCAATCCGCAGGGTGTTCATTGAACCACGAACCTCGAATCGAGAGGTGTAACGGCCGAAACATTAACCGACCTCGACGCGAAGATCACCGCATACAGGGAGGCATGCAACGTACAGGGACAGGGCGTACCTTTGCGCAAGGGTGCGGAAAAGTCGCTGGAAGACCTTTTCAAGGAGTCGGACAGAATCCTCCATGACGAGATCGACCACCTTATGGAGAGTTTTGCAGTGAGCGACCCGGAGTTTTACACGGAGTACCATGCTGCGCGGCGAATTGACGAGATCGGCGTGCGTCACGAGTCGGGGAACAACCCGACGCCTACTCCGGCTCCGGCAGCGTCGTAGAAGACAATCGGTTAGAACACGGATTCATACGGAAGTCACTGACTTTCACGTCTGCATGCTGAAACATTTCCAATAATTACTCCGGCGTGCAAGCACTGATCATTTAGGAATGTGTTTGAGAAGGCGTGGAGATCTGTGGCTTCCGATCTCTGACCGAATCTCGGATCGAAAGCAAGGATAGGGAAGGGATAGGAGAAATAGAATTGTTGAATAGTCCTTGCGTCCGCGTTATTTTGAGGAGTATGAATGGCATAAAAAGGAGACCTGCATGGAGTACACAGTAGTTTTGCATAAGGCGGAAGAGGGCGGATATTGGGCTGAAGTGCCTGCCCTTGAGGGATGTTTTTCTCAAGGCGAGACGGTAGAAGAAAGCATGGTAAATATCAAAGAAGCTATCAAATCTCACATTGTTGCGCTGAAAGAAGAAGGACAACGGTTACCTGTGGATCAGCTAATGATCGTAAGCCATGTCGCAGTATGAGCAGAAGCCTTTATGCGATAAAGGGCAACGATGCGGTGAAGGCTTTTGTTCGGGCTGGGGGAATTGAAAAGACGGGAAAGGGAGATCACGTGAACATAAAAATGCCTAACGGTATGATCGTTACGATCCCCGGGAATAAAGAACTCAAGATTGGTTTGTTGAAAAGCGCTATTAGAAAAGCTGGTTTGACCGAGGAGCAGTTTCTGGATTTGTTATGATTTCCGCTCACAGCTAAAAGGAGTTCAGGGTTGGAAAATGTTCGGTGCTAAAGAGGCTCAATGTTCAGAGTTGGCTCATTCTGAGTTATTACCTATGAGCTATTAGCCGTTCTATCACCCAGCATCAAGAACCAAGTATCTGACCTTTGACTTCCGATATCTTGTTTTCACCTGCTGCGTCCAGAATCGAGCGCGGTAGCTCACCTTGTGAGGATAATCGGGGCGATTCGATCTGGCGCGGGAGTGGAAACTATGAGCGGTAATGATTAACATATGCCGGAGAGGAAATGCTCATGAATGTGGTTGAGATTATAAACCTTCAACCATTGAGAGGGGGCAAAGCGAAGCCATACTAGGTGAAACAGGTGAGAGACCTTTTGCTAAAATATAGACTTCATGAGGAACGAAATGCATAGGTATGAGCTGGTTATATACTGGAGCACGGACGATGAATCCTTCGTCGCAGAGGTTCCGGAGCTTCCTGGATGTATGGCGGACGGTAAGACCTATAGCGAAGCTGTCCTGAACGCTCAAGATGCGATCGATGAGTGGATCGAAACGGCGAATGAGTTAGGGAGGAACATACCGGTGCCTAAAGGAAAATTAGCATACGCTTGAGTGAGCTGCTGCCGATTTCCGGCTTCTGTCTTCTGTTGCACCGCTATGAGCTACGAGCCACCGGCTATGTTGCTTTCGGCTTCTGACATCTAACCTCTTTCCTTAACCAGATCTGAAACTTCCAAACCTCTACCCACGCTAATTTGCTTCCGAAACTTCTAAAGCGCCTCTGGCTCAATCATGCCTGCATTCTGATCGCAAACTACGTTTTTGACCCAGGCGCTCCGAGGGAAATAGCCGGCGTCTGTTTGATGGCACAAGCTGGCGCAAAGCGTACCGCTATTTTAAATAAGTGTCATATCACATAGGAATCGAGATAAGGGTAGTAGGCTATTTTGAAAAATAGATTGCACGCAGATGACGCAGGAAAATACATGATGACCACAGATCAAATTATTATTGAGAGATTGATCAGTGACTACCTGTTTTTTCAGTGAGTTCTGTGTGCAATGATTTGAAAGTAACCCACTACCGAGATAAGGACAGAGTGGAAAAGTCAGGGTTAATCTGCTATACTTGATCTGGAGATGTAAAGGAGCATACAGTGGAAGCAAAATTGATTATTCCGGATTCTGTGTTGCAGGCAATTCGTCTGCCGGAGAAAAGAATACAAAGCGAATTATTGAAGGAATTGGCAATTTCACTCTATGATCAAGGTATTTTGTCATTCGGCAAAGCAAGGGAATTAGCGCAGCTTGGCAAATACGAATTCGGGAAGTTGTTGGGAGAACGAGAAGTATCGAGACACTATGGAGAAGAAGATTTAGATGATGACATGATATATGCCCGCAGTTAGCAATACCTCTCCTGTTTTGAACTTAGCAATCGTCGGCAGGCTGTCTTTGCTTCGCGACCAATTTGAAACTGTAATGGTGCCTCATGCTGTAAGAGACGAGTTGAAGATTGAGGAGGATTTGCCGGGCTGCAACGAGATTCGTGGAGCGTTGAAACAAGGTTGGCTTGTTACCATAGAAGTGAAGGACATGGAAAAAGCCGAATTGCTGAACAGGGAATTAGACAGAGGAGAGTCGGAAGCTATTGCTCTGGCGCTGCAAGTAAGGCCGGATTGGGTTCTGGTCGACGAGAAGGAAGCTCGTAATATTTGCAAGACGTTGGGACTGAGAGTAACTGGAATATTGGGAGTTCTGTTGAAGGCAAGGAGAAACGGGAAGGTCGGTCCATTGAAGGAAGTGCTTGATGAATTAATGAGCAAGGCTGGATTCCGGATAGGCAAGACATTGTACGACAATATTTTGAGAGAAGAATCAAATCAAGCGTAAGCTGAACGCTGAAAGCCGATAGCTGATCGCTATATCATGAGTACGTTCCCGAATACTCAACGCTTCCCACGAAACACGCAAAAGACGCGAAGATAATATCATGATTTGGTGTGGTTCGTGTGTTTAGCGGGCTTATCAACATGTTTATTATCCATTGCCTGGCGGCCATCTTGCACCATGAATCCTGAATTACATAAGAAACTGTGGTAATGTCAAGAGTCATGTGTAAATTTTTTGAGGTCTACGACCTCGTAGAGGATCGGCAAATTACTTTTGCCGAATGGCGCACTTCTCCCCCGAAGGGGTCCTTTGGACAGTTTGCTTCCATCTTGTATGCGACGAAGCCGAGGATCACGTAAGCGGACCTTTCGCTGGCCAGTATTTCCATAGGGCGCGTTCGTCGCTTGAACTCTTTGTTGACACGCTCGATGATGTTCGTGGTTCGTAAACTTACCCACTCCTCTTCCGGGAAATCGTAAAACGTAAGACATGATTGAATGCTGCGCTTGAGCGAAGCAACTCCGCTGGGAATGATGCCATCGTACTTCTCAACAAACTCCTCGTATCTCTCAGTTGCCGTTTTCCTATCAGTGGCGTAGAAGATGTCGCGGAGCGAGTCGGTCACTTCCTGGTGAAGCACCTTCGGTGCTTTCGTTGTAACATTACGCATCACGTGCACGATGCATCTTTGAACTTTCGCCTTTTGAAATTCCTCACAGAATACTTTCTCAAGCCCTTGCAGCCCGTCCATGATACCGAGTCTTACATCGGATGCTTCAAGTCCTCGTTGCTTAAGGTCTTTGAATATCTCACGCCATGTAGTGGCGGAGTCTTTATCACCCTGCTGGATGTTCAGGAAAACTCTCTGCTTCGTGGACGTTACTCCAATCACAACAAGCATGGGTATCCTCTTGATTTCCATCTGTGTCGTGCCGTCTACCACCTTTTTGACTCTAATTTTGAAGAAAACGCCGTCCATCATTAGATACTCGATCTTCAGCCCGGCAAGTGAACGCGTCCGCCACTTCTCTACCGCTGCAATGAGTTCACCATTTATCTTCGACACTTCCCCAGACGAGATCTTCCGACCCAGAAGATGTTCCGAGAACAGTTCTATGCTTCTCGTTGACATCCCCGAAAGGAACATCGCCTGGACATCGTGTGCTATCTCTTCCTCATACCGCCTGCCTGCCGGCAGGCAGGCTCGTATCGGTTTATCACCTTAGAGTGGAACTCGCCGTTCCGGTCACGAGCCACCTTGAACTGAAGACTTCCTATCCCTTTCGCCGTAAATGTCCTTTGGTAACTACCGTTTCTATAATTCTTGTCCTCTGTCGTCTTCCTTTCATACCGCTCTCTGCCGAGGTGTGCCGTCAGCTCAAGTGATATAACGTGTTCTACCGCTTTCTCGCACGCTCTCTTTATGTCTATTCTAAACATATCGAACATTCTTCCCGGTTCTCTCATGATCTCCTTGAACGCTTCCTCAACTTCTGTTATCCTTCCTTCGTACGAAAGCTCCATCGGATGCATCGGCACTTCGTTCTCCGGGTTCGTATCTGGCTCCGTCAGGTTTTGCTCTTCGATATTTTGTTCTGGGTACATGGTGCATAACTCCTTTCTTTTTTCATCTTAGAAATGTCCTAAAGGATTATGCGCCATACCCTCTTCAATTTCCACAAACTAAATTACACTACCAATCAATAATTCAAGTTCTGTTCCAGTCAATGGATATTTAACGACTCTCATGATTACGCAAATGGGTAGTCAGTGGAGAGCGTCGAAAATGGTCGCGCCTTGAAGAGTTGTTTTCGTTGAAACAGTAGGTAGGTTATTGACACTTTCCTATCTATCGAAATTGACAATTTCGAGTTTCTATGATTTGGCCTGCCTCTCTAAAAGGTGTGATAATTATAACTCGATAGAGGTGGTCATAAATTTTGTCATGTCT
>JAKASW010000252.1 GCA_021818875.1 Bacteroidota bacterium
AGCGGTTGTCAGGCGCGGAGACCTCACGAATCGGGGGCCTAGCGTCGCGGGCAAAGTCCCGGGGCTGAACGCGGGAAAGTGTCAAACCCGGCCGCCACAGGTGTGTGAGTGGTAAATACATTTCCCGCCCGCGTCGCTGCGAGAGCGATATCGAATGATACTCCCGTCTCGTCCATGAAAGATTTCGCCCGTGCCAGAACGACAAAGGCGGCATGTCCTTCGTTAAGATGACAGACTTCAGGTTGAGCACCGAGCGCTGTAAGGAGTTTCCATCCTCCCAAACCCAATACCATCTCTTGCTGTAAGCGGAGTTCAGGCCCTCCACCGTAGAGCTCGCTCGTTATTCCGCGGTGAGCGGGGAAGTTGGCGGCATCGTTGCTGTCCAGAAGAAGTAGTCTTGCCCTCCCAACGGTGACCTGCCACGCGCGCAGCCATAAAACATAACCTGGAAATCTTAACTGAATCCTCAGCCATTCTCCGCTTTCATCCCGGACAGGCGTAATCGGAAGCTGGCCGGGGTCGTTGAAAGGGAACATGGCTCGCTGCGTTCCGTCTCTCTCAATAACCTGGCGAAAGTACCCTTGCTGGTATAGCAGTCCAACGCCTGTAACGGGCACGCCGAGATCACTGGCAGCCTTGAGCTGGTCCCCGGCAACGTTTCCGAGTCCCCCCGAATAGATCGGCAGCGCTTCGCTTAACATGAACTCCATGCTGAAGTAAGCAATATGCTTGAGATCTCTTCCGGAATAGTTCCTGCTGTACCATGTGGGCGATTCGCCGGCTTCCCGCCGCGCGCGCAGAAGCTCGTCAAGTGTGGCTCTGAAGGAGCCGTTCGCCATTATCTCTGTTATGCGTTGTCTCGAAACTGTCTTCAGGACAATCCACGGATTGTGAGTCAGTTCCCAAAGCTCCGGATCTAACTGCCGCCACAATTCGTCGGCGGAGTGATTCCATGACCAGCGCAAATCCAGTGCAAGCTCCGCAAGGGAATCGAAACCTTCCACGTCAACTGGCATGAAAGCCCTTAGCGGGTTGTAAACTCTCTCTTTCGAAGTCATAATACGCTTTCTACTTTCTTTGATATGGAGGCAGTGAACTACGGGTGGTCATGAAAAGCATTATTTCCGGTAGAAGCCTGCCTGGAGTCTCCTCTCAACTTGGCCTCGCACTTCTCGCAGAACTGTACCATCGGGTTTTCCAGAAGCCTCGTCGATTCTATCGACTGGCCGCACGACAAACATTTTCCGAATTCTCCCGTGTATGTTGTCCGGAGTCTTTCCAGCAGGCGAATCAGATCGGCATCTGCCTTGAATGTCTCAAGCCTTCTTATTGTTTCAAAGACATGTTCCATTGCGGCCTCTTTCTTCCACAACGAGGCCGGCACGGATTCTCCGTATCGATCGTTTAGGATGACGCGCACGCGAAAGAGGATCTCATTTCTGAGTTCGGCCAGGAATGCCTCATCCATTTTGGCCATCTCCTTCCTTTGCTTCAGCCGCGGTACACGGGGTGCCGAGATGGGCTGCCTTACGAGCCGCGCTCCAACTGATATGGATTCGCTCAATTTTCCGGCACCTCTGCTTTCTCGTTTTTCGGAACCATTCGCAGGAAGTCGCCGTACTGCATTGGCTCTTCGAGCCTGCACGACCAAACCAGCTGCTCCTTGCCATCTTTGTCTTTCCAGTACGTAATGTCCGGACAGCCGTCGCACATGCTCTGGTCGCCGTTCGGCATCAGGTCGACCGGCTGGATTATCATGATCGATTGCATATTGACCTTTCTAAACACGCGGAAAGGATTTGCTGCGAGGTAAGCAAGGTATTTCCGGAACGCTTTTCTTATGCCACTGTCAAACATCCATGTGTTGAACAGGGTAGTGCGTCCTAGACCCAGTGTTTTCGGCGTGGCATACGAGAGATACCTGTCCCTCTTGTAATGATACAGCGTCATGACGAGTTCAATGAATTTCGAGCCTGCGTACCCGAATATTCTGTTTTTGTTCCCGACACGCTCGGTCAGAAGCCACTTGAAGTGGTCAGGCGCGTGAGTTCCGTTGAGGTAGGCTGCCGGCGAGAAATCCGGATAGCGTTTGCGGATCTCGGCAACGACATCGGGAGCCATGATGTCCGTCTTCTCTTCCTTTTCTGAATGGTAATGGATATCGTTCCAGATGATTTTCTTCGACCCTGCGTAAAAATCGTAGGGCGTGTCGGGAGTAATGTACCGGAACAAAATGAAGACCATTGTATTGACGATATCGATGTGTCTATGGGCCCATTCCACTAGGTCAGGAACGTACTGAAGCGTATCTTCGTACACCGTAGAATTAAACGAGCAGGCTATGCCGCCTTCTGAAGCTAGCATCTCAGCATAGTGGAGCCTGAGCTGGTTCAACTCGAGCTCGCTCTTACCCTCCCACTCGGGTCCTCTTCCGCGACCTTGCTTGCTGTCGATATGAAACGTGAAACCGAAGACACCCGCTTTCTTCAGTTCATGCAGCAGTTCTTTGGTTAGAGCAATGCCGTTGGAGTTGATTATCGGTTTCAACCCGCGGGACTTGATATCCGCCACCAATTCCACGATGTGCGGATACAGAAGGGGCTCGCCGCCTGCAATCGAGATGCAGTCGGTCTTACGCATCGACTGGAAGAAATCCAGCTCATGCTTAACCTCCTCCAGTGACTTATTGGAGTTCTTGATGTTCTTTCTGTAACAGCCGTAACAGTTCAAATTGCAGTGTGCGGTGGGTTCAAGCCATGTAATGCCGTTGTCCGGCATTGTCCATGGCAGACGATAAAGACGCGCAGCGTCTACTGTTCTTGCCTCCATAGTGCCTCCTTCTGGTTAATTCTATAAAGTATTATTCATCCAGCTGTCCCATCCTTCTGCCTACCGTCGACCGGTTCAAAGGCCGTCGCTTAAAATCGTGCACGAGTACAATATGGTCCGGCAGGCCGCCGGTAGTTCCGACTTCGTGGATGATCCGTACCACTCTCTCCACTGCATAATCTTCACATAAAAGCTCGATCCTGGACACTTCTGACAACGGTTTGAAATACGCAACCACCTTAATCTCTTTGATTCCTGTCAATCCAAGCTCGCCAATGAGCCGGTGGACCCGCGTAGGACTGATGTAAGTAGTTATCTTCTTCAATGACGCTCCAAATCAAAACACGCTCACGTGAATGTATTTATCAGGATGCGATTTTACATCGTTGACGAGAGAGTCGATTGATGACACTGTGTTGTTCAGGCTGTTATAAAGAGAATCGTTTCTCACGATATTGCCGGCAGTTCCTTTACCTGCGTTCACATTTGCAAGCAGGGAATTCAACTGCTCTGCCGATTTCGACGACGTCTTCAGAAACGTAGACAGCTCCTTTGAATTCTCCGAAAGAGAATTTATGAGCGACGCTATGTTGTCTTTATTGTCAGCGGTAATTTGATTGACGTTCGTAAGCGTCTGCCGCAAGTTTCCATTGACCTGTGCGTTCAACGCCAAGATCGTCCGGTTCATGTTTGTGAGCACCAAATCGAGTCTGCGTTGAGTGCCGTGACCGGTCAGCCTATCCACATTCGAAAGTACTTTCGATATCTGCGTCTCAAGCGTCTGCAGACCCGCAATAGCCTGGTTCATGCCGTACCCCGAGAAGCCGACAACCGTATCGTTTGGAGCCAGATAGGTAGTCGACTTTCCTGGTGTTATCTCGATAGCTTTCCCACTTATCAGGCTGAAATCGCCGATCTCAAACCGTGAGTCTATCGGTATCTTATCCACATCCTCGATTTTCAGTTTGAGGAGCACGCCGTTCTTTGTAATCGAAGCATCTGTGATATTGCCTACCTTCAACCCCCGGTAGAACACTTCATTGCCTGAGGTGATGCCGTTTGCATCCTGCACCATCATGTTTATCTGCACCCCCTTCATGAAGAAGTTCGATTTGCCGAGCCACAATATAGTGAAAATTACTATTGCCGCCGCGATGGACAAAGAAAGGCCGATCATGAATTCGTTTCGCCTAACCTTCATCGTAAACAACCTTCCCGTTTATAAACTCGTTGAAGATGTCGTTGTCCTGGTACCGCATCTCCCTCGCGTCACATGTCAATACTATTTTGCCGTCATGCAGGAGCGCAACCCGGTCGGAGATTCTCTCTGTCCCTGTAATGTCATGGCTGATTATAAGCGATGATATACCGAGCTCACGATTCAGTTTCAGAATGAGCTCGTTGATCACATTGGAAAGGATTGGATCCAATCCGGTTGTTGGTTCGTCATACAGAAGATATTTCGGCCTTGTCGCTATCGCCCGTGCTATCGAAGCTCTCTTCAGCATCCCGCCGCTGAGCTCTTCCGGATAGATATCCTCAACTCCACCCAAGTCAACCAAGCGGAGGCTCTCCTCGATCCTCGTCTTTCTCTCCCTTTCGTCCAGACCTTTTTGGATCTTCAGTGCCAGATCGATGTTTGCTCCAACGGTCATTGAATCCCACAATGCTCCACCCTGGAACACGAAGCTGATGTAAGGACGAACCTCCTCGTTAAAACGGTTTTCGGAGAAATTCGTCACATCGACGCCGTCGATTGTGACGCTTCCTGAATCAGGCTCGATCAGGCCTATGATTGACTTGATGAGCACCGATTTCCCGACTCCGCTCTTGCCGATCACGGTCAGTATCTCGCCGTCGAGGAGCGTCAGTCCAGCTCCCCGCAGCACTTTCACTTTTCCGAACGACTTATGTAAATCCCGAATTTCAATCATATGTAAAACAATATTGCCGATATGAGGTAATCGAGAACGAAGACTGAGACTGAGGCCCACACTACAGCCTGTGTCGCAGCTTTGCCGACGCCTTTGGCGCCACGCTCCGAGTTCAAACCGAAAAATGAACCGGAGGTTACGATGACGATTCCAAACACGAACCCCTTTATTAGGCTGGTGTCAAGGTCTCCGGGGTAAAATGAATATCGCATACCCTGTACAAACTCGTTCCAGCTGAGGCCTATAGTCATGTGACACGAGTAATAGCTCGCGATCATTGCAGTGAAATTCGAATACATGAGTAGGGCAGGCACCGCAAACATCGCTGCGATCAATCGGGGCATTACAAGATAATAGATAGGGTCGATACCGAAGCTCCGAAGCGCTTCGATCTGCTCTGTCACCTTCATGGTGCCGAGCTCGGCCGCTACTCCAGCGGAAATTCTGCCTGACAGGACCAAACCTATCGTGATGGGACCGAGATCGATCAGAATAGTTCTTAATATCATTCCGCCGGCCATCCAGTGCGGCGTGAAGCCGGTCATCTGGAATCCGACCTGGACACCGATGGCTAATCCGACAAATGTGGATGTGACGATGATAAGGGGAAAGGACTTCCGGCCTATGTGGATGAACTGCTCTACTATCTGAGTTGTGTAGCTGCGGGCCTTCCTCACAGCAGCGAACGCCTGAAATGTCATTATCCCGGCCCGTCCAACCTCCGTGAAGAAGGTGTCGGCGGTCGACCCTATTTCAACAAAGATGTTTTCCATCGCTCAGAACAGTATACCTAATGCCGTTAGAATGGTAAATAGTAGTGCCCACGGCAGGCAAATATCAAGAAGGATATAAATCGCTTCTCTTTGCCTTGCATGCAATTCAAATGCTGGTTCTCGAAATTGGGTGGTCATGAAAGCCGGCCTCTTTCGTCCGATGCTCTGACTAACTATTAGCGAAAACAACCTTCAACCCTTTCAGTATTCTCGTGACATCCATGATATCCGGTCTCCCGTGATGCTTTCTTTTGAACATTTCTCTGAAAATCCGCTTCGGCTGCGCGTAAAAACTCATGTATGCTTTCAGGATGGCACGCTCGAGTTCTTTCGGCTCGATGTTGTCATGTCGAAAGACCGAGTGCATTGCGTCGTACTTTTCCCAGTCATGGGTGATTATTTTGGACTCGACTTCCTTCCAGAGGTCGGTGCCGGGATACGGGGTCAAGATCGTAAACTGTGCAGTTCCCGGATTTATCATTTTGGCAAACTCTACTGTTCTCT
>JAKASW010000253.1 GCA_021818875.1 Bacteroidota bacterium
ATTGACCTGGAAAGTCCAATTTGCGGAAGCTCCTACGGTGCTGTCTTGATTGAAGTAATAAGGACCGAGTTGCTGTCCGCCGGAAACGAGAACGAACCAACGATTGCCGCCGTAGTTAGGGCTCGGTACCGTCGATTCCCAATTGTCTGCCCCGTCGTGTGTTTCGACGAATTTATAAGGGATAGTATCTCCGATAAGTGAATCGGGCATCGGGATCGTTACTGTGTAGATTGTGTCGTTCGCATCTTTCGTCATCAGACCGGTGTAGCCTGCCCAGCCATTAAACGAGCCGCGAACTGAGACACTATCTGTGTTGATGTTGAATAATGTGCTCTGAACCTGAACGTTCATCTGGACCTCGAACTTTACCGGGTTCTGGGCGAAAGCCATCGGCGCCATTATGAATAGCGCCATGGCAATAGTCAAAAGGTAGGACCTCTTGTTCATTACCTATACCTCCTTAAGTTGTGTTTTAGTTGCATCCATCTTACAAATAGAAAACTGTACCTCTTTCCAATTATCACCTCCTTCATATCCCAATGGAGAGTGCAAACTCCTGGATGTTCTTGAGCAATCCATAGTTCTCGTAAGCGTAATCAAGTCTTACAATGAGATGCATGTTTACTTCATACCTCAATCCGGCTCCGAGGGTTAATCCCTCCTGGCTGTTCGGCAGAAAGAGCGATTTGTAGCCAGCCCTCAAGTACAGGAGCCTGTGCCACGAATACTCTCCTCCGACATCGATGCTTTGGAGGTTATCGCTCGGGTGGATCGCGTCTGCCGCCAGCGTCAACCGGTTATCGCCCAACCGGATCACGTTCATTGCGAGCCCGATCCTGAAGAACAAAGGAAGCGGATAAGCATCAGTGTAGTATTGCGCTGGAATATTCTTATTGTTTCCCTCCATGGACGGGTTCGGATCGTATGAAACCAGCAAATCTGTTCCGGACAATTGCATGTCGGTACCGAAGTTCGAAATGTCCATACCAATTTTCATATCGTTGAATGGAGTGATATAGAGGACACCGGCATCGAGGGCCCAGCCCGTGGCCGATTCATGCCAGATATTCTGCATTATCATCTTGCCTGTGCCTGCGATTGAGAACCTGTCGGTGAGGTTGCGGGAATAGGTAAGCCCGACCGCCCAATCGCTTGCACTCCAGGTCTGCCCGGTCCCGTTCGGCTGTGCTACTGTTGTGACTATGTCGCTGCCGTAATCGAGATCTGTCACGCTCAAGCCGATCGCGTTATCCTGGTCGAGAGCAATAACGCCCGCAAAATAATTGAAGCTTGTCCCGACCAAGTAGTTGGTATGTTCAAGTAAAGCACTGGTCTTTCCGATCCTGGAAATTCCTGCCGGATTCCAGTAGAGTGCTGAAGGATCCGTAGCAACCGCCGTGAAGGCCCCGCCCATCCCGATAGCTGCTGGACCGCAACCGATTCCTAAGAAGGGCGCTGCTGTAGTACCGACTTTGTTCTGAGCATAGACCTGCGCCGCGCCAATGAGGATGATTATCAGAAGAATTTTGAGTTTCATATGGCACCTAGTTGTTCGAATTTTCCCGCTCCGACATTAGTTGAATTTGATGATGCGGGATGCCGCACGAGGCGGCAATTTTTCTTGCCATGTACCAGCATTCTGTTCCACCTTCCTATTGCCTTCGTGTGACCAACGGTTCATTTTATGATTGCTATCTTGCCGAACTTCTGACCGTAACCCGGAGCGTCCACCATATAGAAGTACACACCGTAAGCAACTGAAAGATTGGCACTAGTCGTTAGATCCCAATTGACGGTTCCGTTACTGATGTCCTGACCGGGCGGCATGGTGAGTTTCCTGATAAGCTCTCCACGGGACGTAAAGATGTATATCGTAGACTTCGGTGGAAGGTGGATGAACGAAATTTTCCTCGTACCACGGCCGCTGTTTATCCCGATGGGCAGAGGCGGCTCCTGTGTCGTCGCGGCAACATAAGGATTGGGAACGACCCTGATCAAGCCGAGCTGGTTTTCTGCAAGCGACTTGTTCACCGAATCCGCATGAGCCGTGAAACTGAAGACGTCGCCCTTTCTGAATGGTTTGTCCGTCAATATCGTAAACGTCGCACTGTCGCTTTTAGGAAGCTCCAAAGTCGTGTCCTTGCCGTTGAATTTTACATACCAGCCGAAATTCGGATTGCCGCCTGTGAAGCTCGGTATGGTTATGATATCGATGTACTTGACCGGAGGTGACAGCAGACGATTGTATACAGGTGCATACGCAAACTGTGCATCTTGTCCCGTCGTCAGATTCTTGACTGTGAAGTTGACCGGAGTCGCAGGGAGTCCGTATGATGGCACAGCCATGGATGTGTCCACGATATGGTCGCTGAATTGGATGCGATAATCGGACGGATCGTAAAGACTAGGCGTCGTTCCACCGAGATTGAATACGCTGATAGAATAGGGATACTCCTCAGCCAGGGCAGGAGAGTTCCAGCCAAATGCCGAATCCGAAAGGGCCAACTGGGTCGAATCGTTGACGAAACTCACCCGCATCCCGTCAAACACAGGAGGCTGGCCCGACTGGTCTAACGGGTTATCTGAAATCAGAGTGTCGCCGCTAGTGACGTCAACGACCGAGTAAGAAGCAGTACTATACGGATAAATCACCGGCAGCGCGGCGCCGTTCGGAGTATATGAAATGGTCGTATCGTTGAAGATTATATGAAACACGTTTCCATCTATTGCTCGCAGCGAAAGCGGGTCGACAACTTCGAGGCTTGCTGTACCTGTGCCATAAGTCGGCGTTTCGTGGTAGATCGTGCCACCATTTGCAGGCATGTATCCGGCGACAGGAGCCTGAGGAACGACATACGCCACATTCACGTCAGGATGCGCAACGCCTTCCGCATCTACGCTGACAAACTTGGAACACTCAGCAGGATAAATGTTGTCTTTGGCATCCCCTTTTGTAAATGACGTTACGGCATAGAAGTATCCTTGACCGTTTTGCAGACCGCTGTCAACGAACGTATGAACGAGTCCCAAGCCGTCACCGAGATAGAAGCGCGGCAACGCCGCAAGAGTCTGAGACTGTGGAATGAAATAGCCGGAAATCCCATCGTTGAGACCGTAAGTCGCGATCGGTTTGCCGCCATTTTCGGTGAACCCTGGTCCGGTCGAGCGATAGATCTTGTATCCTTGGAATGCATGTTGGAACGCCGTGTCGGGTATCGAGGGGTCCACGAAACTTTCTGCCGTACTGTCCCACATCAGAGTGACTTTTTGATCGCCGGGAATGGCTATAAGATGTGGCTTTGGAGGAGCCTTCGTAAAGTTGTAATTGTTGTTGTAAATCTCCTGCACGATCTGTTTGTTCTGGAACATCGTGGTACTGTCCTGACCGAACACGAGTGCGAGTGAAAATCTTTCTGAATGAAGCGGAGGCATCGGGAAATATCCGGATGAAAATGCGAAGTTGCCCGCCATCGGAATGTTTGGTATGACATCAAAGTAGCCCGGCGTCATGAGGTTCCACATCACCTCGCTGTTGCTCATATTCGGAGAACCCGCGACCGTGAAATAACTGAAGCTTGTCAGTCCAAGTTGGTCGGACTCTTCGACGTCGGTTTGGTCGAAATTCGGTTCCCCTAAATTATCTGTCGGGATTTTATCGCCGACATAATCGTCGAACTGAGGATTCCAGTTCCCATTTTCATCGCCGGACCAGTGTGCTTCCAGCATACCTGGATGCTTCCCGGTAACCGGATTTATGGGTTGACTGTAATCGGGCACCCAGCTTGTGACCATGTGACCCGGCCCGCTGTCTCTGGCCTTGTCGACCATAGTATTACCGAGACCTGCCCCGGTTAGATAATTCTTATAGGCAAGCGGTCTCTGATCCGTCCTGATAACGTTTCCAGCCTGATCTTTGAACACCCTCTCATAATCTATGTCGTGATTTTCACTGATTAGACCATTCAAGAGATCGTCATATCCATCATTAGGGATTTGCGTTAATGTTTCCCCGTCGTAGATCTTGTAAGCCTTGCCGAGCGAATACACCGTCACCGTGTCGGAGGGACTTTTCAGAAGCGTGTCCAACTGAACAACCTGCCTCACATACCTGATAACCTGGAAAGGAGTAGTACCCGCCTCTGTGATGATCTCAGGCGTCGGCGTGATCAGAGCGATTTCGTTGTCCGGCCAGTTCGAATTACTTCCGACAGAATTGATGTGAAGCGTCCGGGTCGCCACGTAACTCTGCGTTGCCGAATTATAAACAAAATCGTTTGCCGAGAAGACCGGAGCGCTCGGATCCTCGTTGGAATTATTGTTATCGATCCCGTCATAAGGATTCCCCGGACTCTCGAGGTAAGCGTAGCCGACATATCCGACGACGGACGAGGTTCCGGAAATAAGCTGGCTCAATGGGATGTACCCCCTTGCCACGTTGTTGTCGTTCGCAAGCCAGCTGTAAGCAAGGTTGTTATTCAAATCAAAATACGCGAGAAGATCCTGGCACGGAGTATAGTCGCCATTGTTGGCGTACGCGCCGCTGCAAGTACCGATTATGATTCCAAAGACACTCTTGTCATAGGTGGTTGTACTTATGTTCGTTATGTCATAGAGCCAGAACAGGACGTCCTGCGCCTGGATCTGAGACCATTGCAGGCCGCGTACCGCCACAGCTATCCCGATGCCGTGTCGCCACTTACTGATGTCGTCAGTCAAAGCTGTCACGGTATCGCCCGGAGGAGGCATCTGGGTTGAGTCGGGCCAAAACTTGTACCGCGTTCTCTGCTGGACGCTGTTGTCCTGAGCATCATCCATAACGAAATAGCTCTCTTGATCCGCATTGAATTGTCCCTTCCCGAAATAGCCATCCCACAACGGCTTCCCGGTCTCAGGATCTTTCCAATCAGGCTGGTCCGCCCATGAGCTGGGCCAGCTGTTGGGGTCCTGGCTCATTGCAACGCTGTCCTGGCCCAGATTGACGTAGCCTGGCTCCGGCTCAAACCCCTGAAATGCACCGGTAACGGGATTTACTTTCTCGCTTTGTCCGTTACGCGGGCCAGGTGGTATTTCGACTGCGTGCAAAGTATCCATCACACCGTTGCCGAAATAGTCCGCAATCGGGAGCTGTACCCCGACCATCGGACTGACGTCGCCGACGTAGCTATCTTTGGAAGGATACGGCCAATATCCGCGGATATCGTTTGCGTTCAACCCGGCTATCGACCCATCATTGCGGAACGATATTGCGACGCGATTGCCGTCGTGCACTCCGAAGCGGGTGTACAACGCGTTTCCATAATGGGTCTTCGCCCACTGAATGAACTGCGGTGATTGAGCGAAAGCTGCTCCTGAAATCAGAAGAACAGCGAAAGCAGTATAAAGTCCCTTCATGACAAACCTTTTCACTTTAGAAAGAGATCCTCGTCCCGATTTCAATTCTTCTCGGAGCCGAATAGAAACTCGGGTTCGTGTAATAATCTTGAATGGATGCAATCCTGTGCGGGGAGTTGGCATTTATGAGTGACTGTTCATACAACGAGACGTTAGGCAGTCCGGTATCGGTGTAAACATTCAACGGGTTCAGCGTGTCGAAAATATTGTTTATCCGGGCAAAGACCTGCAAAAAAGAACTACCACCGAGGCTGAAGTTCTTATAGATGTTCGCATCCATATCGTAGGTCGCGGGCTTGAGCGCTGAGTTATAGGCAAGCTCTCCGATATTCGACACCTGGGCAGGCGTGTAAGGTGTACCACTGCCGAAACTGAAGACCAGACCGAATCCCCAGTTGTTCGGATTAACGTAATCGAAAGTCGCGTTGACAGTATTCTCCTGGTCCCAATTAAGCGGTATCAACTGGGTTTCCGGGAGCACTCCGCTTGCGATGAGATTCGCCGCAGAGTTTGGATCGGAGGCGTCGCCCTTTGCGATCTGGAACGTATAATTGAGCGTGGCAGACCATGAATCCGACAGACGCTTGTCGAGAGTGACAACGATGCCTTTAACGAAGCCGAAGTCCGTG
>JAKASW010000254.1 GCA_021818875.1 Bacteroidota bacterium
GCTTGTAGCAGCCGAAACCGCGACGAGTATTCCTCCGGGGATCCCATAAGAAGATTTCTTGACGGGCGCCGTCGACGAAGTAGTTTCCTTTTCCAGCTTCGGAGGCGACGACCTCTCTGACGAACTCATGTCTCCGTGAAAGACTCTCGGTGAAGAAACACGTTTGGAAACAACTGCCGGTATACCGTTTATCCTCCAATTCAGTGGCCCTGTGCCGGCATTCATAATCGCGAGGTCGGCGGTGAGAGTGTCGCCTTCCGCCAAAGTCTTGTTAATTGAATCCGGAGCGACCGCTATGCTCGGCGGATATGCGTTTGTAGTGGAATCGTTATTGAAATAGACCGCAGGCAAATTTATCGTACCTCCTGCAAGAAAAACGGTACGATTCGGAATATGGTCCTTTTACCAGAGCGAGCCGTCCATATGGTCAACAACGAATTTGAATTGCAGTATGCCACCTCCGCAGGCCGAATCGAAAGCGACAGCCCCCTCCCAAATGCTGCCGCTATCGATGTTCGCAATTCTGTAGCTTGACGACCAAGTGAGCGGCCGGAGACTACCCCGCAATGCCAGTGAATCGGTCGAGAGAAGCGGAGGGATAATGTGGTTGGTGATGACACGGAACGATAGCACCGTCGGGAGATGGTTGGGAACAGTTGTGGAATCGTTGTTGAAGTATACCGGCGGGAGGTTCATTGTGTTGCCGGCAAGGACGAGCGTTCGATTGCCAATCTGATTCTCCCAATCACTCTCGCCGCCATATCTTTCAACCGCAAAGTTATACCGGAGCGTCTCACCCGTGTGCGTGGAATCGAAAACAGCCTCGCAATCCCAAACACTGTCGCTGCTCGCTTTATACATCCGATAATACGGACCCGGGCCCCAGTTCAACGGCGAAATGTTTCCCACGACACCGAGAGAATCGTGTGATGCCAGTGTGGGAATGATGTGGTTGGTGATAACCTGGAAATGAACCACAGTCTGCGGAATTGATCCCGAAGTAACACGCAGATCTGCCGTCATCGTCGTGTCGGTATTCGATATATTCTCAACCCGTACATAAGCGTTGTAACCGTTGTAGTTCCTGCTGCCCGGTGCAGTGCCGGCATTCAGATCATGGTTACCTGTGGAGCCGGGATATAGATCCCCTGGTCGCCACGATTCACATATCTTTCGAGATCGTAGTTCCCGTCCGCTTGTTCTAAAGCGACAAGATAGTTTCCATAAGTCGTATGACCGGGATACCAGACGTTCCAGTTTCCCGTCTGGGACTCGTCGACATGGTAGATACAAAGCCCACTTCCGGGAAGATACGAATCATACCCGACTTGCTCGCGGTTTTCAACGAGGAAGTATTCGGGACCAATCGAACCGTTGGTCCACAGTCTGTAAACGGCCGGGCTGCTCTCCGCGTTGCTGATATGCTGTGCCATGACATTTGAATCGATAACATTGACGCTGGTAAATCCCATCTGGTACCTACTCCAGGCGTCAGGGAAAGCAGGGGAGCCGCCGAGATCGGAGGGACCGTTCCAGCTTCCAGAGGCCATCAGGCTCCAGTTGCCCAGGCCCTCAGAATTGTAACTAACGTCATACAGATCCGGCAAACCGAAGAGTGAATGTCCCAGTTCATGACAATATACGCCGCATGTCATGTCACCCGGAGTCTGCCAGTATTCCGGCACCATGGCATACCGGTACACATATACACCGTTGTGCAACAGCGGCGAGAATGTCGACCAGGAATGGGACCAGATGTCGTTGTTGACGCCCGTAAACTCGGCGCCCGGACCGGCATGCGCGATGAAGAGAGCGTCCGCATAGCCGTCATAGTCATTGTCATATTTCGAAAAATCCACCACTCCTGCAACGGCATTTACCGCATCCTCCACAAGTTTCTGGGCATTCTGAGGGTACGCACCGAATCCGTTTTGACCGTTCACGTAGTAAGAATAGGATTGAGGTGCTGTCACCCAACCGATCGAGCTCGGCAGGTTGGCCGTCACTATGTCAAGGTTCCCGTAGCTCACCTGCCGGTAATAATCCCTCATATTTCCTCGCAAGTCCGTGATTCCCCTGGTATCTGTATATGAGCGCGATCATCTGCAAACTGGACATATAAGCCTGCGCCACGTTCCTGTATTCTCTCCGAGATGACTTCAATATCGACATGGCTTTATCAAAGTCCCGATCCAACACACTCAAATAGACAAAGATATTGCTGTTGTCCTCCTCGTACTCGTCATCTCTTATGTTCTTAACGGCTTCCCACGCAAGTTTTGTGGAGCCATTTAGGTCCACATAGTTCTGAGCGAGAGCCACATAGTAACCACTAGTGGCGGGACTCAGCTCAATCGCGCGTTTAAAGTATTGTTCCGCGTCCTTGTATTCTCTTCTGGAATTGCATTGTCCACCGAGCATCGATGGATAACGGGCATTCAACGGATCTAACTGAACGGCTTTGGATTCACTCTTCCGTGCAAGTTCAACCTGTCCCCTGTCGCGGTAGTAATAGGCGATCTCTATGTTCGCCTCGGCGTTGTTGGGTTGGATCTCAAGTGTGTTTTTCAATTCCTGAAATATTTTTTCCGTGTCGCTCGTGAACCAGGCGTAGCAATAGAACTTCGCCAGGTGTACTTCCGCAATGTTCGGATCAAGCCGCTCTGCCTTGCTTAAATGCCAGGCAGCTTTCTTGAGATTCAAGCTGTCCCTGTCCCACCACCAGAAAAACAATCCGTTTTACGCAATTGAAAGCTGAGCGTGCGCGGCGGCGAAGTTTGAATCCAGGGCAATCGCTTGCTGGTACAGCTTCACCGCGGTTTTTATGTTAGATCCTGTGGACGGGCCGTAATGAAATTTCAGAGCCTTAAGATAATAGTCATACGCGTCCAGGTTGTTGGTGGGTGGTGGTCCGGCAACCTGTTCACCCGGCACTAGTTTGATCCCAAGTTTGTTGACAACGTTTTGAGCTATCTCGCCCTGCACCTGGAATACGTCGTTTATCACCCGGTCGTATGAGTCCGACCAGATATTTATGTCATCCGACACCCGTACCAGTTGTGGAAAGATTCTTACGTGACTCTCTTTGCTCTTTCCTCTTGCCCACTGAATGGTTCCTTCGAGTATATAATCGAGGCCCAGCTCCCTCCCGATTTCCTTCGCGGTCTTCTTCGTGTGCGCAAATTTCTCCGCGCTGCCCCTCGAGATTACTCCCATTGAACCCAGTGCGGAAAGCCTGTTTGAAATTTCATCTCTCATCCCTTCGGCGAAATAATCGTCGTCAGGAGAACCGAGGTTTTCAAATGGAAGGACCACGATCATCTTCATACTATTGGTCGCAGCAGCGTTCGGAGTTTCCAGTTTGACGACAACTCTGAAATAATAGACGGCGGCGAACGCCAGTAGAGCGACAAGGCTGGCAGTGAAGGAAAGCTTCGTGGGCAATTTCATCCGGCGACATCTGTGCCCGCTGGCGTAAAAACCTTTTCCGCCGACAACTCTGTTTTGTGCGCGGTCGATATCCGCCAACATCTCTTCGGTCTTCTGATATCGATCAGCGGGCGACTTTGCAAGGGCGTTCTGCAAAATCGGAAGCAGCTCCGTAGGAATTCTTGCCAAGTCCGGCTCCCGGTTCTCTATCGAGTAGATGACAGCCTGATCGTAATCGGATTTGAATGGTGGTACACCGGTTAGCATCTCATATAGTACGATTCCCAACGACCACACATCTGTTCTTCCATCGACCTCGTCCCCTATTGCCTGTTCGGAGACATGTAGTTGCATGTACCGACAGTCGAGCCGACCTGTGTCAGCTGTGTCCTTCCTAATGCCTTTGCCATGCCAAAGTCGAGTATCTTGACCACACGATCATCTGTTATGAAAATATTCCCTGGCTTGATATCCCGGTGAATTATGCCTTTCTCGTGGGCTTTAGATAATCCTTTAGCAACCTGGATGGCGACATCTAATGCATCGTCGTTCTTCAACGGTCCGCGAGATATTCTCTCCTTCATAGATTCGCCCTCGTAGCAGTCCATCACGATGAACATCTCTTCATCGTCAGTCTTACTGATATCATGGATCGTGCAGATGTTATTGTCCTGAAGAGCAGAGGCGGCCTGCGCCTCCTGGACAAAGCGACTTCTGGACTCGATATCGCTGCTGAGCCCGCGTGGAAGAAACTTCAGCGCAACTATCCGCTTGAGGGAGATATCCTCGGCTTTGTAAACAACCCCCATACCGCCTTCGCCGAGCTTCTCGATGATTCTGTAATGTAATATGATGTCCCCGATCATTGAGGGTTCCGCGCTAATGGAATTGACATTCGGCGTACATGTGCACTCGACCGAGCGTCGGCAAGGTCGGGTCCGCACCATACTGCCAATGTGCGAGGATTGCCGAGCTTGTCCAGGATGCCGTAATGGTCGACCGATCTCTCCATCGTCCTTTCCACCCGTTTGTCCCCAGGGCAAGTGCCTTCAGCACTGCGCCAGTGCCTTCTGCAAGATTATCCGTATTACTGACTGAGTGTATATGCAATTTCAATTCTCAATGGAAATCTTCTTGAATGCACGCATCAGACTCCTGAACTCGATCGAAAGCAGGTTCAAATTTCTCGTGCCCCCCTTCTTACGGAGACATTTGTCATCCCAAACATTCTCTCGCCGGGGGTCACTGCAGAAACAAACAAGTCTGAATTACCTCAGCGAATGGATACTTTCATCGGTATTAGACCAGCATCGCTTGCATTTGGTGAGTTCATTCGAATCTCGATCCTAAGTCATGATTGAGGACTTTATGGGGCACTATATCTGTCGTCACCGTCCCTGACATTCGGCTAATAAAAGAAGAAATCTAACTCGATGTGCATTAACAGTCAAGTTCTCCGCCATTCGAGAGGTAACCGCTCAGTTACAATTGTACTCCGTTCCCTTTCACAATCCCACGCTTGTCGCTATATTTTCAATGAGATTCCTGCTTGCCTATCACCAATTCGGAGAGATCTTAGGTGGATTCAAATCAAACTGTCAAATGTGAGATCAGGTGCGACTGGAAAGAAGAGGAAGTCTTTACCATCTACCGACTGCCTCTTCTTGATCTGGTGTACCAAGCTTCGACCATTCACAGGACATACTTCGACCCTGGCGAAGTTCAAGTTTGCTCCCTTCTTTCGATAAAGACTGGCGGCTGCCCTGAAGACTGTGCATACTGTCCCCAATCTGTCGAGTATCAAACAGGCGTGGACGTCCAACCTCTGATGCAGGTCGACGAGGTGGTTGACCGCGCGCGAAATGCCAAGGCATCCGGCGCGACCAGGTTCTGCATGGGAGCGGCCTGGCGAGAAGTGAGAGACAACAAAGACTTCGACAGAGTTCTCGAAATGATCCGGGAAGTGAACGATCTCGGACTGGAAGTGTGCGCGACTCTCGGAATGGTTACAGAAGATCAGGCGAGGAAACTCAAGAATGCCGGTTTGTATGCTTACAACCACAATCTCGATACATCGTCGGGCTACTACAAAAGTATCATCACAACGAGGACCTACCGGGATCGCATCGATACGATAAAGAACACTCGCCGTGCGGAGATTACTGTCTGCAGTGGTGGAATTATCGGGATGGGAGAATCGGAAGAGGACAGGATGGAAATGCTGATGACTCTTGCGAACCTCGATCCTCACCCGGAATCCGTTCCAATAAACGGGCTTGTTGCGGTTGAAGGGACGCCTCTTCAAAACCGTTCTCCGGTAAGTCCATGGGACTTTGTCAGGATGATAGCGACCGCCAGGATACTCATGCCGGAGTCGATGGTTAGACTCTCCGCGGGAAGGATGCAACTGAGTCTGGAAGCGCAGGCACTTTGCTTCCTTGCCGGCGCAAATTCAATTTTCGCAGGAGACAAGTTGCTAACCACACCAAACCAGACTATCGACAAAGACAAAGAGCTCTTTTCAGCACTAGGACTTAGGCCGCGCAAGC
>JAKASW010000255.1 GCA_021818875.1 Bacteroidota bacterium
ACTTCTGGGCAAGAGAAAGTTCAGTGGCAGTGCGCAGGATTACCGAAAATTTGTCCGACTCCTGTCTCGCGGCAAACACTACCGGCAAGGGTTTCTGCGTAGCGGAATCCATCACCGTGAAATTCTGTGGGAGAATGGTCGCAGTGTCCATTTCCTCACTGAACTTTAGCTCTATGAAACCGCCTCGCGCAAGTCCGGCAGAGTACAACTGCGGTAGAGATGTATCTTCACGCGATGGCATAAAGTCTATGTCCGGTACTTCCTGGGCAAATCTTGAGATTCCAATATCGTGGGTAGCCGATGCATAGTGGTCGAGTTGTGGAGCATAAAGGAAATCGTTCATCTCATCGTTGAAACAGATCAGACGGTATTTCCCTGGAGCAAGTCCTTGAAGCTCGTAACTTCCGCTGTCGTCCGATTGTGTCACATACTTCGCAAGGTCGAAATAGGGATGAAGCGTATCCATGTCTTGAACCACCGGGTACGCGGCAACCGTATACGGCGTTTTCTTTGATACGTAGATCATTCCCCTTACCGTGCCGGTATCTATCTGGGGTCCGGTCGAGAAAACCAAGTTATAAGATCGTGCCAGATAATTGTTCCTGAGATCTATCGCTGCAGTTCCGATTGTGAAGATGTAAGTGCGATCAGGTTCTAGTGCTTTCTTCAAATCTATTTTAAGATCCGTGCCTGACCAGTGGAAGTCCATGTCCTTCAGTGTAAACGGTGGGAAATAGACTGAACTCTCAACACTTCGTTCAGACATCCACTTGTCAAACTTCAGGATTATTTCCTTCCCATTGAAATTCAATTGCTTTTGGGACGGCTTGGAGAAAACTATCCTGGGTGGAGTCTTATCTACCGGACCACCGGAAGGTGGAATTTGCCCGGCGCAACCGGCAAGGACAGCGGCTAAAACAAGTAATAGCGAAACGATCGAGCGTTGGGACGCTGCAATTCTGAGACGTCGGGATGTTGGAGAATTGGAATGTTGGAGTAAATGGCTAACAAGAATATGGAGTCTCTTCACCTTGAGGTCCTGACTTCTGAATCATCTGTGACGTCCTGATTCTGACGTCCGACCTCCGGCTTCTGGCTTCTTACCTCTTGTCTCTGTCCGCTGACTTCAGATCTTTTACCCCTTGCCTCTGGCCTCTCAGTTCCGGCCTCTGACTTCCGGACTTCACTCACTTCCGCCATGGCTCGAAGAGTTCTGCTTCGATGCCGAAGAGAGCAAGGATTCTTCCGGCAATGAAGTCCGTGAGATCGGCTATCGTGTTCGGCTTCTGATAGAACGCAGGCATTGCGGGCAATATGTGAGCCCCCGCCTCTGAGGCAGCAAGCATGTTCTTCAGGTGTATCCTGTTGAGGGGCGTTTCCCGCGGGACGAGGACTAGCTTTCTACCTTCTTTTAGAGTCACGTCCGCTGCACGCTCGATGAGGCTTCCGGCGAATCCTTGAGCGACACCGGCCAGTGTCTTCATGGAACATGGAACAATCACCATTCCATCAGTCTCGAACGAGCCGCTGGAGATCTCTGCAGCAAGATCTTTGTTGCTGTACCGAACGATGTTTCCGTTTACCGCCGCTTCGCCGAATCTCTCTTTAAGACCATCATCGAAAGCTTTCCCTTTCAGAGAAAGACCTGTTTCAGTTTCAAGTACGTACGCGCCATAGTCCGATACGACAAGATGGACCTGGATTCCGTTAGCGAGGAGTGCTCTTATCGTGTGGAGCGCATATAATGCACCGCTCGCGCCGGTTATTCCAACAACGATTCTTCTGGTCTTATCTGGCATCCAGCCTCACCCTTTTATTCACAATTGCAATCGAAGAAAACTCAAGGAGACCCACTAAGATAAAAGCAAAAAGGTTAACCAGCAAAAGCATTATGGGATTTCCGACTGCATAAAAGAGTATTACGGTTACAAAGAGCGAATATCCGACCATAAACAGAAGATTCACTGTCTCCGTCGCCCCAATTCTCGTAAAAGGGAGTGAAAAGGGTACGTTCCGCTGCATTACTGAAAAGAAACTCGCCGCGACATGGCACAGGAGATAGAAAGTCATTGCCACAATAAGTGAATCAACAACGGAGTCCTTAAGCAAAATTGCCAGGAAAACCCCAACAGTCATCGGGATATGAACCGTCATAAGGAGTCCCTTGCGAACGCCGAGTATAAATTTGCCCGTATCCAGAGGCTTACGGACCTGGAGCATCCACCTTGCTTCATGGTTCTTCGAGCATACAACGTTTTGAGATAGAAAGTAGTGTACCAGCACACCCGATATAACAAGTGAAGCAATCGGAGCCGCGAAATCCGAGCCCAAGACGGACCCGGGAAGACTCAAGTGCACGACGGGGATTCTTCGAACCGACCAGTAAAATGCAACCATTACCGGGGTTGCAGCGATCCCGATCGAAGAAAGCCTGAAAGAAGCATCGCGTGAAATTCCGGATAGAAAAAACAGGAAGCCTGCCTCCTCTTCGGGACTTCTTACGAACGCAGGAACTTTCAGCATCTCCGTCACTCTATACAGGTCGAAACTGTGAAGGGAGCCAATATGCGAAAGCTTTCTGACTAGAGTTTCTGCCAATGGGGATACTACAAACAGGAGAGATAAGACCAGTATAACCCAGACGGTCTCCCTTTGCCCGACCGTAATCCATCTATCCCATCCAGCACTTCCTAACAATGGAAATGTCGCGAGAAGAGCGAGCGCCGCAATTATCTGGAGACATGTCAGGATGACATTCGCGGATTTCTCAGATGCCACGGAAACGGTTGCAAGAAGGACCATATAGATCGATGCCGATACAAAGGCAGCTCTATACACCTCTGGGACCAATTCGCGAAATCGAAAGCCGGATGTAATGGGAAGCAGGACGATCGGGATGAATATGGAGAACACAACCGCGACATTGAGCACAAGGATGGCAAACAGGAATGCAAACCTGGACATGAAGCCCGGCTGAACAAAGTAGAAGTCTTCCGCATCTCCACCACTAAAGAAGAGTTTCCTCGTCTCGGCAATAGAGGTAAACAATGCGACCCCGACGCTGATCGTCGTGAACTTAACCGCAGGGTCGGTGGGAGATAAGCCTCCGTACGATAGGGCGAGGAAAAGGCCGACCATTAAATACGGTGCGAAGAATTTCAGGATCCCTCTTATTCCTTCCCCGCCCATCATTTGCTTCAGCCGCAGCTCAAGAAGCAGTAGCATTATCACGGCAAGGTTATTCCCTCATCAAAGATCTTCTGTATTCACGGATCTGGTGCTTATGCTGTGCAAAGGTTTCACTAAACCTGTGCCCGCCGCTGCCGTTTGCCACGAAGTAGAGAAACTTCGTGGTATCGGGGTACAGAGCAGCAATGATGGATTGCGGCCCGGGGCTGCAGATGGGAGTAGGAGGCAGACCAGTATGGGTATAGGTATTGAACGGTGAGTCGATCTTTAGGTCCTTGTAATATAGCTGCGAGTGTTCGTGGAGGGCGTATTCGACCGTTGGATCGGCATCAAGAGGCATACCTATCCTCAGCCGGTTGTAATAGACACTGGCAATGAGAGGGCGTTCGGAATCGACTTTTGCTTCCGCTTCCACAATAGATGCCATCTCAATTATCTGAGGGATGGTATATCCCGTTTCATGAGCACGGAGCCTCAAAGAATCATTGAAAAAAGAATCGAACTCGTCCACCATCCTCCGGATTATTTCACCGGGGGTTGTTCCATAATAGAAATCATACGTTTGAGGGAAAAGGTAACCTTCAAGATTCTTTGAGGGAACGCTGAGAAGCGTAGCCATCGAATCCCCAAGGGCATCTTTTACAAACTCGAGCGAGTCCACACCGAGCGTCCGGTGGTAGACTCCCGCTATCTGCCGAACGGTCAGACCCGGAGGAACCGTGACAGGAACGAGCAGGTTGCTCTTCCCCAATGAGATAATTTTGAACACATCATAATCTGAATAGAATCCGTGTAAAAGGTACTTCCCCGCTTTTATTCTATGATCAAGTCCGGTCAGCTTTGCGAGAATTTTGAAAAGGAGTCTATCTGAGATCAGTTTCTGGCTCGCGATTTCCGAATAGACCGCATCAGCCGGCATCCCACGATCGATCGTGAGGACTGTCCCGGTTCCTGAACTTCTGTGGTATGGTGTCACAAATGCCAGAAGGAACAGAGCTACCACAATCACAATAAGTCCGACCACCAACTCGATAAGATGTTTTACGTTGCCGTCTCTCGGGTCCAGCCAGTCGAACACGGCTTTCAAATCCAGCTTTCCTTTCTTAGCCTGCACGGATGTGGTGCGTTCTTCGGAACTTTCTCGCTCCAGCCGTCGAGACTCATCGATGATGCGCTCATAAAGACGCGTGACAGCCTCATCTGTGAGAGGGCCGGGATTCTGCTTGCTGACGTTTTCAATTACCTGCTTCTCTCTTGCGGGAGAATAAACGTCGAGTCCTGATTTCTCCTTAATTTTTCCGATTTCGTCGGCGCATCCGGCTCTCTTGTTGAGGAGCTTGACGATCCGCTTGTCAAGGCGGTCGATCTTCTTCCTCAGCGATTTCATCTGGTCTTGCAAAGCTATCCCCGAGGACTCCTGTTGATTGAATCTCTGAGAGACTTCAAAAACTCGTACGCCGATCCTGCCTCTTCGCCGGCAGGGGCAGCTGCTACTCGTTGAAGTAGTGCCGAGCCAACCACGATGCCGTCCGCGTACTGAGAAATTTCTCTCGCCGTTTCGGGTGTAGAGATCCCAAAGCCGACAACATAGGGCTTGTTCGAGAGGGTGCGCACCCGACTGAGAAAATCGGTAACCTCCTTGCTCACGAGATTTTTTCTCGCACCGGTCACGCCTGTCACCGAAACGCAATAGCTAAAATCTGATGTTGACTCATCTATCCGCTTGATCCGCTGGTCTTCCGAAGTCGGTGCGATAAGAAGCACCAAGCTCATCCCGACCTCCTCAATCTCTTTCTTAATTTCTGCGGATTCCTCAAGAGAGAGATCGGGAATGATTACTCCATCTGCTCCTGATGAGCTCATTCTGCTGTAGACATGATCATGGATTCCGTTCAAAAATGAATTCATGTATCCCATAAGAATTATCGGCAGGTTGGACCTCTTTCTGAATTCCGCGACAACCTCCAGGACTTTCACAGGAGTTATCCCATTCTCGATTGATCTTTGTGCCGCATTTTGAATTACAGGGCCGTCGGCGAGCGGGTCACTGAACGGCACTCCGAGTTCCACAAAATCGGTACCGGCTCTTTCGGCGGCGTCAAGCAGTTCTAAGGTTGAGTCCCGATGAGGGTAACCTGGCATGATGTATGCACTCAGCAGCCTGGGATTACCATTTCTTTGCCGCAGGCCGTCAAACAATTGATGTATTCTGTTCAAGAGGGAACTTTCTTGTTAGCTTTATGCGGAGAGTGGACCGAGTGACAGGTTCGGTACCGGCTTCAAGGAGAAGTCTGAAGCCAGTCCGTATTTCTGGAACTTGAAGTGGGCAGCCATGCCAATCATTGCAGCATTGTCCGTACAATATAGAGGACGGGGAAAAGAGGCCTTTGCGGCGATTGCCGACGCGCGTGCCTGTATCATGGTACGCAACTCCCGATTTGCGGCAACTCCTCCGGCGACAGAAATCGATCTTACAGAGAATCTTTCCGCTGCCAGTATAGTTTTTTCGACGAGAACGTCGATCACTGCCTTCTGAAATGAAGCACAAATGTCCTTGACCAGCATCTCATCTCTTTTTTCAGGGTTGTATTTCAGATCACGGAGCAAATAGAGTACACTAGTCTTTATTCCGGAAAAACTGAATTCAAAAGACTGGCTGTTCTCTGAGTCAGCACTCTTTGGCATGAAAGCCCGCGGGAATCTAAATGCTTCAGGGTTCCCTTCCTTCGCCAGCTTGTCAATTATCGGCCCACCGGGATAATACTC
>JAKASW010000256.1 GCA_021818875.1 Bacteroidota bacterium
GGATCATCCAGACCGCTCAGATTCAGATCGGCAATTCCGGCACCGGCGTAGAATTTCTTCACGTCTCTGTCCCAAAATCCGAAAACAGGATACGGCCAGATGTACCATCTTTCTTCGACGTAAATCAACAGGTCCGCTTTTCCCCTCCGCAGCTTTTCAATGTTTGTCATCACCTTTGCAAATAGTCCTGTACTGTAGATTCTTTCCCTTGCATAGTTCACTTCTTGAACGGTGACGGTGTCGCCTTCCTTAAACGGAAGTTCTCTAAGAATTATTTCAGAGTTGGTGACCTTATTTCCCAGCAGGACTACTTTGTTAAGTACGAAGATGCTCACGGAATCACCGGCATAAGGAGCTTCGTTGAAGCCCGATGCAAATACTGAGCGGGATAACAAAAGGATGAAGGAGATAGCGGCAAATGTCAGATGTCGGCGTGCGCCAGCACGAGCCATGACTACCGCGTCGGAATGCTTAGAGTTGCCTTTGTGCCAACGCCCTCAGAAGAAGAGATGACCAGTTCACAGCGATTGATGGTAGCAAGATTCTTTGCAATGTAAAGACCCAGGCCTGCGCCCTGCTGCTGTTGTTTGTCCTTGTTCACCTGGTAGAACTTTTCGAATATCCTCGGTAACTCATCCTCGGGAATTCCAATCCCCGTATCGACAACTTCCACCTTGACCATATCCGGACCGTCATTGACAGCAAGCGTAACCTTCCCTTTCGACGTAAACTTTATTGCATTCGAGAGGAGCCTGCCCAGAAGATCCCGCATAAGCGACTCGGATGCAAACACATGCAAGTCGCCGCCGGGCAATATCTGCAAATCCACTTTCTTATCCACCGCGAGCGGGCTGTACTCCGCCTTCAGGGAGGAAATAACTCCGTTAAGAGCGAAGTCGCGTCTGTTCGCCTCATAGTATTTTCCCGTCTGGCTGGAGTCGATCTGTATCGTCTCGAGAAAATCGTCGACAAGATTCTTCAACCGTGTACCACCATGCTGGATGAGCTCTGCAAACTCTTTGAGCTCACCGGTCGTTATCTGTGTGGCTTCGCTGCTGATTATTTCCGAGAATCCGATAATGTACGTGAGCGGAGTGTTCAGCTCGTGAGAGAGCGTCGAGAGTATTTGTTCCTTGAGCGAGTTGAACTCCGTTTGCATCGCATCGCGTAAAGCCGCTGCTCGCTTTAGTTTGCCGCGGACAGTGGTTACAAGTTCATCGATGTCTATCGGCTTTGTAAGATAGTCGTCTGCTCCGAGTTCCTTCCCTTCGCGCATGTGGGCGCGGTCGGTAAGTGCGCTTAGGAAGATAAACGGTATGGAGCGAGCGCCCGGCATAGCCTGAACTTTTTCGTAGAATTCAAACCCTCCCATTTCCGGCATGTAGATGTCGCTTATGATCAGGTCGGGCTTGTTAGTATCCAGTAGCTTCAGCGCCTGCAGAGCTGTGCGCGAGCTGAGTGTGCGGTAGCCTTCTTCTTCGAGGATTGCGGAGAACAATTCCAGGTTGGCTTGCTCGTCATCGACAAGCAAAATTAGAGCGGTTTCTGGCATTCCTGTCGAAGACTATTATTTTTGAGGCTGTGCCGGAGGTGTTATTGGAACCTGCGGAACCTGCTGTGTGGGCAAGCTCTGCTGACCTTGAGTCTGAAGAAAGCTTTTCTGCTGGGTCGTAGCCTTGTTCGGGAGAAAGAACAGATCGATCAGAAAAGCAAGCGCTATGAAAGCAGTGCCGAGTATCGTGGTTGCCCTGGAAAGAATATCAGCAGTCCTGCGCACGCCGAACATAGTGCCGAAACCCGCGCCTGCGCCGCCAAACGAACCCGAAAGCCCGCCGCCCTTGCTAGCCTGCATCAAAACTACGACTACAAGCAACACCGATAGGAAAATCTCTAAAACCACCAAGAGAGCGTACAATTCTTTGCCTTTCTTTTGTCAAGAATTTACTCGTCCTGCCCTTGAAATGCAATTACAGATGTGGGTAGCCTCCGTGCGCAGCATCGGGCGATGTGAAGTCATCACTTTGAACATTTACCTCCATAGAGGCCGGGCAGTCTCAAAACAAGGAGAGCGGTCATGCTGGACTTGTTTCAGCATCTAATTCCATTTGTTTTGAGACCCCGAAACAAGCCTGACCTGGAGCGTATCAGTCCAGGGTTCGGGGTGACTGAACAACACTTTTGTGACAGCCACACTCATCACTTTCGGTGATTCGATCAGGACCACCTGAACTTTTTCTTCGCTAACCGTGCGTGTCGTCGCGAGCGAGTGGTATCCTGGCGCCACGAGATGAAGGATCGCCCCACATGATCGGGTTGAAGTTGGTCCCATAGTCAAAATAGTCCTGGTTCTCACTCTTCTTTAAGAAGTTCACGATCGCGTAAGTCAAAGGCGTCGCTACTATCTCATATCCGGATTTGAAAACCCATTGCGACAGCACGAGTCCGAACAGTGCATCCGCGGGAATGGTCCCCGTGAACGCCACTACTATGAAGAATCCCGAATCGGCAAGCTGACCAACCAAAGTCGACCCGATTGTTCTTGTCCAAAGATACCTGCCGCGGGTTGTGATCTTCATCTTTGCCATCACCAACGAATTGAGGAACTCGCCGGCAAGGTACGCGACGAAAGAGGCGAGAAGCAATCGTGGTGCGAAGCCGAGCACCGATGCAAATACTTCCTGCGAAGCTGAAGCCGACGCCGTGCCCGTGATGTGCCAGATCGACGACGGCGGAAGGTGTATGCAGGCTTCTATGATCGCGACAGCCATCAAGTTGCAGCCGAAGCCCAGCCATATCACCTGTCGTGCGCGTCCGTAACCGTAGACCTCGGTAAGAATATCTCCGAAGATGTAAGAAATCGGAAAGACGATCACCCCTGCGGGGAGAATAACCGGGCCTACGGAGAACAGTTTGACTGCAATTATGTTCGACACCACGAGGCTGGTAACGAAGACCGCAGCGATTACGGGGAGCCATCGTTCTCTTGGAGAACTCATTCCTCCAGACGATGCTCCTTCGCCTTTCATCTCTTCCCTTCTTCGGCTTCGACGCTGATGGCTATACCGCCTCGCACGGCGAATTGTGCCGTAACTTTGCACCATTTTGGCGACAGTGCCGCGACGAGGTCATCGAGTATGACGTTGGCAAGATGTTCGTTGAAAACCCCTTCGTTCCTGAAAGACCACAGATACAGCTTCAATGATTTTGATTCCACGATTTTCCTGTTCGGGACATATTCGATCTTAAGCTTTGCAAAGTCAGGTTGCCCCGTCGCAGGACAGACACATGTGAACTCGTCGGTTGTCAGGGTCACCAGATAATCTCTGCCCGGATGATGGTTCGGAAAGGTCTCGAGCTTCCTTTGAGGCGCAGCCTTTTTACCGAGCAACGAGAGTCCCGCAAGGTCCGACTCTTCTGTCATCCTATCGTTGAGTTTTCTATTCAAGTTCTTTTTCATTTGAGTTTTGTCCGGGTTGGATTGAATCAAATATCATGGTACAGATAAGATGCCGGTCACGAGAAATTTCGCCTGCTGGTTAACTCGGCTTGCTTTGACCTCAACTCGGAAAGTGCCTGCTCAACTTCTGCACGCGGCAGGTCTCCCTTTTCCAGGTCTGCGTCAGACTTCGCAAGAAGGCGCCCATAAAGTGAAACGGCTTCCTGCAGAAACTCGGGGTCTTCTTCTATCACCTCGAATATGATGTCTTCGCATTTGGAATACATGCCACGGTTCTCATAGTATGTCACCGCGTTATGCTTGAGAGAAGCAGGAAGGTCATAGGAGTCTAACTTCGCCAGGAGAAAATCGGTAGCTTCCACGAGCCGATCCGACAGAAGGTCTTCCCTTCCCGGCACGTATTCAAAGATAAGGGAGAGCGTCCTTAAGTAAATCTTTATAGACTCATCTTCTTTTCCGCTGAGCTGCGCAAGATCGCCGACCTGTCTTAGCAGCAATCCCGCAATATAGAATCTCGTTCTCGCGATGGCAGGATCGGAACCGAAAAGTTTGTGCAGATCGGCTATCGGCAATCGTCTCATCATCTCCACAGTCAACCCGAGCAGGTCCCTGGATGCTTGCTCAACTTCCCCGGCAGCCTCTTCATATTCCTTAGTTTCCTTCAACAGACCTGCGTTCTTTGTCTCCTTCAGCAAAGTTATCTTTGCAAGAGCTCTGCCTAAGAGTGTGAACATTCTGACAATGTAATCGCTTTCAATCATCGCGCGGGCAGTCCCGGTTATTTTGTAGTTGAATATCTTGCTTAGAAAATTAAGTGATAGATGTCTCAGAAGCGAGAGAGGCTTGTGAAAGTCATAGCAATTGTGCAACTTGAACTACCCAGAAAAGGATCCGACTTTGATCAGGCAGGTGTTGTTGTCAGATGCCCAGGTAATATGCGACATCTACAATGTTTATGTAACCGAGACGACGGTGACTTTCGAAGAAACTCCGGTCACGAGGGTCGAGATGGCAAGGAGGATTGAGGAAGCGACTGAGATTGCATCGTGGCTCGTTTACGAAAAAAATGGAAATGTCGTCGGCTATGCGTACGGGAGGAAGTGGCGGGACAGGGCGGCATACAGGCACTCGGTAGAGACCGGAATGTACCTGCATCCGGATTACCGCGGGCGCGGAATCGGAACTGAGATGAAGTCCGCGTTGCTTGAGAAGCTGCGTGAGAAATCGTTTCATATTGTCATTTCAGGAATTGCACTTCCAAACCCCACAAGCATTGCGCTTAATGAAAAATTCGGTTTCATAAAAGTGGCACACTTCAAAGAAGTCGGATTCAAGATGGGAAAGTGGATCGACGTTGGCTATTGGCAGCTAACTCTGTAAACGCAGCAAACACCAGGAGGCACTAAATGGAACAAGCAGTGGAAGAGTTCATAGGCCTGAAGCGGCTCGCAGTAGTTGGAGTTTCCCGCAACGGGAGGAAGTTCGGAAATACAATCCACAAAGAACTGAAAGCCAGGGGCTACGATGTCTTTGGAGTGAACCGATCGATGGAACGGTTCGGAGGAGAGAAGTGCTACCCAAATGTGACTTCTCTAAAAGGGAAGGTGGATGGAGTAGTCGCGTGTGTTTCACCGGACCAGGTGGAACCAGTTATGAGAGAAGCCGCCGCGATCGGAGTTCGGCACGTCTGGCTGCAGCAGGGAGCAGAGAGCTTAAGTTCGGTCGATCTTGGCAAGCAACTCGGCCTCAGCGTAGTCAAGGGTAAGTGCATCCTGATGTATGCTGGACCTGTGAAATCCTTCCACAAAGTTCACAGGTTCTTTGTGAAGATGGCAGGAAAACTGTAGCCTCATTACAGTAACAGCTGATGGCCTCGGCCTCCGATCGATAGCACGTTGTGACTACTGACTCAATAGCACGATAGCCTTAGAAGAAAGCATAGATATGCCGTCTGGAGACAGTAGAAAGGAGGTGTCAACCTTTGTCACAACACTTCTGTATATGTTTGCCGCAGTTCTGCTCACCATAGTCCTTCTAAGATCCGCCTATTCACTTGCGCTCTTTGGAAGCGTCACGAAGGAGATGCAAATGAACGGGTGGAAGATCACACCTGAAAGTCCTGTGATCGAGTTGCATGAGCAAACGACCTATGAAGCAAGCTACCTGTTCTTCAAAATCGGGACCACCACATTCCATTTAGTTGAGAAGACTCTCTGCAATGGTACACCCACATTCAGGATAGTGGCACGAATAGATTCATACACCGGAGTGCCATTTGTAAATTTCCACGGGTTCTATGAGACCGATGCCGACGCTAAGACTTTGATGTGCCTCCATACCTTCAACAGACGAATTGAGAATAGAAGTAGGTTCATCACAAGCTATCATTTTGATTTCCCAAGAAAGGAATTCCGGTGGAGCGAGGTACAGAGAGACAGAGTCATAAGGAACGAAATCATGCAGATGGATACAACACATAAGGACATCAA
>JAKASW010000257.1 GCA_021818875.1 Bacteroidota bacterium
AATAGAGCATCGAAAGCTGCCTCGTATATCGCGGTGGGACAAAATAAAAGATCGCACCGTCCAGCCAGGGAATGTATGCATTGGTTCCAACTGCCGCCCCGTCGAAGACTGAGCGGTCGATGGCAAACGTCTTACCTATCGCTTTGATTGATTCGTCCATCCTTGCGCGATCCGCATTGACGTCTATTTGCTCACAGGTATAGACTCCACCTTTGGATCCGAAGTATTGCACAAGGTAATGGGCGAGATAGTACCCCATCGACTGCGGTTTGCCCTGAAACTTTTCCATCCCTTCGGTGTAAAGATGCTGCTGTCCGTAAAAAACCAGAGCTTTCGCGGTGGGCGATTCACCCAGAAGCTTCTCAATTCTGGAGGAAGAATATTCGTCACGTCCATGGACGTATAAGGAATCTCTCTTTGCCGTTGTCCAGGTAGCGGGAGCGATTATCTCTTCCGGCCCGACTATGTCGAAAAGTATTTGATCGTTAGAGGGACGATGTTCGTTGAGCGAATCGACACGCTGCCTGATGAGACGCAGGTCATCGTAGAACTCAAATTTGCCGGTCGTAAACTGGTCCCCTATGAAACTGAAAGGTGTGATCGTCTGTACCGGATCACCGGTTCTGAAATATTGTTTAACACCGTCTGCCTGCACAGAGTCCATCTCGAGTATGAGAAAGAGCTTAGACGGCAGCTTCCCTGCCTTCTCTTGCGGCCCATTCTGGGCCCATTTAGTTACCCAATCGTTCAGCGCATTCACTATCACTCTTGAATACATCGGATCGCCATAGCGTTCAATGCCCACCATGACAATCCGATTTGTCTCCAGTTTGTCCAGAATGAAATTTCCCGGATTCCAATCTGCATGTTGCTTGATCAGTGCTGTCAGATCGGCAACCCGCTGCGACTGTCCGAACGAGTTGACCGATGAGAAAGCGCAAACCAGAACCACGATAGTTGCACGAATCCATTTCGTTAACGAGCTGTTCTTCATGTCCTACTATATCTCCATTTCTTCTTTGTGGCAATCGGAAGTAATCCGCACACCGCGTCTTCAAGCGCATCCGTGGAAATTACTCTACCCAAGATTAATCCTTCGCACCATAGTTGGCCTGATACTCGCATATACGGGATCATCCGGCATTCGAGGCACTCCCAAAGTCACCATCCGATAAATCGGATGGATACGACCAGTACGATACCCTTTGAGTTTCGCTTTCGAAGAAACGTCGATTTGAAATGGCGCCTTTGGGGAACAACCTTCCAGCACCTCTAACTGCATAACTCTGAGATTTTACCTCTTGAGGTGTGTTCCATCTTAGCGCTTCCTGCAAACCAGTTCTCCTTTGCCGATAGGGACAACGAGTGAGTCGACCCGGCTGTCTGCAAGGGCTTTCTCCAACATGGGTTTGAGAGTCTCATAATGATTAATCGCGTTGTCGGCAACAAGAATACCACCCTTCACCAATCTGGGGACAACCAGTTCATAGCATTCTTGATAAACTTCCTTCTCCACATCCAGGAAACAGAAGGAAATATTGTTCAAGGAGCCGATATGTTTCAGAGCGTCCCCTTCGATGAGTTCCACATATCTGTTTATCCTGGCCAGTTCGAAAGTTTCCCGCGCGAGTTTGATTTTCTCCGGCAAGATTTCAAAAGTCTTCAGCCTTATTCCCCGCTCCATGCAAGCTAAGGATATCCACATCGACGAATATCCGGCGCTCGTGCCGATTTCGATGAAGTCACCTGTCGGACAGTTCGATGCGAGTAATGCTATGAACCTGCCTGTCTCTGGAGGGATCTGTCGCAACCGTTTGAGTCTTGGCGTTCCATCCTTACGGTCAGCAGCGTCTATTCCCTCCAGATAATCCATCCTCGTCTTCATCTCGCTGGTAATCTTATCGAACATTTCTGAATCTCTCTTTGGTGTGTGTTGTCTCGGCCTCCCCGTGCGAACCTCACCTTTTCGTGTCCCCCGAAAACTTTCCAACTCGCCATGGACACGGGCAAAGGTGGCACACCTGCGCGCGGATGCTGAGCGTTTCCTTCCCGCTCTTTTGCGATCTTGCCAGCTAGACCAAGTACTTTCCTCTAAAGTGGCTGCTATGAAGTTACTGCTTCGACAGAAGAAAACGCATCAGTGTGACTCTGTACTGATGGCTTCTTGACGACAAATGGTAGACCTCGTCTGGTTCAGACACGGCGCCGATGACCCCGCCTATGATGAACCCTGCCGCAGCACCTAATATCGCAGATACCATCTCTTCACCTCCCGGTCCGATCCCTACTGCGATTGGACCTTTCGGCTCTTCATAGCTGGCGTAGGCCGCTATGAATCCGACCAACGCTCCTGTACCAGATCCAATCCAGGCTCCCGACCAGAAGTGGGACCGTCCATGCCGGATAAGAGTTTCAACAGAGTCAATCGGAACCGACTCATTCGCTGCGCCGCATTTCATATAAAGAGATTCATTAGTCAAAGAATCCAGCGAATATGCGACGAGGGTATCTCCGCCGGCTGTGATGGCGGTCAATCCTTTATCTTGACCCATTGCGGCCGTGCAGAGAAACACCAGGAGCAGTGAGCCAGACAAAAGATTGGAAGATGATTTCAAGACGATCTCCCGACCAGGAATTCCACAAGCTGAGCCGTCGTGGCATTGCCAACCCACAAGCGGCCGTCAGCTTCAACAACCGGCACAGATCGCAGTCCTTTCTCCCTGATAATATCCTGTCGGAAAGTGATGTCTTTTTCTTCAAGCTCAAAGTGCATCTCGCTCTGCAGCTCGGCAAGCCGCTTCCTGACAATCGGGCAGAAGGGGCAGACGTTTGCAGTGTACAAGATGACCTTAGAAATCGCATTCGAGTTTGGTGGTACACTCGCCGCTCTGTTCTCTACCGAACCATAACCGAGCATCTGAGAAACGCGCGGGAAAATTCTAAGGTAGAGGACTTGAGCGAGTATTCCTGCAAACAATACGATGACCCCGGCCCACCATGCCTGAAGTATCCACATCAGAATTGCTAACGCAGGGATACCCAGCCATGTGAGCCAAACATTTACTAATAGACATTCTTGCTTCATTTGTTTCATAACTTCAGCCTCCTGTTGTCAATTACTGTGGAATATAACAATTAAACTCATGCGTCGAACGGTCATTCCGTTCGCCTACGATCAGCGTCGCGCAGCCTCGTCAACGACCCATACAGTTCGAAGGATCGTTGGGAGTCTTCCGGCAAATGCAAGGAACTGAGCCCGGTATACGCAGATGTCCACCCAGCCTGCCGGCAAGCAGGCGTCTTCTTCCAGATTGTTAGGCGACGGCACGCGATGCGCCAAGCCGACCATAAGTCATTTACTCTTAAGGTGGTACACCTGTTGAAGCAGCTTTATGTATTCAGCGAGAGATGGCAGCCCGAGTTTTGCTCGACGAGCATCTACGCCTGCGCTATCGGCTATTGGATCCATGGCGAGTTTCCCGTCAGCGAACGTTGCTTGCGTCCCGTAGAGTTGTGGCTTGCCTTCGCGCACTAAGACACGGTCCGTGAGCAGGGCTACGGCTTCGCCAGGCACCTGATCGTGTTCGTAAGCATTCTGCAGCAGTGGCAAACATGCTCTTTGGAAAAGGGTGTCCGGTGAATGTTGAAGTATCAGGAAGGCAGCTTCGATTCCCTTCCGTCCAACCAATTTCCGACCGGGCCATCCATACCGGTTGATAATGCGCTTGAGAGTTGCGGTGTTGGCAGTATCGACCGAATACATCTTTCTGTCCACGTTTACGAGAGATAGAGAGTCTATAGGATGCACGGACAGAGCCTTGATGAATTCCTGCCTGACGTCTTGATCGGCAACTTCCATTGCAAGAAGATCCTCACGTAACTTGGGGTCGCTAACCTTGGTCTCCAGTGTATCGTGGGTCTGTTGAGCAAACGCTGACGCCATAGGCGTTGCCGCAAAAAGGATGACGATCAACGTACAAATTATTCGGACCATGGTTACCTCCCATTTTGAATTGATCCATGTGCTGCCCCCTAACGTTAAGAAAAAAATCGTGCCGTTGCGAACTAAGAATGTGGCTAAGCCTCAAGATTGGGAGCAACGGCATGAAGCGAGCATTATATATTTTCATAACGAGCCTCTTTTTTCGGTTGTTAGGCGCTGTGCGCCGCGTGATTGACTTTCTCATTTTAATGATATAATATTGCTAAGGCAAACAAGGAGTTCCAAATATGCCTCTAATCAAACCCATCTCCGACCTTAGGAACAAAGCGAATGAAATATCTACGCTTGCCCACGAGTCAGACGAGCCTATTTTCATCACCAAGAATGGCGAAGGAGACCTTGTCGTCATGTCAATCGCTCAGTATAGTAAGCTCCAACTCAAGCTGGAACTCTTCAGCAAGTTGGCAGTTGCACAAGCGCAACGAGCAAGCGGTGACAAAGGTCGAAGCTTGTCGTCCGTGATGAAAGATATTCGCAAGAGAATCCATGAGTCGGCGTAAGTACTCCATTCGTTTTCTGCAAGTTGCGGAGGACGACTTGGCGGCAGTAATAACCTATATCGCGGCTGATCGTCCGCCGGCAGCTGAAGCTCTCGCCACAAAGATTGAAAAGAACATCCGACTCCTGTCGGATAGCCCGCACTTAGGCCAGATCCCAAAAGAGCAAGAGCTGGCCAAACTGGGCTATCGATATCTCGTCGTTGAGAACTACCTGGTCTTCTATACAATCGAAAGACCAACCATCTATATCCACCGGATTCTTCACGGAGCCAGAGACTATCTGAGCCTATTGTAACCTTTCCCGGCACATGGCAGATAACGTTTAGGAGGAAAGAGTCGCCGCGCACTCCTTGGGGGCTATGATATGTGCGCGGCGTGAAGCGAGCACCATGGTATACAATAATTGAGCCTGTCGGCAGGCAGGCGTCTTTTTTGCGCATGTTAGGCGAAGTGGCGGCGACCCAAAGTCACCTTTTAATTAACTCGGCGATTTTGCTTTTAATCATATCCAAGTCTCCGAGGGATACTTGTTCAATTATCCCTTCCCGGTCAATGAGAACATAGGTTGGCCTGGCATCGACATCGTATTTCTTCAGAACGCTGGGCGACGCGAGCACATTACGGTATTTTAGGCCGTTGGCTTTCGCAAGCTTCTTGATTTGGTTCGGATTGTCCACTTTGACGCCAATGATTACCAGGCCATCCTTCTGGTCTCTCTTTTCGAGTTCATTCACCTTCGGCAATGCCAAGAGACACCAGCCACACCACGACTCCCAAAAGTCTAACAGTACCACTTTCCCTTTCAGTTCGTGCAGCGAAACAGGGTGGCCGGATAGGTCATCATATGAGAAATTTGGGGCTTCCAATCCGACCAGAGTATCCTTCTCGACCGAGGTTTTAGGATTCATGGCTTCCGAGGTCACGACGGGGTAGCTCACGTATTTCTCAGGTAAGGCCATGTCGGCCTCTTTGATGCCCTGATTCCTCTGAATTCCAGGAATTTCTAATGTGGTCTTGTTAGTGCTCCCTCGGAATGAGATGGCGGTCTGAATTTCTGTTATCCGCGGGATGGTGGCATCGATAAAGATTCTTCTTGTGACAATTGCGCCCTATTTGTCTTTCCCGTAGCTCAGGGTTAGGACTCGTTTTGACTTTTTCATTATCAACGATTCATTGACCACGCCGTTAAGGAGGGTGTGCACAATATTGGGGTCGATTATAAGATGGACGAAAGGGAGTAGTGCTGTTCGCGCTTTTGCAGGATTTGAGGGGGTGTTGGGATATTGCCTTGGATTGAATACGGTGATTGTGTCATGTCGGATTTCATAGCTGTATTGACCGTCATAATAATACTCGTAAGCACTATAGTGGTCTTTGCCAGAAACATGGAAATGGAGATC
>JAKASW010000258.1 GCA_021818875.1 Bacteroidota bacterium
TATATTCATTGATCGTGATGGAACGATCAACAAAGAGAAGGGTTATCTGACTGATCCCGGCCAAATTGAATTTATTAATGGTTCGGCCGAGGCAGTCTTGCTCGCCAATAAACTGGGGTTGAAAGTCGTAGTCATCTCAAATCAATCCGGAGTAGCGAGAGGTATTATCACGATCGACCAGGTCGAAGCCGTGAACAGGCGGGTTGTCGAAATGCTGGCAGAGAAAGGTGCAAGGGTGGATGCGATTTACTATTGTCCACACCATCCGGATCACGGGGACAGAGTAATATGCAATTGCAGAAAACCCGATATAGGAATGTTGTTAAGAGCGAAAGAAGAATTCGATATCGATCTTTCCAGGTCATTCGTGGTCGGAGACAAATGGAGCGACGTGAAGTGTGCTGAAAATGCCGGTGCAATGTCGTCACTTGTTTTTACAGGATATGGCAAGTCGGATTATCAGCGGTGCATTGACGGCGGAATCAAAATAGATTATCTTGCTGAGAACCTTTACGATTCGGTCACAAACTTCGTCAAGAAAAATTGTCCGCCGGAGGCGGATTCCATTGAAAAGTAGAACAATTGAAGGTGTACTAGCCGCCCTGATGATGACCTATGTCCTCTCGGGGTGTTCGGACAAGATTAATCAAACGGGTTCATGGCTCGTCTCTTACGGCAATACCCTGACTCCACGGTATTTCAATTCCGATTCAGACTCGGTCAACGTGAAGTCGGCTCAGGTCAACCTCGGTCTTGCCAATGGTTCTAGCTCTCTCCTCTGTGTTGGCAAAGTACCATGGACTGAAGCTCGGCTGCTAATTGAATTTCAAGGCCTCGACTCTGTTTACTATGCGAGCACAATCATCTCGGCCCAGGTTATCTTCACTCGCGGCCCAAACACACTACAGCCTCCGGGCACGAACGTCCAGAGCCTTCAACTCGCGGGATATACCCTCGACACGACCTGGAACCCTGCAACATACACGTGGGACAGTGTTAGCGCTGTGCCTCGCGGCCTCTCGGACATAGTGTTGTCGCAGCCACCGATCAGCGTCAATGACTCGAGCGTGACGATCTATCTTGACACCGCAACCGTCCGCCAATGGGCCCTGGCGACCAAAGATAGCAACGTGACGAATAACGGTTTTGTTTTGATCCCTCAGAACCCGATGGGGATCCTGAATGTCTATTCAGATCTTAACACCACGGGCGCGCCTGAGATTGAAGTGGCGTGTGTTATAAACGGCGTACCCGACACTATCATAAGCACTTCGAGCACTGCCACATTTGTCGGGCAGACTTATCCATCCTTGTACACACCGAATTATGCTGCGCCGAATACATATCGGTTGGTCCAGGGCGGAACTGGAGAGAGAGAAAGTATTACTTTTGATTTGAGCAAGATTCCTAATTATTCCATCGTCAATTTTGCCCAACTCACCCTGTATGCCGATACATTGGACTCTGCATATTACGGTCATTCGGTCGATTCGTTATACGCTTACTATATAAGCGACCCGAGTGCCTATTCGGTAAACGCTAGTTACTATGGACAGAGCACTCTCATCGGAAACAGGTACGTCATAAACGTAACCACTCCGGTACAATTGATGCTCAATCATGGCAACTATGGCTTCTTGATCAGGCTATTCCAGGAGTCCTCAAGTGTGGATACGAGGATTGTTTACGATGAGAACGCTCCGGATTCGTTAAGGCCGAAACTTACAGTTGTCTATTCGCCGGCGGGGAAGAGATGAAGACACTCTTGACATTTTTTGTCTCATGTTTGTGTCTCAGCTATCCTGTGTTTGCGCAGGACGGCTCGCCTTTGTCGTCTGAAGGAACAGGTGCGTTCACGAGCTATGCCGGAGATAGGTCGGCAGGGATGGGAAACGCCGGATTGGCTTTGATTGAAAACGGATACATTAACCGTCTGAACCCTGCTACATGGTCGGGACTCGAGAATGTTCAATTCTCCGGTACGTATGATTTTTATGGTACAACTTCTCAGGATAATCTTGGAAGTTCTTATTATGCCAACGGGACATTCGGAGGAGGGATGTTTGCAGTCCCGATAGTCCGCAGTCTGGGCATATCCATGGCGTTGGGTTTCACTCCGATGACATCGTACCAGTATAAGACGAATGCCACGATCGACTCTACCATCAACATCCCCGAGGCATCCTATGAGAAGATTGGAGACGGCGGACTTGGGCAGGGTTTTGCCGGGTTGAGCTTCTCGCCCGTGTCGGGCATCAGTGTCGGTGGGATGTTTACGTATGCTTTCGGAAGAATGCAGTCCGTCGGTGAAGTGAAATTCACTAATACATCTTATCAGAGCTCTTACTCCGACAACAGCGTATATCTCAGGGCGCCCGGCGGATCATTCGGCATAGTCCTTCATGACTTAGACAAGCTCACGACGCTGAAGTTCTTGAACGGTCTGGATATCGGGGCTTATTACAAGACTTCATATAACCTTTACGGATCATACGAATTGAACAACGTCTACTCGGATGCGTTCGACACCGTCTTTGCTCAATCGGCGGCTGGTTATATTCCCGCGGAGTTCGGCCTCGGAGTCTCGGAGCGATTCAGCAACCATCTGGTGGGCGTGCTTGATTTAAGGTCACAACGGCTATCGACGTATTGGGACACATTCACGCCTCAGGGTACACTCCGCAACACTCTCTTTGTCGGAGGCGGCGTCGAATTCCTGGAGGGGCGAGAACTGGGAAGTCTGTTCGACAAGCGGATTATCCGCGTGGGAGCTTACTACGAGAAGACCCAGTATGCACTCCCTACAACCTCCGGCGGACAACAACAAGTCGATGAGTTATTCGGGACCGCAGGGATAGAGTTGCCAATCAGCTACGATGCTACGGTAGACATTTCTGCGCAATATGGTTTCCGGGGTCTTGCGAGCGATCTCCTGCTCCATGAAAGGATTTTCAGAATTTATGTTTCGTTCACCTTCGGCGAAGTGTGGTTTCTGAAGCCGGTGGGAGATTGAATTGGAGATGATCGCGATTGCCTCAGACCATGCGGGATTCGAGCTCAAAGAGAAGACGAAACGATTGCTCGACGACCTGAAGCTCGCGTACAAAGATTTTGGGACGTACTCGGAAGAGCCGTGCGATTACCCGGATTATGCATTCCCTGCCGCCAAGTCGGTGAGTACCGGTGAATGCGAGAAGGGGATTGTCATTTGCGGAAGCGGCATAGGAGCAAACATAGTCTCCAATAAGGTCGATAATGTCAGGGCAGCTCTATGTATGACTGCGGAGATGGCTGAGCTTTCGCGCAAACACAACAACGCAAACGTCCTCAATCTCGGTGGACGATTGGTTGAATGGGAGAGAGCGGAAGAAATAATCAAAGTGTGGCTGACAACACCTTTCGAGGGCGGAAGGCACGAAAGACGGGTCGAGAAGATCCGTACTCTCTGTGGCTGTTGAGTAATCTTCAAGAGGAGGAGAGGCTTATATAATGGATTTTCTGGAAATTCTCAAGAAATCTGACGGCGAAGTTTTTCAGGCGATTACCAGAGAGATCGGCAGGCAGAACAAAACCATAGAGCTCATCGCTTCCGAGAACTTTGTAAGTATGCCGGTGTTGGCTGCACTTGGCTCTGTACTTACCAACAAGTACGCCGAAGGGTACCCGGGAAAAAGATACTACGGCGGTTGTGAATTCGTAGACGAAGCGGAAAACATTGCACGTGAAAGAGTCAAGAAACTCTTCGGTGCGGAATACGCGAACGTGCAGCCGCATGCCGGCAGCCAGGCAAACATGGCGGCTTATTTTTCGTTTATCCAACCTGGAGATACAATCCTCGGTATGAACCTGTCCCATGGCGGTCATCTGACCCATGGCTCTCCTGTGAACTTCAGCGGGAAACTTTTCAAGATTGTCCCATACGGAGTCGAGAAAGCTTCGGGCAGAATTGATTTGTCGGAAGTCGAGCGGCTTGCCATGGAACACAAACCCAGGATGATCGTCGTAGGGGCCAGCGCCTATCCGAGAGATATTGACTTCAAATCGTTCAGGCAGATTGCCGACAAAGTAGGTGCGTTTCTCATGGCAGATATTGCCCATCCTGCAGGCCTCATCGCGGCGAAGCTGCTGAATGACCCGCTGCCATATTGCCATATCGTGACCTCCACGACGCACAAAACACTTCGTGGACCGAGAGGCGGTCTTATCCTGATTGGAAAGGATTACGATAATCCATTCGGGCTGACCGCAGCTAAATCCGGACGACTGAAAATGATGTCCGAGATTGTGGACTCGAACGTTATGCCGGGAATTCAGGGTGGACCGTTGATGCATGTTATCGCCGCCAAGGCAGTAGCGTTCGGCGAAAACCTTGCCCCGTCGTTTAAACTATATGCGCAACAGATCGTCGCTAACGCACGTGCACTTTCAGAAGAATTGATCGCACGTGGTTACCATCTCGTCTCAGGAGGAACCGACAATCATTTGATGCTCGTCGATCTCCGAAACAAAGGTGTAACCGGCAAAGACGCCGAGAAGGCACTTGAGCAAAGCGGAATAACTGTTAACAAGAACATGGTGCCGTTCGATGACAAGTCACCGATGGTGACAAGCGGAATACGGATCGGAACGCCAGCCGTAACGACGCGTGGATTTAAAGAAAAGGAAATGAAAGTTGTGGCGGAATTGATAGACCGTGCGATTTCGAATGTTGGGAACAAAAATTCATATCAAGAGGTCAGGACGGGAGTAGCAGGTCTTTGTGAGAGATTTCCTCTCTACGACTTCGCCAGGGAGACATCAGCGGTCGTTGAAAACAGTTCCTGCAAGCATGTGGCTGGCGACGGGGGTAGTTTGGGCTGAGGCAGGGCTGCAGTAAAGTATGAGTGAAAGAGTTGATGACATCGAATTGCACGAGGAGGGAGCTACGAGGGAGATGTCCTTCTGGGAACATCTCGAAGAGCTTCGCGCCAGGCTCATCTGGGCGCTCGTAGGCATCGGCATCGGGACGATAATCTGTGCATTCTTTGCCGACGACATAGTGAACAAATTCCTGCTCGCGCCTGCCATCCACAGCCAACCTCCTCTCAAGATTCAGAACCTCAGACCTTACGGCCAGCTCATGCTTTATATGGAGATTGTTTTTATCGCCGGGGTAATCCTGAGCATTCCTAACACGCTCTACCAGCTTTGGAAATTCGTTGAGCCTGCACTTTTTCCTCACGAAAGGAAATACATCACTTCAATAGTCTTCTTCTCGACACTATTCTTCTTGCTTGGTGGCGCGTTCGGTTACTTCGTACTGATACCAAAGGCCCTTTCGTTCTTTTCAGGTTTCGGGTCGACGAACATCGAGAATATTATCGATGTCCAGGCTTATTTCGGATTCGTCGTGGGAATGGTACTGGCATGTGCTGTTGTTTTCGAATTACCGATGCTTTCATTCTTTCTTGCGAAACTCGGCATTCTCACGCCGCAGTTCATGAGGAAGTACAGACGGCACGCGATTATCGTGATTCTTCTCGTAGCTGCAGCAATCACACCCGCCCCCGACGTCGCTAGCCAGATCATGGTGGCGATTCCTCTTTATCTCCTTTATGAAGTCTCAATTATAGTGGTGAAGTTTGTCAGAGCTGGTAAACAAAAGAAGGAAGCAGCATCTGCATAATTAATCTACAGGTGAAATTTGGACCTCAATGAGGTGGTTGTTCCAATCAAGGACCAACTCAAACTTTTTAATGCGCAATTCAAATCGTCGATTCGATCGGATGTGGGAATAGTCGATACTATCGCCAAATATATTCTCATGCAGAAAGGGAAAAAGATCCGCCCGATCCTTGTCTTACTATCAGCGGATGCCGCAGGTGGAATAAATCAGAGTACA
>JAKASW010000259.1 GCA_021818875.1 Bacteroidota bacterium
TCTTTAAAGTGGTTGATAGTTACGTACTGCAGGGATACGACGGCTACAAGACATTTCTTCTCGTCAGTTCACCTCGGCCTCCGTCGGACGTTAGACAGATTCCCGGCAATCTTGGAGCCCTATTGAGGTCAACCTTGATCCCTGGCTGGGGGCAGTATTATAAGGACTACCCGGAACGCGGGATGATCTTCCTCTTAGCTGAGGGAATCGCATTAGGAACGGCTGTGGTGCTCCACCATAAAGCAATTTCCCGGAACGACATTCGGGCAAGCGCAAGCTTCAATCTCGCTTTCAGCATCGCAATCGGGATTCACATCCTCAATATGATCGACAGCCTGACAATTAAGCCGAACATTCAATATGAATAACAGTCCACCAGACATTTTCAAAACGGAGGTTAAGAAAATGAAGAGCAACTTCATCATTTTGCTGATTCTGGCAGTTCTCGCTTATGGATGCGGATCAAGTTCACTGTTGAACACTCCCGGCACCGCACAAAAATCGATATTCGAGACGAGCAGTGACAAAGAACCTGATTGGGTGAACAGTCCCAATAGATTCTGGTACGACCAGAAGGACAAGTGCTACTATGTGGTGGGCGCAGCAAATGACCAGTCAGAAATAGGCTTCGGCGAGTCGATCGCCCAAGCTTACGCGCTCAAGAACCTTGCTCAGCGAATACAGACAATCTTCAACTCCCGCTTCGCAATGATAGAAACGGGCAAGTCTGACGAGGTTCGAAACTTGACCGACGTGCTGGTCTCCGCCGTTACGAATAATATCCAGTTGTCCGTCGCGATGACGCAAGAGTATTGGAAAGAATGGCAGATAAGCGACGGTTATCAAACCAAATATCGCTACGATATCTACACACTAAACCAGATTGACAAACGCGACCTGGAGCGAGCTGTTGTATCAGCCATCGATGGTCTGAAAACCAGCGTTGAAGACCCCGAACTTCGAAAACGGCTCGACGATTTCGAAAGAGACATGCAACAAAACCCAGGCACCCTGACAAAATGAAATCACTCATGACGGCTATACTCGTTCTCTCTTCAAGTGTCGCTGCCGCCCAGCAGGCACACCCGCGATCCCGTGTGTGTTTAAGCTACGCTGCGGAAGTCCTGACATACCACGTTACCGAGAATATTGCTTATGCCGCCGCCGCAGGTGCCATGCCGAGCCCCTCACCGGTCGTCCTCAATTACATAGAGGTAGGATACTGGTCTTACAACCAGGAATTGATGATCGGCATTAACGCTGGAATGACACTTCGTGAGCCCAACGGCCCACTTCGCTTCACCAAAGCCGCTCTCGATATCGAACTCGGGCTCAGCGGCGGCTCGATAGACTTATATGGTGGTCTTAAGGGATTTGTATTGATAAACATGAGGCAGAGAGGAATCTCCAGCTTCGATTTGTCGACTGTAAATGTCGCATACACCGAAGGCCAGATGTTCGGATTTGCACCTATCGCAGGCATCAGAGCCTATTTGGGAATCTTGACCGTCTACGCTGAAGGATCAATGAATGTTCTGCCCGATAGCGGCGCGCTCACCGAATGGTATAATACCGGTTCCATCGCACCATTTCAGAGCGTCTCTCTCGAACCGTTTTCGTTGAAGGGAGGAATAGGGATTGATTTCTGAACTCGATTTTCCGGGATCGGTTGCTCGAAATATCATTGGAGAGGAGAAATGTCTATGAAAAGCATCTTAATGCTTACTGCTATCGTTTTCACCGCCGCGAATACGAACTTGTACGGCAACACGTTGAAAGTCGGAATAGGCCTACCATACTCTACCATTCAGAGCGCCATCAACGCCGCAGGAGCCGGAGATACGGTAAAGGTATTTCCGGGGACTTACAACGAGGCAATCATTATCAACAAGAACATTGTCATCCAAGGTTCAGGATACGAGACTACAAGGATCACCAGTGCAAATAATCCTACGGTAACCATGGGTGGTGGAAAGCTAATGTGGTTCTCAATTACATCAATATCAGGCGATGGCATCCAGGCAACAGCGGGACTGATAACGAACGATGTAATCGCAGGCTGTGGCCGCTACGGGGTAAATTTTCTTCAAAATAGTACGGCGAGCATCAAGAATTGCGTGATTGTCGGGAATTCGTCCCATGGCGTCGAGGGCTACAACAACGGCTATAACGGAACGGCAGTGAATTGCATCAGTCGCGACAATGGAGAATACTCCAGAGGCTTCGACGGCCTCAAAGGTGTAACTTACTGTGACGGCTCAGTCTCGGCGCAATCGTACAGCAACACAATCGATGTCGACCCAATGTTTGCCAGCGGGAACGATTTTCATATTCCGCCGACTTCACCATGCTACGAAACAGGGAATCCTGCCGATGTCAATCCTGACGGCTCGCGCAGCGACATGGGCTACTTCGGCGGATCGGATTGCCCGACATTCCCGGTCATTACGAGACTTGTAATCGTACCTATCGGAAATGGTCAAGTGCAGATACAGGCAACTGCACAAGCCAATTACTAAGGTGAAAGAATGAAAATTGCCCTGTCGATCATTACCGTTATTGCTTTCTCTGATGCAGTGTGCTTTTCCCAGCAAGCCTCTCGGGGCCAGACTATCGTTGCCGCGGAGTATTTTACAGACGTAGATCCGGGCGCGGGGAACGGAACGCCGATACCCGCGACCTATGGGTCGGCAACCGCCAATGCCTTATTCACCGCTCAGGTTCCCTCAGGAGGTGTCCTCTGCCTTAGATTCGAAAGTTCCGACAGTACGTGGAGTGCACCGCAACCTGTCGTCAACGCTGCCTCCCCAAGCTCAGGAGCCAGTCTTGCCGGCGGAGAGTATTTCATAAACTCTGATCCCGGGGCTGACAATGGAACATCGTTCCCGATAGGAACGAACGGCAGCATAAATATCTCTCCACTTTCCATGACAAGAGGAGACACCTTGTACTTGCGGGTTAAGGATTCTTACGGAAGATGCAGCCCTACGTTAGGAGTCGAATACAACTTCACAAGCATTTCCAAAGCCGAATACTACATAGAATATTCAGATGGAACATCAAGTCCGACAACCAGCATGTCTCTCGAGGGCTCGATGAAGGATTATCCCATCTTCGTCGCCAAGTCAACGAGCTTGCCCGCACTCACGAGCCTTGATACTGCCTACGTGCGTGTTCAAAGCGCAAACGGCTTTTACAGCAATTGGGCCTCAGCGGCTGGTGTACTGACGGCGATTCAGCAGGCTATTACGGGTATGCCGGGCCGATTTAAGCTCTCGCAAGCCTATCCCAATCCATTCAACCCGTCGACAACCATTGACTATCAGCTCGCAAAGAAATCGCATGTCGTAATCACTGTATATGATGTGCTTGGAAGAACGGTGAGGACCCTAGTCAACGATGATAAACCGGAAGGCTCCTACGCGGTCACCTTTGAGGCCAACGACCTTGCAAGCGGCATTTATTTCTACCGGCTCGTCGCACGCGCCGTCGGGACTGAAGCGGTCGACTTTGTCGACACTAAGAAGTTCGTCGTCCTCAGGTAAAACCAACTAGGAAGGAACATAACGAAGGGAACGACACAATGAGTCTGAACAAGAGATACGAGGTATTGCTTATAAACAACGGCCCTAAGACATCGCTTACGGAATTGGAGGGTTTGGCAATGGAACATGGCATACACCTTTTGTCAACCAGCGACATAGATGAGGGAATGAGCCTGCTGAGAACGTATCATCCGGTGCTCGATGCGGTGGTGCTCAATTCTCGAACGGTCGAGACGCCAGGCCTTGGAAGCGACGCTGTCCCCAGGATCAAAGCCATGGGGAACAATATTCCCATCCTCATTCTCTCGCCGCAGGATTATGTCAATCCGAGCATAGGAACGAAAGAGGTGGTTTCAAGGATTCAGGCTGCGATAGAATCCAATCGTTCGAATGTGGAACCCGATTTGCCAAGAGACGGATCGCAGTGGGATAAACGCTACGGGCTATGTCTTCGCCGGAAAAACAAAGACCAATTCGAAAGTACATTTGCCTTCCGTCTTGAATCCGTTGTAGCCCCGCGCTCCCCTCGGGAAGCCGTTCTCGCACTCCGCGCAGCAGTGCGATGGCATCACCATTTCCTTAGCTTGCTCACTTTCTTTTCTTTCCCGCTCAGCGTAACCCTGCGACTCATCTCTCCAAAACCGGACAATCGCGAGAATAAAACGTTGCTGGTTGCGATGATCTTTTCTCTGAAAGAATGCGACTATGAAAGGGCCGCCTTCAACGCTAGGGCAGTTCGAAGCGAACTCCTTTCACACCTCCTTAGTCGCGGCAACAGTCCCGATTTTGTCTACTCCTTCCTTCCGGTTACGGACAAGGTGGAATTTGACAGCATAGTTGCTCCATTCCCCGTGCACGCAGCACTCGCCCTTGACAGGAGGTCAGTCAACTTGACCAATTCGGAAAACCTTTCCCTTGACGATGCAAAGGAAGATCTGGAATCGATCGGCTTGCGGCTCCCGGCAGCCGGGCATTTTTCGCAACCATCGTTTCTCGAGCATACATGCTCTGTCCTTTCGGATTTGCCTTCCCAGGCTTTGCTCGATATGACCATTACCCCAACCAAGCTTCTTGCTGAAGAGATTAGTCTGCTTGATGCGGTCACCGATCCCGCGGGTCAGGAGGAACGGAATCTACTTAGTCATGCAAGCGAATCAGTGATTCCATTCGTGCACGAGCTGACTGATCAGGCCGCACAGTGTTTTCAGCTTCACACAAATCTTGCCTCTTCAGCGCCGTTCGTTCCCACTAATCTCGTCACAGCGGTCTCAATTGATCTCTTCGGAGAAGTTTCAAAAGTGCAAAGTTCAAACTCGGACATTTACAGTAACGTACCGGCTAACGCATTAGCCTTTCAGGGTGACCAGCCTATTGAGAGACTGCTGCGCACTTATCCGCTCAGTTATCTCTCTACCATTTTTCACCTTCCACTTCCGTTGCAGGGAGATACACCTTGGATAAACACATCACATCCGGCGGAACGCTTCCTCCCCGCCGATATCTCATCATCTGGCCCCATATTAGGCTACAAAAGGACTTCTGGTGGCGATCAGCCTGTAAGGATCTCGCTTGGAGATCTGCGTCGTCATCTCTGGATTCTGGGCCAGACCGGTACTGGTAAATCGACGATGCTTCTGTCGATGATTCAAGAAAGGGTCGACTCGGGGGGCGGCGTAGCACTGATCGATCCACACGGCGATTTGTACCAGAAAGTATACAATAGAATTCCAAAGTGGAGACGGGACGATATCGTAGTATTCAATCCAACTGATCTCGCAAATCCGCCCGGTTTGAACCTGCTCGAGTATGACGCCCGTTTCCCCGAACAAAAGACCTTTCTCATAGACGAGATGCTCAACCTCTTTGACGAAATGTACGATCTCAAGTCTACAGGAGGACCAATATTTGAAATGTACATCCGGAATGCGATGCTCCTTGCCATGGATGATCCGAATGCACCTGGTACCCTCCTCGATATCGTCAGGATATTCCAGGATGGCGAGTTTCGAAACCGGCTTCTCGAGAAAAGCGCGGATCAACAGCTTGTCAGTTTCTGGCGCTCTGAAGCTGAGAAGGCCGGTGGCGAATTGTCCTTGCGGAACGTAGCCCCATATGTTACAAGTAAGCTGACCAAGTTCGTCCAGAACCATTACCTAACGCCGATTGTAGGGCAGCAACACACCACCATTGATTTCCGTAAGATTCTGGACAATAGAAAGATCCTTCTTGTCAAACTGGCGAAAGGGAGGCTGGGACATCTCGGTGCACGATTAATAGGGACAATTCTTCTCGCCAGGCTTCTGATGGCGGCC
>JAKASW010000260.1 GCA_021818875.1 Bacteroidota bacterium
CGGTTCAGGGATTGTTGAGCGAGATGATGAATGAATCATTTGTATCATGGGACCGTCCCCTGCAGCTATCGGCAATCGTGTCTCTTTATAATCGGAAACAGAATGGCATCTTCGGATTCGGGAAAGTGATATTGGACGATTTTGAAACTTACTTCAGGGTTTTCTTCGAGAGTGGAAGGAGATATACTCCGTATTATTTCACAGGTACCTACGCACTTAATGGTGAACCACTTTACGCGGTAAACACGAATGACCAGTATGGCAAGATCGGGTCAAACTGGTTCTACGTCGACTTCAATTTTGAGAAATACTTTACAGTCGCCGGCATGGACATGACAGTCATGGTGGAGGTGAGAAACCTTTTCAACAATCTGAATTCCGACATAATCAATCCTGTGACGGGCAGGGCATATCAGCTCGGCGATCCCACACCGCCATCGTGGAACAACCCGCTTTATCCGCAGCTCCAGGCTCCCGTGGACCCGTTTCCACTAGATCAATCGAGGTATCTCCCGCCGAGGAATATCAAGATTGGAGTGTCGGTGCAGCTGTGAGTGCATGGAGCATAGTGCATGGAGCATGGGGCGTGGAAACGTCACGACGGACAACTCGGAGGCCTGAGGCCGGAAGTCAAAAGCCGGAGTCCAGAGTGTCGGTATTCTTGACTCTTGAATCTTACCTCATGCTTCTGCTGGTCTACTTCTTCTTTGCAGGGAACGCCTCTGCCCAGCTTCTTCCTGTCCTCGGCTCCCAACGAGTCGGAATCACCGCAGCAGATTTCCTCAAGATCGGCGTAGGAGCGCGGGCAAATGCAATGGCTGAGAGCTTCGCCGCCGTCGATAACGACGTGTATGCACTCTTCTACAACCCGGCAGGCATAACCCAGTTCGATGGTACCGAAGTCGGGATTTCGCATGCAACCTGGTTCGTCGCTTTGCAGCACGATTTCATCGGTGGAGTGTACCATCTTGATCCGCAGAATAGCGTCGGACTGTCCATCATCTCTCTCCAATCGGACGATATGCCGGTCACAACGGAGTACCAGCCTTACGGGACCGGCGCCTATTTCAAATATGGGGACCTGGCTCTTGCCGCAACTTATGCCCGCAAAATGACAGACAAGTTCAGCTTTGGTGTAAGTGTGAAATTCATCGATGAGACCCTTGCCCAGCTCAGCATGCGCGGCGTCCTGATCGATCTCGGGACTTATTACTGGACAGGACTTGGCACAACTCGCTTTGCCGTCTCAGTCAGTAACTTCGGCGGACAGCTTACACCATCCGGCTCCGTGAACCTCGTCGATGGAACGACGGTCTCCAGCTTCCGGAGCTTTTCGCCGCCGACCATTTTTAGGATCGGATTCGCATTCGAGCCATACCAGGATAAGGAGAATAAACTGACCGCATCTGCACAGTTGAATCATCCTGCGGATAATTCGGAAAATCTTGCAGCCGGTGCAGAATACTCCTATAAATCCACTTTCTTCCTCAGAGGCGGCTACAAAATCAATGTCACCGAGCAGAGCTACGCGCTTGGAGCCGGAGTTAAGGTGGACGCACGGTTTGCTCTCGTTTATTTCGATTATGCCTTCACACCCTACGAGCGTCTCGGTGATGTACATCGATTCTCTCTGGACTTGAGGTTCTAGATCAAACAGAACGCGGATGGCATAGATAACACAGATTTGAACGGTCAATAAATGTCAAATGCAGAATATTTAAAACTAAAGAATAGAGAGAGAAAGGGATCGGTGAGAATCCGTTTCATCCGCGTCATCAGTCTGCTACTGTTGGTTCTACCAGGGTGTAATGAGAAGTCAAACGTCATCGACATCTCTACGCTTCCTGCAGCGAGCGGTCAGGCCGTTATGGATACAAGCTACATTCAGATTCAGCCGCCGTGGACGGGTTTCAGCAATCCGAAGAATATCAAAATCGGATATGATGACATCCTCTATGCTACGGAACCGGAGAATAACAGGGTTGTGATGGTTGACCTGGCGGGAAGAGTCCTCGGATATTCGCAGTACGTTAAGCGGCCGACTGCAATCACTGAGGACAGAAGATTCAATTTGATAATTGCCTGCGAGTACGATACGACAATCAACGGCAGCGTTATTGCCGTCGCCGCAATTGCCAAGATAAGGTTGTTCAATAACAACCATGATATATCCTCGGCTCCTATCGTGATCGTGTACCATGAATCTCCGAAGGAGCAGATTACGCGCGACGCCTCGGGCAATCTTGTCACCGGAAGAGAGTTTACGGGTGTTGCGGTTCTACCCGATAACAGCTACTACGTGACTCGTTCAGGAAATATCAATACAAGTCCGGTGGATCCTGACAACATGATTTTACACTTCGATAAGAATGACAGGCAATATTCGGGCGATTATATCGACCTTGTGCCGAGTCTTGTCCCAACGGGAACCGGGTTCATAGCCATAAATAGGATCAGCAATATCGCTACCTTCAACACGAAGCAGTACGGATCCGATTTCATTTTGACGCAGGTCGATCCAGAAAATGCTTTTAAGGTAAAGTGGATTACCTTCAATCCGGGAAGCGAGCTTTTCGCTCCAAGCTGGAGCTCTAAGTTTAATCTTGATCCTTCCGGCAAAATGCCCGACATCCTTTCAAATATTTTCGTCACGCCCGAGGCAGTTATGGTTGACGACAGAAGTAATATCTATGTCGTTGATAGTTCATTGGACAGCCTCATGAAATTCGACTTAAACGGAACACTCCTGCGTGAGTCGTTCGGCCCGTCGAAATCCGGCGGCGCGTTGTTGCATCCATCCGGTCTGGCATACTACAACAAGATTGTCTACATCTGCGACGCGGGGCACGACAGAATATTGAGGTATGAGCTTTCAACCGACCTTAAGTAACCATATTCTTGTTCTCCAGCCTGCCCCTTTTTATATTGTCAGCACAAAAATTCATTATGTCAGTCAGCCGCATTATACCCCTGGTGTTCCTCGCAGCCACAGCATTCATACTGGGCGGATGCGCCGCTTCCGCGCCACGATTTGTCAGCGGCAACAAGGGGAAGGCCAGTCAGAAACCTCGATTCTCTTTCGACGAGACTCCCGCCGAGCTCAAAATCGAGCAGAGAGAGGAGGAGATGGAGAATGATCACCGGGTTAACATGAAGAAACTTCGAGCGGAGTTGACGAGAGCTGCAAACGAGCCAGCCCCTGATTCCGCCGACCGCCTGAAAAGCGACTTGATCCGGATCATCGATTCGTACCTCGGAACACCATACAGAATTGGCGGTGATACGCATTCAGGCATGGATTGTTCAGGCTTCTCGATGGTTGTGTTCGACTCGGTGTTCGATGTGGCGCTCCCTCATTCTGCCCTTGAACAATCTGAACTGGGTGAAAGAGTGTCGAGGGACGATCTTCAGATTGGGGACCTTGTTTTCTTCCGGACGCTCGGCAGACGGATAAGCCACGTCGGGATCTACCTTGGCGACGGACTTTTTGCTAATGCCAGTGTCTCAGAGGGAGTCACGATTTCCTCTCTCGACAGCACGTACTTCAGGAGACGGTATGCGGGTGCAAGAAAAATAATTCAGGTGGATATGTCCGATGGCATTCAATAGCCTCAACGAGTTCTTGGATTTCCTGAAGAAGAAAGGTGAGCTGAAAACTGTCGGCGTCGAAGTCGACGCCCGGCTCGAGATTACCGAGATTGTCGATCGCACGGTAAAAGCCGGAGGACCGGCACTCCTCTTCACAAATGTGAAGGGAAGTAGAATTCCGCTTGCGATCAACATTTTCGGAACCAGGCAACGGATGGCGTGGGCACTCGGAGTCGACGATTTGGAGGAGATCGGCAAAAGGTTGTCAGAGATGCTCAACCTCAAAGTGCCCGGGTCGTTCCTCGGAAAAATGGCGATGATGCCGAAGCTGATGGAGATGGCAAAGTTTCCGCCGAAGGTTGTCAAGCGGGCTGCGTGTCAGGAAGTCGTCATCGATCAAAATGATGTCGATCTTTATAAGTTCCCCGTCACGACATCGTGGCCGCAGGATGGCGGACCGTACATTCTCTTCGGCCAGGTGGTCACGAAAGATCCGGATACGGGCGTTCGCAACATGGGACTCTATCGTTTGCAGGTGCTTGACAAAAACACAACAGCTATGCACTGGCAACGTCACAAGGGCGGGGCGATGCACTTCGCGAGAGCCAGGGAAAAAGGGATGAAGCGACTGGATGTGGCAGTCGTGGTCGGTTCCGATCCGGCGACCATGTACAGCACCAGTGCACCCCTTCCGGAGAGTATCGAGGAATACCTCTTTTCGGGATTCCTGCGACAGGAACCTGTCGATCTGGTGAAATGCAAGACTGTGGATCTTGAAGTGCCTGCCGAATCGGAGATAGTCCTTGAGGGTTATGTGGATACAACCGAAGAGCTTCGGCTCGAAGGGCCTTTCGGCGACCATACCGGATTTTATTCGCTCGCAGATTATTATCCTGCGTTCCATGTCACTGCAGTTACAACCCGCACCAGGCCCATTTTTGTTTCAACCGTTGTCGGCCAGCCGATCATGGAAGATGATTGGATGGGTTACGCAACGGAGCGGATTTTTCTCCCCCTGGCAAAATTGGTTTTACCGGAGCTTGTGGATTACCATATGCCGTTCGAGGGAATATTTCACAACCTGGTATTTGCTTCGATAGACAAGAAGTATCCGGGGCATGCATTCAAGGTTATGCACGGCTTGTGGGGGCTGGGGCAGATGATGTTTGCTAAGGTGATTGTTGTTGTTGACAAAGATGTAAATGTGCAGAATACTTCCGAGGCATGGTGGTACGCATTGAACAATATAGATCCGCAGCGCGACGTCACATTTTCAAAGGGACCCCATGATGTGCTCGACCACTCATCTCAATATTTCAGCTTCGGATCGAAGATGGGCATCGACGGGACAAGAAAGTGGCCCGACGAGGGCTTCACAAGACCCTGGCCCGATAAGATTGCGATGTCCGACGAGATAAAGAAATTGGTTGACTCAAAATGGGAATCTTACGGGTTATGAATTCTAAATTGAAAAGCCTATACCAATCGATCCATTATTCGACCATTCTATTATTCCTTTTTGCCCTTCTCCTCTCTTCCTGTTCGAAGAAACCTGCTGAGTACTACCGGGACGGCATGGCGTCGTTCCTTGCGGGGAACTACGCTGAGGCGCAGGCGACGTTTGCAAAGGGAATAAAGGATGGAGGGAGCGACAGCCTCTATGCCGGCTTCGTTGCCTCGAATCTTGTTACCGGCAAATATCCGCAGGTTACCGCGGCGTACAACAAACTAAGCGAGAGCATACATCGCAGCCTTACTGAACTCTACGGTCGGCAAGCAGTGAGCATGTTAGGGATTACGACCGATTTAATTCCTTACAATGTGAATGGTCGAAACAAGATTCCTCCTGACTTTCCGCAGATAGTTATGCTGCAGAGAGCGGCCTCCTATCGGGAATACCTCGCTCTTAAGCAAGAAGTGGAAAATCAAATCCGGAATTGAATCGAGTCCTAAATGGTGGAGTGACATGAAATGGTAATGCCCATTCATTTGTACGGCACAAAAGTGTGGGAGGTGCCTGCGAAGAAAATTACGAAATTTGACGACAAGCTTGTCGGGTTGATAAGGGATATGTTCGAGACGATGCACAATGCCGACGGGATAGGTCTGGCGGCAAACCAGGTCGGGCTGCCGTTGTCTCTCGCGGTCATGGATATCTCAGTCATGGAAGATTACGCTTCGGAGAAGCCGCTCGTGGTGATCAATCCGGAAATAATCGGGGCCAGCGGCAAGTATGTGATGGAGGAGGTGTGT
>JAKASW010000261.1 GCA_021818875.1 Bacteroidota bacterium
CTGAAATAAAGCTGCAGATCCTGAAGATGACCATCGAGTTACTTACAAGCTCAGGCTACGTTTACATCGGCATGGATCATTTCGCCAAACCCGATGATGAGCTCGCTATCGCGCAGAGAGAGAAGATTCTCTACAGAAATTTCCAGGGTTACTCGACGCATGCCGGCGCGGACCTTTACGCGTTCGGAAACTCAGCAATCAGCCAGTTCAATCATGTGTATTCCCAAAATTATAAGTCGCTGCAGGATTATTACGGAGCCATCGATTCTGGGAAGTCTCCAACTGCAGTCGGCTATAGAATGACGCCCGACGATATAGTCAGACAATATGTAATAATGCGGCTGATGTGCGATATGGAGCTGGACAAACGAGACATCGAGAAGAAACTCGAGATCGACTTTGACGACTACTTTAAGGACGCTTACCCCAAGCTCAGCGAATTTGTGAGCGACAACTTGCTTGAACTAAGTCAGAATAAGATTGTTGTCAAAGATATGGGAAGACTGGTCATAAGAAACATCGCCATGGCATTCGACGCATACCTGGAGAAAATGATGAAAGAAAAACCAATATTCTCAAGGACCGTTTAAACGTTCTACCTAACGTTCTCAGCAACAAACTAAAAGGACTGGTTCAAGTTCTGAAATAGATGGCGACTAAGAAGGCCTACGCCGGGGTCAAGGGCATTATCGCCGCACTATCCGTTGGCCATGTTTGCGGGCTGATTGCAGATGGTACAGGGAGGATCATCGCAGTCACGCCTCAGTTTAAGAAAGCGTTCAACTACGGCAGAACCGGGAAGAATCTCGACGAGATTTTCGAGGACCCTCCTTCGGTCAGTTTGTTTAGCAAGAGAAAACAGATCAAACTTCGATTACGAAATTCACACTCCGTTGTCACAGCAAAAACCTTCCCTTCATTTCTCGATCATGGGTTCATACCGATGGTGTTTGAAAATCCAGACGACAAACGGCAGTGCCCCGACCTCAGGTCACCCGGATTTGCTCGTCCCACTATGGATGTTGCCGACGAGAATAATCTTGAGAGGCGCATCCAACTGTTTCGGAGCGCCTTCGAAAACTCGACCGACGCAATAGTCATTACCGGGGTCGACGGGAGGATCGTTGATATTAACAACGCATTCACCAAAATTTACGATCATACTAAAGACAAAGTGATCGGAAGGTCTACCGCTGTCATCCAGTCAAAACATTCCACTCTGGAATTCTACAAGCAAATGTGGGCCTCGCTTGGTGAGAAGGGACAATGGCACGGCGAGATCATTAACAAACGTAAGGACGGCAGCGAGGTTCCGATTTGGCTGAGCATCACTCCGATTTATCTTGATGGAACAAAGATCGGGTATATGGGTATAGAATCGGATATAAGTGACAAGAAAGATCTTGAGCAGCAAATCATCCAGACAGAGAAGCTCGCAACTACCGGACAGCTTGCGGCAGGCATAGCCCACGAGATAGGTACCCCACTAAACATTATTTCCGGCAATGCTGAGTTCCTACTCCTCGACATGAACGAGACGGACAAAGGGTATCAGGAGCTCTCGGTCATTATAAACCAGACTAAACGGATGACTCACCTCATGAGACAGCTCCTCGACTTTGCCAGACCGAGGAAACTGTCGCTACAAGCCGTAGAGGTCAACGGAGTGCTGAAGGAAGTCCTCGAGTTTGTCAAGCTTCAATTCAGCAAAAGCGGAATCGAGATCAGTACTACCTTGCCCGCCGACCTTCCGATGGTTTACGGTGATCCGGCCCAGATATACCAGGTTTTCCTCAATATCATAGTTAACGCCGTGCACGCGATGCCCAATGGGGGTGAATTGAACGTCAGCACCTCTATCGAGAATAGAAAAAGCGCCGAAGAGAAAGTCGTGATCCGAGTCGAAGATGCAGGAGAAGGGATTCCACCTGAACACATTGACAAGGTTTTCACTCCATTCTTCACAACAAAAGGACCCGGCAAAGGGACAGGCCTGGGTCTCGCCGTCACAAAAAGGATAGTCCAGGAACACAAGGGTAATATTGAAATTGAGAGCGAAGCTGGCAAAGGGACTACAGTGACGATCCGGTTCAATCCATTCAGCCGTCAAGAATAGATCTACATTCAACGGTAAACGGTGACATGCACAATGCCGCTCCTCACCAAGCGGTCGCCGCATTTACCGACAAGCTGGAGATCGTGTTCTCCTTCATGCAGGTTCCACTTTACCTCAGATCTCCCGCTCAAGTTTGAAAATAGCCTACCATCAATGTACAATTTCACAAAGCGATATTCCTCTCCGACCGCGACAGCCACGGCAACATCCTGGTACATTCGTCTCAACACAGGATCGATCTTGAATACCGCCCCGTCCTCCAGGCTCATAATTGCAAAGCCGGGATTCATAATGCCGGGATATGACGCGTGCACCACCCTGGAATTAGCGAGGAGGGCCGAACCTGGAGGCACACGTATTCCCTCCCGGGCCGCCCACCGATCGAAAATCGGAGGAAGTACTTCGAACACTTTTTTTTCGACATATTGTCGCGGCGTACCACGATTTGCGAACATCAACGTTCTCACATCGATCTTATACATCCTGTGTATTGTGCAGGTGTCTGTCGGCTCCGTACCTGCAATGAATACCTCATCTATAGTCCCGGGACAATATCTCCCCGGCAACTGACCCGACACAGTACACACTTTCCTCTCGACAATGTCTGGAGGCACACTGAAATCACCGCCCGTACCACGTTGTTCTAAATAGAGCATGATATTACGGAATAGCGAACCGGCGGCAGGGTCACCTCTCCGTCGCCAAGTGTCAGAGCAAGACCGTAGTGACTTGCGTCCTTGTCAAGAGTAGCTAGACCAGCGTCGCGAAGCAGGTTCAGCAAAGCTCTCACTCCTACTCGCTCTGCAACACGAACTGCAGGAACATTGTATGAACACGCGAGCGCGGTTCTCAATCTTACAGGGCCATGAAATTTCCTGTCGTAATTTTCGGGAGAGTACCCTTCGCTAGTGGTGCTTGTCCCCGCCACCGAGTACGGCAGATCAGGTAGTATTGTAGCCGCCGTCATTCCGCTTTCCAGGGCAGGCCCGTAAGCAAAAGGTTTCAATGCCGAGCCGGGCTGCCTCGGGGAAAGGGCACCGTTTACCTGGCCGTCTCTCAAGGAGTCGAAAAAATTGACCGAACCTACAAGCGCAATTATGTCTCCACTCGCATTGTCGATAACAACTGCAGCAGCGTTTGTAACTCGATGCGACTTCAGTGAGGCGACCTGTCCTCGGAGTAGAAGCATCACAGTCTTTTGCACTCCGTAGTCGAGAGTTGTCCTGACAACCGAAATGCGTTGCCTATCCTCAGGAAGAATCACATGGAGGACCATCTGAGTAAAGTGCGGCGCTCGAAATTGACGTTGCGAAGTGGCGATGCGGATCGGCTCGTTGATGGCACGTTCGTAGTCAACTCTGCTAATCATTCGCTTTTCGAGCATCTGCTTTAAGATAAAGCTCTGCCTTGACTCGGCGCGGGAGAACGCTCTGTAAGGATTTGATGAACCGGGAGAATTGGGAAGACCAGCAAGGAACGCCGCCTCAGCAAGAGACAATTGGCGTGCAGGTTTATCGAAGTAGAGACGTGACGCTGCTTCCACTCCGTAGGTGCCGTTTCCGCAAGGAACGCGATTCAGGTACTGGAGGAGTATTTGGTCCTTCGATATCGTCCGTTCCAACCGTAGAGCGTACCACGCTTCGAGAATCTTGCCAGGAATCGTGCGAGGGAGATGGTAGATGTTGTGGATAACCTGCTCCGTGATCGTCGAGCCTCCTGAAACGACCCGCAGCGCACGCATATCCTGGTACAACGCCCTGACGATAGCAATCGGGTCGAGACCAGGATGGATATAGAATCTTGAGTCATCAACCGCAATCGTGGCTTTGACTAACCAACCCGGTATTTCGCTCCATCTGAGCCAGTACGCACGTCCTTCCTGGTCCGATAGTACTTCACGAAGCGTGACTCCATTTCTATCGACAATGCGAAGCGAAATGACCGGAAGAGGAGAAAGCCTGTTCGTGGGAATGGGGACATAAATTGAGAATGAACCTCCCCGACGCAAGCGTCGGGGTATCTCTTTCTACATAGTTTCTACTCAAATAACGACAGTTGCTGTCTCAATATCTGTTTGTACTTCCCGCCTTGAGACTGCACGTATTCCTCTATCACTTTCTCACTTCCATATGCTCCAACTGTGTTTGCATAATACCCACTCGTCCATAGATTCCCTCCCCACAGTTTCCTCTTGATCTCAGGATGCTGATTGAACAGTTCCCGCGCCGTTATACTCTTTACTATCGTCACTATTCTCGCCACAGATATCATCCGTACACTTTGTATCAGAAAATGCACATGATCCTCGTCTGTTCCTACTTCTACAAAATGTATCTCGTACCGCTGGCTTATACCAACGCACACCTCCTTCAAACTCCTCTCCACTCCTTCGACGAATACGTCTCTAGGATATTTTGCTGGACATACCAAATGGTACAGCAACAATGTCTTGTTGTGCCTCTTGATAACATGCTCACTCATTCCTTAAGTTTAGCCTAACTCCAACCCCGACGCAAGCGTCGAGGAATTCTTTCGAGTAAATTCAGAACCCCAACATCGGCGACACTAAGCGTTACTTCGGATCGCGTGCCTCTTCCGGAGGAATTCCTGACCGTCAGATTCACCGTCACCGAGTCACCAGGTCGGTACCGCTCTTTCGATGAAGAGACTTCGACGTGGAAATGTTTTGTCCCGGCATCGACCGGTAGGTTTATGTAACCGATCTTGAACGTCGGCTTTCCAACATCATCGTTTTCAGATGGAGATACTTGTCCCAACCGTCCCTGCAGCAGGACGACTGAAACAAAAATGTTGGGCAAGTATTTTTTCCCGATTGGAACGGCAATCTCAGGAGCACTTCCAGTCAATGTGGTGGTCCATTGTTTCATCACTCCGTCGCGTTCAAGTGTTATGAGTGCATTGGCCTCCTCGTAAGGCGATTTAACTATCACGTGGGCAGTATCCCTTGGCTTGTAACTCTTTGCATCGGAGACTAGACCGATCCTATCGTCGTCGGATCGCTCCCAGGCGACGTAGCCGGTTCCAGTGACATAAAAGGAGGCGCTTGACCGTACCACATTCCCCCTCTTGTCCTTTCCCTCCGCGGTAACGAAGTATAGTCCCGGCATTGAAGGCACAAATTCGGAATGACTCACCGAAGCCGTTGTTGTCACATGTAAATTTGTCAGGACTGAGTCGGTCTTCTCTGTGACCCAGAAATAACGCCCATCGGCGCCTGCTTTGCGAACCGAATCCCACTCCCGTTTGACTACCTTGATGTCGAGTCTCTGACCAGGAGACATCTTTCCGTCGGGACTCACGCTTATTACATCATACCTCAGTGTATCTTTTTCTTGAAGGAAAGTTGACGATTGACGGATTCCGATATAGTATTCGCCGCCATGGAGAATCGCGGCTGCACGACCGGATATAAATCGTCTACTCCGTGAAGTGACATCCGCTTCCAGCGTCAGGAAAATTGTATTTCGGATCTGCCCAACCGGAAGTGGTGCTGAGACGCTCAACATTCCGTGGTCATCGAGCTTTGTAGTCTCTGACGGAAGGAGCTGGCTTCCCCTCGAATAGTTCTCTTGATCCCGGTACCATGTATCCACTCCGAACGAATATCCGTCATGACCGGGAGGCTCAAAGGACATCCGCGACGTGCGGACCCTCCATGATACTTGTTGATTCCTCATCGATGCTACCGCATCTATG
>JAKASW010000262.1 GCA_021818875.1 Bacteroidota bacterium
CGGGGACACGGGTGGAAAGAAGGAACTCGTTGAAGAAGGGTTGGGGGTATTTCAACGCATACCCTGGAATATTTTCGATTTGTTCCCCAAGATAATGTGCCTTCGCACTCGATTGCTCCGCAACTTCACGGATTCCTTCTTTGCCCATGAGCGACACATAGATCGTCGCGGCGAGCATGACTAAGCCTTCATTAGTACAAATATTTGAGGTAGCTTTCTCGCGACGTATCTGTTGCTCGCGGGTTTGAAGTGTCAATACGAAACCGCGATTGCCGTCGGTATCTACCGTGACTCCTGCAAGCCTTCCCGGGATGCGACGAATCAGTGCTTCCTTGACTGCGAAAATTCCCAGGAACGGCCCGCCGAGACTTTGTGGTATTCCGAGCGGCTGTCCTTCTCCAACGACGACGTCCGCGCCGTATTCGCCCGGAGGCACGAGAGCGCCGAGGGAAATCGGATTTACATCGACAACATAGAGCGCTTTCTTCGAGTGCGCAACCTCCCCGATCTCGAAAACGTCACTTAGAGTTCCAAAGAACGAAGGCTGCTGTACCATGACAGCTGCGGTACCGTAATCTACAGTCTGCTTCAGGGCGTCGATGTCCACCACCCCGTCACGTTGAGGCACCTCGACAAGCTCAAATCCCTGGCCATGAACGTATGTCTTGACCACCTTCAGATAATGTGGATGGATCGGATGCGCAGCGACGATTTTCTTCCTTCCGGTGTGCGAAACAGACATCAGTGCCGCTTCGGCGAGTGCGCTTCCTGCATCGTACAGCGAAGCGTTTGAGACATCCATTCCGGTTAGGCGGCAAATCATCGTCTGATATTCATAGATTGACTGAAGCGTACCCTGACTTACTTCTGCCTGATATGGCGTGTATGCCGTGTAGAACTCGGAACGGCCAAGCATCGCCGTGACTGCTGAGGGAACGAAATGGTCGTACACTCCCGCACCAAGGAAGGAGACAGCTTCCTGGGCGTTTATGTTTTCCTTCGCCAGAGACGATAGATGTTTAACAACCTCAAACTCACTCATCGCCGGAGAAATCTTCAAATCATTCTTGAGCCTGATTTCCCGCGGTATGTCTTTTATCAGTTCCTCAAAATTCTTGACGCCGATAGCGTCGAGCATTTCACGACGATCCTCGTCGGTGTTTGGGTAATATGCCACTCGTGACTCCCTCTTTAGAGCAGGCGGTTGGTTGTCGGGGTAGGTAGTAGGAGTCCCATTACCTACGACCTACCACCAATTACCTCCCTCCTATTAATGCTGTCCCACCATCTCCTGATACTTTGCTGCGTTGAGAAGACTTTCGAGCTCTGCGTTGTTGGAAATTCTTACCTTCACCATCCAGCCGCCTGAGTAAGGATCTTTATTCACGACTTCAGGAGAATCCTTCAGTTTATCGTTCAACTCAATTATTTCACCGCTGACGGGAGCATACAAGTCCGAAACGGTTTTCACGGCTTCAATTGTTCCGAATTGTTTGCCTTGTTCGAGCTTCGTGCCGACCGCGGGCAATTCGACGAACACGACATCGCCCAGTTCGCCCTGCGCGTAATCTGTTATGCCCACAACGCCAACTTCCCCGTCAACACGGATCCATTCATGATCTTTGGTGTACTTCAACTCTTTCGGGAATTCCATTTGAGTCTCCTTTAATCTGCTAAACTAAACGAGTCCAGAAAATGCGTATCAAACTCCCCCTTCCTGAACCGTGCATCCTTCATGACTTTCAAGTGAAAAGGTATCGTGGTCGCGACTCCTTCCACGACAAATTCCTCAAGCGCCCTGTACATCCGGTCGATGCATTCCTCTCTTGTCGCGCCGAAGGCTATCTGTTTCGCAATCAAAGAATCGTAGTATGGCGGAATCGTATAACCGGCGTACGCGTGTGTATCGGTTCGAACTCCATAGCCACCCGGCGTGTGAAATCCCGTGACGGTTCCCGGGTTAGGGCGGAAATCTCTGAATGGGTCCTCGGCGTTGATGCGGCACTCGATTGCATGGCCGACTTGCTTGAGTTTTTTCTTGGTCACTCTGGCACCGGCTGCGACGCTTATTTGCTCCTTTACCAGGTCCATCCCAACTACCTGTTCGGTTACCGGGTGCTCTACCTGGATCCTGGTGTTCATCTCCATAAAATAGAAATTCTTGTACTTGTCGACCAGAAACTCAATTGTCCCGGCACCTTCATACTTGACACTCTTCGATCCTTTGATCGCGGCCGCACCCATCTTTTCACGGAGCTCGGAATCGACAAATGGCGAGGGCGATTCTTCAATCAACTTCTGATGTCTTCTCTGGATTGAACACTCGCGTTCGCCGAGATGGATTACTTCACCATACTGATCGCCGAGCACCTGGATCTCGATATGTCGGGGCTGCTCAACATATTTCTCGACATAGACACTTCCGTTTCCGAACGCCGCTTCCGCCTCGGTGCGGGCCATCTGGAACTGCCGCTCGAATTCATCCGGCGTCCACGTTAACCGCATTCCTTTTCCACCGCCGCCTGCAGTGGCTTTGATAATGACCGGATATCCAATTCCTTCAGCAATCTCCTTGGCGACGCGCACGTCGTCGATAACTCCATCGCTTCCCGGAACGACAGGTATGCCGGCATTCTTCATGGTCTCTTTTGCCAACGCCTTGTCTCCCATCGAAGTAATCATGGCGGGCTTCGGCCCGATGAATTTTATACCGCTGCTCTCGCATATCTCTGAGAACTGCGCGTTCTCTGCGAGGAAGCCGTAACCCGGATGGATGGCATCTGAGTTTGTAATCTCTGCGGCGGCGATAATCCGCGGGACGTTGAGATAACTCTCACGACTTGGCGGCGGGCCGATGCATACGGCTTCGTCGGCGAATCTGACATGAAGGGAATCACGATCTGCCTCTGAGTAGACGGCAACCGTCTCAATTCCAATCTCTCTGCAGCTTCTTATTATTCGGAGGGCGATCTCGCCCCGGTTAGCGATTAGGATCTTCTTGAACAAGCGGTCACGCCGGTTCTATTTCGAAGAGGGGCTGATTGTACTCGACCGGTCGGCCGTTTTCGACGAGAGCACTAACCACCTTGCCCGCGACATCCGATTCAATCTCGTTCATCAGTTTCATAGCTTCGATTATGCAAAGAACCGTGCCCTGCTGCACCGTAGATCCAACCTGCACGTAAGGGTCGGCATTCGGAGCAGGCGCAGTGTAAAACGTTCCGACTATCGGAGACCGAACCTGGTGATACTTCTTCTCTTCGGTCTTGGGAGGCTGCGCCTCAGACCGGCTAGCAGGATTTGCGGCGCCTATTTCTGGATCTGTCACGACCTGTGCAACGGGTTGCGGCTGCGTGATGATCTGCGGAATCAATGTCGGAACAGCGGAAGAATTCTGGTTGTGTTTACTGATCCTTAATTTTGTTCCTTCTTCTTCAATCTCTATTTCATCTACCCCGCTTTCGTCAACGAGCTTGACGAGCTTCCTTATGTAGTTGAGGTCCATAACAGACTCCGGTAAAATGAGAAGATGCCGACAATCGTCCGACCCGGCATAATTGGGTTGAAATTCAGACTTGTCGGGTCGATACTATCTATTTTACGCGTTCCACATAGGAAGCGGTTCGCGTATCAATCTTCAATACATCGCCTTCGTTGACGAAAAGGGGAACGTTGACTGTTGCGCCGGTCTCCAGCTTCGCCGGCTTCATCACATTATTCACACTGTCGCCTTTGAGTCCTGGTTCAGTCTCCACTACCTTCAGGCTAACGAAAATGGGTATCTCAACCCCCGTGATTTCGGTATCGTTGAAGAAAATCTGGATCGTTTCATTCTCCTTGATCAAGTCGCTTCCTTCGCCGACCACTTCTTCGGGAACCTGGATTTGGTCGTATGTATTGTTGTCCATGAACACAAACATATCGCCGTCTTTGTAGAGGTACTGGTACGCACGCTGCTCGATCCTGACGACATCGACATCCTGGCCCGCGCGAAATCGGTTCTCGATAACCTGACCGGTCTTTATATTTTTCATCTTTGCGCGGACGAATGCCCGCCAGTTGCCCGGATTCACATGCTGAAATTCCACAATTGTCCACAGGTCATTGTTGTACCGAATCGTCAATCCTGGTCTGAAATCTGAAGTCGTAGCCATAATCTCCCGTAAAATCTTGGTGTTTTGTGAATATTGCCTGTCCCGAAGGGATCCAGCGGAAAAATATAGGTTTGGAGGTCTCTAAAATCAAGGAAAGGGACGGGTCGCCACGCCTGGGTCAGCAGACAAGCAAACTGTCTTTGTTCTATCCAACCGCTGTCCTTTTCCTCGCCTTGTATCTTTCATCATGGTCGAGGATAGTCTTTCGCAATCGGACAGACTTCGGAGTGAACTCGACGTACTCGTCTTCGTTTATCCATTCGATAGCTTTTTCAACAGTCATCAGGACCGGCGCCTCAAGTCGAATTGCTTCGTCTGCAGTGGAGGCACGCATGTTCGTCAGGTGCTTGGTCTTGCAGACGTTGGCGACAATTACATCTTCTCGGGCGTTTTCTCCGACAATCATTCCGGCATAAACCTGTGTGCCAGGTTCGATAAAGAAAGTCATTCTCTCGCCAAGCTTCCACATTGCGTAAGCGACGGCAGTTCCGGTCTCGAGGGCGACCACCGCGCCTTTTATTCGCCCTTCGATTTCACCTTTGTACGGTTCGTAGCCGTGGAAGTTGTGGTGGAGAATTCCGGTACCCTTTGTTTGTGTCAAGAATTCTGTCCTGAATCCGATGAGACCTCTGGCCGGAACGATGAATTCAAGCCTCGTGTTGCCATGGCTCGGACTTAGATTTTTCATCTCACCTTTCCGGCGGCTGAGATTATCGATGACTGTGCCGACATACTCATCCGGTACGTCGATAATTACTTGTTCCACGGGTTCCTGAATCTCACCGGCGATCGTTTTGTAAATCACCTGAGGCTTGCCAACCTGGAATTCGTATCCCTCTCTCCTCATCGTCTCGATAAGGATCGCAAGATGAAGCTCACCGCGGCCGCTGACTTTGAAGACATCTGGAGTATCGCCGGGTTCGACGCGCAGGCTCACGTTCGCTCTCAGCTCACGCATCAGTCTCTCGGCAAGGTTTCGTGTCGTAACGTACTTCCCTTCCTTGCCGGCAAAAGGCGAGTTGTTGACGACAAAGTTCATAGAAAGTGTCGGCTCTTCTATGTTGACGAACGGAAGTGGCCTAACGTCCGCCGGGTCACATATGGTCTCGCCAATATCGACGTCTTCCATTCCCGCCAGGGCAATGATCTCTCCCGCGCTTGCCTCGACCGCTTCATTTCGCTTCAGACCTTCAAAGGTGTATATCTTGGTGATGCGCGCCTCTTCAACTTTACCATCCTTGTGGACAACATGCATCGGCGCTCCATCCCGGATCGTTCCACGGAAAATCCTACCTATGCCCAGGCGACCGATGTAGTCGTTGTACTCGATATTCATCACAAGCATTTGAAACGGTTGACAACTCAACTCATTGAGCGACCCGGCGTCGGCAGGAGGCTCGGGAATCTGCTTCAAGATCGTTTCGAATAACGGAGAAAGATCATGGCTCTCATGGTCCAAAGAATACTTCGCGATGCCTTGTTTAGCAATCGTGTAGATGACAGGGAAGTCGATCTGCTGGTCGTTTGCACCGAGCGATATGAACAAATCGTAAATCTCATTCAGAACTTCCGCCGGCCTCGCATCCTTTCTGTCGATCTTGTTGATAACAACTATAGGTCTCAGG
>JAKASW010000263.1 GCA_021818875.1 Bacteroidota bacterium
GAAAGTATGACCATCGTAAATAGCACCACAGCGATGAAACCATTAGTTGAATTTGGATGTCTCATTTTTCCATCTCCTTTGTTTGTTCTTACTTGAGTAGCAACAATTTCCTCGTACGGCTGTAAATACCTGTTTGAAGTCTGTAGAAATAAACTCCGCTCGGCAATCTTTCTGCATTGAACGTTACCGAATGGTCTCCGGGCTGCTCTACATTGTTGACCAGTGTTTTCACCTTTCTTCCAAGTACATCGTAAACCTTCAATGTTACGAACCCTGAACTTGAAAGGTTGAAGTGGATAACCGTGGACGGGTTGAACGGATTCGGATAGTTCTGCGAAAGGGAGAATCGAGAAGGCGTCGCATTTTTGTCTGAATAGATTCCGGTAATCATTTGAGAAAGCGATCGCCTCCATGCACCTCCACCAGATTCCCCGGCAAACAAATAAGTACCCGAAATACAAACGGCGTTGACTTCAGGAGTTCCAAGGCCGCTGTTCACGGATGACCAACCGTTCCCGTCATTCGGAGAAAGATAGACACCTGAAACGGTCCCTGCAAAAAGATTTGTTCCTGAAGTAACGAGCGATAAAACATCGACGCTCCCGGCCGTGTTCACCAATCCCCAACTTCCTCCGTCGTTGGTGGAACGGAACAGACCGGAGGCCGTACCGGAAAATATGGCTGTGCCTGATCCACCAACCGTCATAGTTGCAAGAGAAGTCACGTAAGTGTCGGTCAGTCCAGTGTTCGCCTTTTTCCAGGTCGAGCCGTTGTCGGTGGAAAGATAAACCCCATCATATTGAGTCCCGGCAAATAAGTCTGAACCTGAAATCGCAAGAGCACTTATGTATTCACTTGACAGGCTTGTCCCGATCGGGCTCCAAGTGTTGCCGTTGTCAGTGGAAATAAATACTCCATTGCCTTCTGTGCCGGCGAAAAGATCATTTCCCGAGACGGCGAGTGCCCAAACAGTAGTATCCGACAGACCGTTGTCCACCGATGTCCAGCTTGCTCCGTCATCAGTCGATCTGAAAATACCGCTTCCGTCAGTGGCCACAAATATGTCAGTATCTCCGGGTGTATTAGTCGAAATGACGAGGGACATGCATCGAACACTCGGCAGCCCGGAGCCGACTTGAACCCAATCATCTCCTGAATCAGTGGAGCGGAAAACTGTCGTGCCTGTTCCGGCGAACATCTCTGTTCCTTCAGTGCTACTGGGGAGAGAGACGAAAGAAAGCACATCAGTATCGAATATACCCGTGTTTGAGCCGGCCCAGCTCACTCCGGCATTCGTTGAGAGGAAAACTCCCGCTCCGGCCGTTCCTGCGAAAATGTCCGCTGTACCATTTCCTCCGGATGTCGCATATGGAATAATTGAAATGACTCTGGAACTCGGGAGACCGGTACTCTCGGATGACCAGCTTGTCCCGTTGTAAACATAGATACCACTGTCAGATCCTACAAAGAGATCATTGCCTGAGACTGCAAGAGCGTACGCATCCAGGCCGCTTACCGTCCCGACATCTATCTCTTCCCAACTGGCACCCATGTTAGTCGAAAGATAGACACCATCACTGGTGCCTGCATACAAATCTGAATTCGATGATGCCAGGGCCTGGACAAAGGGAATCGTAAGTCCGTTACTTGTCAATGTCCAGTTCGCGCCGCTGTTGGTTGATCTGAAGACACCACTAAAAGTCCCGGCAAAGACATCTCCGCCTTTAGCCGCAAGAGAATAGACGCCGTGGTCGGTCAATCCCGTATCGGCAGCGGACCATGTCTTCCCATTATCCGTTGAACGGAACACGCCATTTAAAGTACCCGCAAAAATATCAGAACCGGAAACAGCTAAGGACTGGGGGATATTTAGTCCGATACCGGAATCAGACTCACTCCAGCTTGAACCGAGATCCGTGGACAGGAATACTCCACCATTGGTACATGCAAACAAGTCATTGCCAACGAATGTGAGTGAATAGATTGAAGGGCTTGTCAGACCGTAATCTTGTTCGGTCCAATGACCGCCACCGTCGGTGGATAAATAGACTCCGTTGTTAGTGCCGCAGAGGATATCTCCGCCGGACACGGCAAAGGACGAGATGTAACCGCCGTACGGACCGTTAGACTGACTCCATTGGGCTTGGGCAGATCCGACAAAAAATCCAAAGACAATCAAGAAAAAGTGTTCTAGCTTCAATCTCTTCATAGTGGTTGTACCTCCTGTCTTTGTTTTGGCAGCAATGATTTATTCACGACCTTCCCTCCCTCGCTTAGCGGCACTCTATTTAGTTGCAGTGTTTATGAGTTCAGATGTTCACTTCAAATTGTTCATGACAAAAATGGAAAAATTTCCGGACTTCACGTGATAAGCTCTTGAGTTCAACTGTGGAATGATTGGAAAAGATCAAGGAATGAATTTGTAGGTAGGGTGGAGCAGCGGTCAATTGATCGCCAATCGAGGAGTTTAGATGGGAGAATTTATGACTAATCATGTTGTTGTTTAGGTTGATAAACAGCAAATCCGCGATGTCAGTCGGTGTTACTGAGTGAAAAATATCGGCTGAACTTTCCTCTGCACTGCCAGCCAATTTGTCTTCTCTTTGTTCTTAAGGTCCACTAAATGCACAGAACAAAATTGGTGCTTCTCAATCGTAAATTGGTGCTCTTCTCTGTGCCAACGCACCTCGTTCAAGGTACCGATAATATAAAACGAAATAAAAGCGTCTGCCGCAATGACCCCTGTCACAGGATATCGGCTCGTCGGCAGCGGCACTCTTACACCGGTTAAGATAACAAAAGTGAGTCTTTTTTACTACAAGCCCAGTCACGGATAGAAGGTGATCGGGAAGACATCGGATGATAGGTTAAGATTCATATTGTGGAACGCTTAGTTGATATCGGTGTCGAAGATCCTTTGACTGATCTGTCATACTTTTCTGCAGTGAGGCGGGTGGTGAAAAAGAGATTGCGAAACCGTACCGATTTGTCTTGTCAGAGGCAGAGAGCGGCTCATGTAGCTCCCGTTGTTTGACGTGCGGAATCTCACGGTTCCGGAGGTCGAAGAAGCCTTTGTCCGTGGAAGCGATGCTCAGTTTCGTGCTTGAACAGTCGACACGCGTTCAGGTTCCATCGCGTCTTCATGTGGACGGAGTACCCGTCGATAACCATCCATGCTTACCGGTGGTTTCCACCACGCTGGGTGACCCAATACACAGTTGCGTTTGCAATCGTTGCAACTTACTGCTCGTTTAATTAAACTGATTACCGATACGCTGTTTCGCATGCACATTCTACTTGTTGACGATAATACCGAGAACTGTGTCGCTCTCAAAGAGATTCTTAAAGCTGACGGTCATTTCGTAGACGCAGTCTCGGACGGGCATGATGCCCTTGAGATTATGGAGACCAGGGATTTTGACGCCGTGATCTCCGACGCGTTGATGCCCCGGATGGATGGTTTCGCGCTATGCAGGTTGATCAAATCGGACGACAATCTGAAGAATATCCCGGTGATAATTTTGACAGGTGAATACACTGACGACGCCGATGTTCTTTTCGCAAAGAGAGTTGGGGCGTCGGAGGTGGTAAAAAAATCCGGCAACCCGGATGAAATTCTCGCAGCGATTGGACGAGTGCATGGATTCCCGAAGTCCGATTCAGGGGATGGGGAATTCCATGTTGATCTGCCGGAAGGAGACTTCTTAAAGGGATACAACTCGGTTTTGTTTCACCGCCTCGAAACAAAAATGAACGAGCTTGCCCGGGCTAATAGGAATCTTGCCGAGAGAAACGCGCAACTTGAGCGGGAGCGCCGAAAATACAGGCAACTGTTCTTGTCGGCAAATGACGGCATTTTGCTCGTCAGCCAGGCAGACTTCTCAATCGTGGAGATGAATGTCCATGCTAAGAAGATTTTCAGGTTCAAGGAAAATTCTCCGGTTACTCAGCCGTCTCGTGAAAAGAAAAACCTTCACGAGTTGAAGCCGTTTGGGGAGATGCTTGTCGGTCCCATTTCTCGCGGCGAGCAGGTGCGAGTTGAGAATTCATACATAGCCCATGGCGCGAGGGTCTATCTTGACATAAGCGGGGCACCTGTTGGTACCGAAGACAACTTGTACCTCGTTATTCTCCGGGACATAACTCAAAGGAGAGGCTGGCTCGAAAGATTCATATCGATGGACAAACTCCGTGCTCTGGGGAGACTGTCACAAGGGCTGGTCCATGAAATAAGAAATCCGTTGAATGTCATTTCTATCAACCTGCAGTTTTTGAAAAGGGACCTCGCTGATGATTCCTCTGAGAAGAAATTTGTGTCTGCGGCTCTAGAAGGTGTATCCACTATCGATCGTGTCATTCGCGAGATGATGAGCTTTGCCCAGCCGCTGGCTCCTGCCAAATCGCAGTTTAAATTAACATCGGTCCTTGCCGAGATAGCTTTGCTCGCAAAGACGACGCTTCAAAAGGCGGGGATAACTCTGGAGATTGACGAAGCCGGTGTAAATGATATGGTCGTCGCAGACAGGACTCAGGTCCTTCATGCTCTACTCAACTTGGTACAGAATTCTATTGAGGCGATGCCGAACGGCGGTAATCTGAGTTTCAGACTTAAGGATGTCGGTGATGAATTGATACTCCAGATTATCGATACCGGGTCAGGAATGGATGACGAAGAGCTGAAATTGGCAGTCGAGCCGTTCTACTCGACCAAAGAAGGTGCGACGGGTATGGGCCTTTCAATTTCGAATCGGTTGTTCGAGTTGAACGGGGCGAGCCTTTTGTGCGAGAGCAAGTCTGGTGAGGGTACAAAAGTGACAGTTTTCTTTCATCGCGGGAAATAACCTTGAGCAGCAAGATACTGATTGTTGATGACGATGAGCTGCTGAACAACTCTCTTAACGCCGTGTTGACCCGGGGCGGATACGAAGTTGCTTCCGTCACGAAAGGTGAGGAAGCAATTCAGCAGATTTCGGAATTTCAGCCCGACCTGGTTCTGATGGACCTATTTCTTGGTTCGGTCACGGGATTAGATTTGCTTCAGAAGCTTCGGGCCGAGAAAAACGAGACGCCTGTAATTCTCATCACGGCCTTCTCCGATGTGAACAGTGCCGTACGGGCAATAAAACTTGGTGCTGAAGATTTTATTTTGAAGCCCCTTGACCTTGAACAGCTTGAGATCACAGTTAGCAAGACGCTCAAGAGAAAAAACCTCGAGCGCCGTTATGAGCTTCTCAAAGACGAGTTCCAACAGAAAACGGGTCCTTACACAATAATCGGCAAAAGTCAGGGTCTGCAAAAGGTGATACACACTGCGGAACGCCTTGCCGGCGCAGATACGACGGTGCTCATAATTGGAGAAAGCGGATCAGGCAAAGAACTGATTGCGAGGCTTGTTCATGAGAAGAGTGATAGATCCGATGGCCCGTTCATCTCAATAAACTGCGGGGCGATTCCGAAAGAACTTGCGGAAAGCGAACTCTTCGGCTATGAGAGGGGCGCGTTCACCGGCGCCATGGACAGGATGCGCCAGGGAAAATTCGAGCTTGCAAACCAGGGTACCATCTTGCTGGACGAGGTCGGAGAGCTTAGCCATGATATACAAGTCAAGCTTCTAAGGATACTTGAGACGAAAAGATTTTACAGGCTCGGCGGAGGAAAGGAGGTCACCGTCGATGTGCGCATAATCGCTGCCACAAACAAGAATCTGAAGACAGCCGTGGAAAAGGGAACCTTCCGTGTGGCTGTATTTTGTGGGCTT
>JAKASW010000264.1 GCA_021818875.1 Bacteroidota bacterium
TCCGATCTCGCTGTATATGGGTCTACGACTTTGACATGAAGCGACGGATAGTCCTTGTCAAGCAGCGCAACTCCACTTGCCAACACCGACGGATTAGTCAGGATCGTTCTGATAAATAATACATAACCTGAACCCGCACCAGGGAGCAATTTAAGTATTCCTTGTTCTACCTGGCTTGCCGTCGTTGGAGTTGATGGACTCAGATCGTGGACTGGAGCGAAGGGGACACCGTTTACGATTGCCTCCTGACCTTGCGTGTTTACTCCTACGCCGTTGGGTGCGAACTTCGAGTAATCAGACTCGAACCCAACTGGAAGGTTACTCGAGAAACCAGTGATGACAAAGCCTGCGATATTCAGATCAAACTCATTGAAAAGTTTCTCTTGATAGTTCAACCAATAGGGTATGTCTTGGGTTGGAAGCACTATCGAGTTAAGATATCCCGCACCATTATCACCTGAAACAAAATAGTCGTTCTTTGTTGCCGTCTCATAGTAATAGTTGAAGGCCTGCGGAATTCTAATGGAAAGACCGGGGTCTATTCCCCAGGCGAGAGGAATCGTTCCACGTCCGCTGCTGTTCCAAAGCGCCGGAAGTCTATCGGAAGTCCATGCACCGCTGTCATAATCTCCCATGTAAAAGCACACGTAGTCTGAATCGCTGCTGTACACTTCGCCATTCTGCCCTTTGTCGTTGTTCTGTCTGAGATTCTGGTCCAACGGCACATGGTCATATATTGATGCGTTCGCTAGTCCTGTATATCCGGGAGCGTCAGCATCAACCTGAGCATAATAACTGGAAAACAGATTCACAGAATTCCATTCCTGATGAACAGCGTCCGCGACAGTTCCGTTTGTATACTTGAATGGCCATGGAACAAATCCATGGACAGTTATTATAGATGTGTCTGCCTGCGTTCTAAGGGCGGAGAGTATTCGGTGCCAGGTATTGAAGTCCGTACCCAACGGCTGACTAGGGTCATCGTTCGGGATGCGGCCGTCAGGACAGAGATCAACAAAGAATCCACGATTAGCGACTCCGTAATCAGCGTTTATCAAGCCACGGTTAAACAGGTTGTTGTAGATTAGCTGGCCGTTCAGAGCTTTTAAAGTGGTATACGCATCTACATAATACTCGACACAGGTAGGATTCACCTCCCCCGTGTTGATATACTTGTCCATCGCCCAAAGATAAACATCACATTTCTTGCTGTCTGTCGTCGGAATATTCGTACCCGGTATGGTTGTATAGGTGCCCGAGAAGATTGCAGCCAAATTTATAACAGGGAGTTGACCGAGATATTTTGCCAATAGAGAATCAAGCACGCCCCCATTTTGAGCAGGGAGATAATCATCAACACCACAGATGGTCGACGCGACATTCGAAGTTGCCGGAATACTGTCGGTCCACAATACCATGCCTTTGACCACATCCTTGAAGTGAGGCAACAGCTCTGTATAGAAACTGTCCACAGAGGGGTAGACCCAGACCTTAGTATAATTGGACAAGTATCGTCCGGGCTGAGAGAGATAATTCAGCCAAAAGAGATCGGCGTTGAATGGTGGATTCAGAGAATTCTGATATATGTAGAATATTTTGTTCCCGGTTGAATCTCTGTTTACCATCCCCTGGAGAACGGCAGCCATCTTGAGAAAGTCATAGCCGTATGCACTGGCATCCTGTCCATAGTCAATCGGATCATTCGCCATGCAACTATCTATGTTGAAGACGTAGAGCGAATCCTCCTGAGCATAACATTTCACAGCCGGCCCAAGTGCAACCGCCATTATGAGAACCATTCTCGTTAAATTTCTAAACGTCATATTCTCTTTCATTTCTGTAAACCTGAAGCAGACGTGAATTACCACCGGCAAAGCCATCCTTACATCACCACTGCAAAAGGCAGTGGGTTTCTAAGTCGTACTAAAACGGGAAATGCCCGTGGGAATCGTTTTTGTTCGTTATTGAACCGGACCCGAAACTGTGCAATGCCGCTTTAATCTTGCCGGCAACGAAGAATTAGTCTTCGATAATTTTCGGCATTCGCTCTATTCTTGGATCCGTAAAGACATCGTTCTCATCACTGCTTGTGCTGGAGAATTCAGAAACGATTGCCCCTTCTGGTCCTGATTGAAACCAGTGGCGCGTATTCGGGGGTATCGTGTATTGGTCACCAGGGTGCAGCTCGATTTCGTGGAACACCGTATAGCACTTTTCTTTACCCTTTGGTACCTTTGCCTTTATTTGTTTCACCGGGTCCCCTTCGACATAAAGCCACACACTTCCCCACCTGCAACGAAACGTCTCCATCTTTCCTGGTCTGTCATTCACTGTTGGGTGCCTGTGCTCAGGACATGTCTGACCAGGGAATAGGGCTAACTCCTTCGCACAGTACCTATCTGTATTAATGTATGTCACTAGTTCAAGGCCTTCATGCTCGAGATCTCCTAAACCAAATTCGGCTATCTCTATGTTTGCAGTCTCCTGTGGCGTCATCAATATCCCTGCCTTCTCATACATCTGACTAGCTCGTGCTTGTGCCCTTTTAACTTCACCTCGTTTAATCATGGTTGATCATTTCCTCCTCTGTCGTTGGTTTTAATTTCTATCACAAGGCCCAATCCAGATTTTCGAATTACTGTACCACTTCCAGCCCGTCAAATCAAATCCGACAGAGCGTTTCGGCCAGTCCGACTCGATCCGGCTCTGAAGCTCTGTCCAGGTCGGAACGCCACTCGTCGCATCTTCTTTCTCAACGTTGAAAGCTCCCGCGCCGACCGCCGATGCCATCACGCTTTCCGGCGCAAGCCCGTGGATAAGTCCAGCGAGAAACCCCGCGATGGTGCTATCTCCGGCCCCAGTGGTGCCGACAACATCGACGTTGTAACAAGGTGCTAACAATTCACGATTCACCCACATATCGGTAATAGAAGGCGTGCTTTTTCCCATTGCAGCAACCCGTGACTTATCGGCGGTTGTCCGCAGGTATAAACCGTCGTCACCAAGCTTTATTACTGCCATGGCGACTCCCATCCCGATCAGATCTTCTGACATTTTCTGCAAGAGTACACCTCCAGCAGACAACTTCCGTCGTTCTCCTTCACTCACCTTCTGAAAATTATCATAAGAAGATCGATCAAGCATGAACAGTATCTCGTCGAAGCTGGGAAGAAATATGTCAACATTCGGAAGAACGTTCTTTAGAAGCAGCCGCCAGTCTATCCGACCTGATTCGGAAGTGGAATCAGGCATGGACATATCAAGGCTCGCAGTTATTCCCATCTGTCGGACGCGGTGAAAAATTTCTGCGAGCTCGCGTCCATCATCGATGTACATCTTACGCATTATCGGGGGATACCCAAAATGGAAAAGGTCCACGTCGCTCACCTGCGATAAATCAATATCACTGAGGCCAAATGTATCGTTTGCACCCGGGCAATGAAGAAAGGTACGGTCGACATCCGGCGGGCTGATGACAACACTGTATGAGGTGGTTTCTCCCTTTGCGGTTCGTAGTCCGTCTGTAAAGTCAGCTCCATTTCTTTGAAGTATTTCATTGACGGCTTTCCCATAAATGTCGTCTCCAACTTTCGCGACAAGCAGCGTCGGCACGCCGAGGCGATTCAACGCTATCCCGGTATTCGATACCGAACCGCCGGTCGACATGAGGGCAGGGCCGACAACAAACAGCTTTCCGGGCTGAAGTGACACATGTCCCCCGCTACCCTTTGGGAACAAGGGGATGACATCAAGACAGATGTGACCGGCGGCTACCGCCTTGTAATTCCGTTGATTACTTTTCAATTACGATTCCTTAAAATTTCGAACCCGGATTAATCAGTACAAAGCAAGAGGCAGGTGAACGGTGGAACTAGCCACCGTTCACTGTACCATGATGTGGTTACTTGAGGAGAAGCATCTTTCTGGTTAAAACGTTTGATCCTTCCCGAAGCGTATAGAAGTAAACACCGCTGGCATACTTGTCCATAGAAACGTTGTACGTGTACTGACCCGCCGGTTTGTATCCTTGAGCTACAACGTCCACCAATTGTCCCAGGACATCATAAATCTTCAAACTCATCACGCCAGCTCGGTTCAAAGTAAATTTGATATCCGTCGATGGGTTGAATGGATTGGGATAATTCTGACTTAGAGTGAATTCGGTTGGAACTTGCTTAGCAGGGGTCTGTATTGCATTGACTTTGCCGGCTTCGAATAATTTCCATTGTGCAGGGAACCAGTTGAGGTCACCGATGGCAAATCCATCAGTGCCGGCCGCAGTCAGGGCTTCGTTCGAGTAAGACAGGTTTTCAGGAACGGGATAGTTCTGCTTACTCGCCCAGTTGCTCGGAATCTCGCTGAAGATAGTCACCGGATTCAGATTGTATTGGCCATAAGTATAACTTCCCGAAGTTTTGCTTACCCAGATCATATTTATCCAATTCATCATACTGTCAACTGTTGATGTCACGAGCGTTGTATTGAAGTCGGGATCGACACTGTCATTATTTGCCATATAGAGCAGAGGCCATTTGGTTTTGTCAGTGAACATATTCGTGGTAATGCTATCCATCCATACAGGGTGCATCAGTAGACCTGGGTCCTGTTTTGCAGTGTCGCTGATAGCACTCCATAGTTTATAGAGAGAACCGTTCCAGTAGTAGGCATTGTTCATCACTGTGTCCTCTCTCTCTGCTTCAGTCAGACTATACGGTGGACTGAGGAGGGTGGACAGTGGCCCTAACAAAATAATCGCAGGGATCCGATTCGATACGTTGTAGTCTCCGTTATTCATGTATGCAGAATCTACGCCGGCAGAAAAATCACTGTACCAGATGTTATTTGTGATAACTGCGTGGTATGCTTGTGGCACAACCAAAGCAGGATCGGCCGTGCAGAAAATCGTATTGTGATTAAGGATTAGATTAGCACAGTAGCCGGGGCAGCCTACTATGGCTCTCTCTGTACAGAACAGCGTGTTATTGACAAAGACAATGGAATCAGACGGGTGACCGCCTACGTACCAAGCGGTTCCGGCGCCATGCAGATTTGGTGATTGGACGTCACGGAATTCAGAATTTGTCACGATCATGTTGTCCCAGTTCCCGCCCGTGGCAAGGACATTCATGTTCGTTCCAAACAAGTTACTGAATATACAATGATCGACTCTTAGAGTGCAGCTGTCAGCGGCCAGATAACCGATTAGCGTAAGCTGTTCCACGCTATCCGGTGTTTGGCAGTCGAAGAAGAGATTCCTGAAAGTAACGGTCGCATCCGTTCCGTACTCCGGCATAAAAGTGATCGGTATGTTGCCGTCAACGTTGTAGATTGGCGCAATGACCGGAAGCATGCCAGTAACAGGGTCCGGTTTCCCGACGATTGTTATGTTGCCGTACATCGGTATAGTGTTGTCAAAGTAATAAACGGAGGTGTCGGAAGTACCTCCGGTCAGAACATAGACACGGTTGGAATCAGCGCGCTGTCCGGTTTGAGTGGTATCACCCATTATTACGTTATTGAGGTTCCCAATAGGATTAGGGTCTACATACATCGTGTCGCCCTTCACCAATTGAGCGTCCGAGCGACTCGGCACCATCAATATCGTAGCTCCTGCGACTAAGAGAATCGCGAGTGCTGTTGTCTTCATAAAATGTCTCCTTGTCCTTCTTTAGGTCTTCTCTTTTTGTCAGATACACAAGTTAGAAAATTGAACCTGCTCCCCTCCCCGGGTGGCAAACTCTT
>JAKASW010000265.1 GCA_021818875.1 Bacteroidota bacterium
TCGGCAAGGTTCGCCTCGACTCTCCTGTTCAACGCAACAATTCCTCCAAATGCACTCTTTGCATCGGTTTTCAGAGCCTTTTGGTATGCTTGAAAAACATCTGCCGCAGTCCCGGCTCCGCAAGGATTCGTATGCTTCATAATTATCGCGGCCGGACCGCGAAATTCTTGTACCACCCTCTGCGCAGCATCGACATCGACGAGATTATTATACGACAATTCCTTGCCATGCAGTTTTGTGAAGTGACTCTCAAGGTCACCATAGAATGCCGCTGACTGGTGTGGATTCTCGCCGTAACGCATTCCCATATACTTGCGCTCACCGGCGAGAAACACATCGTGCAGATTTCCACCGTCCAGAAATCTCTTGCCGAAGAACGAGGCTATGGCAATACCATAGAGAGCGACTCTTTCAAACGCGACCGCGGCAAGTCTCGCCGAAAATTCCCGGGAGATTTCTCTGTGACTCTTCAAATCTGAAATCACATCTGCATATTGAGAAGGATCGACGACCACAGCACAGCCTTCGTAGTTCTTCGCCGCTGCCCTGATGAGTGACGGCCCGCCGATGTCAATGTTCTCGACAATCGTCTCGAGATCCGCGCCCGATGCGACCGTCTCCTCGAACTTGTACAAATTAACAACCACCATATCGAAACGTGAAAGATGGAGTTCTTTCAGCTGATCCAGGTGTTCGGGCTTATCCCGTTTTGCAAGGATTCCGGCAAACACGGCAGGATGAAGAGTCTTGACTCTGCCATCGAGAATCTCGGGAAAGTTCGTAACATCACTTATACTCCCGGCGTGCACTCCACTTTCCCGCAATGCCTTCAGAGTCCCTCCAGTGCTGAATATCTCCGCACCCGATTCAACCAACCCTTTTGCAAACTCACTCAACCCCGTCTTATCAGTGACACTGATAAGCACACGTTTAATCACCACTTAATAAATGCCTTTCTCCCTTCGATCTCGACTCTGCTCTCCTCGAAAAGTTTTATCGCTTCAGGCAAAACCTCGTATTCAACCTGATGGATTCTGGAAGCAAGAGATTCAGGTGTGTCGTCATCTTTAACAGGTACGCATCTCTGAAGAAGGACAGGACCATGGTCGTACTCCGTGTCCACGACATGGACCGTCGCGCCGCTCACCTTGCAACCATAGTCCAGTACCGCCCGGTGGACCTTCATCCCATACATTCCTTTACCTCCAAAGGACGGAAGAAGCGCGGGATGGACATTGATGATTCTATTCGCAAAATTCTTTACAACACTGTTAGGAATTCTTTTCAAAAAGCCGGCCAGAACAACAAGGTCGGGTTCGCACTTCTCCAGATTCTGCATAAGAACCTTGCCATATCCAGACTCATCCGGATAGTTCTTCGGGTCGATGATAGCTGTTTGGATTCCGCCACTCCTTGAGATCTCAATTGCTTCGCAACCACGATCGGAAATCACCAGTCTGACTTCCGATTTAAGAAATCCATCTTTGGTTTTCTTGATGATATTAAGAAGGTTTGTGCCCGTCCCGGACACAAATACCGCAATTTTCATTCGCCGAAAAATACCATCTGAGCGGACAAATAGCAATAAATTTCTCGAATAATAACGATTTTTAAGGAAACCGCACTGGCAACTTCGGGTCTGATCTGACGAACGGCTGATCCAAGGAGACCATGACGCCTATCCCCGATCATTTTCCTTGCAGGGTAATCTCCTCACGATTTCGCTGATCCCAGAAGAATCCGTCGCAATAGCAACTCCATTCTTGCCGGGAAACATATTGACTTTAATTCAACCCAAGTTCCAACCATCCCATTTGTTTTTGCCGCCATCGTTGTCTATAATTTCTGTGGTTCCTATCGGATCATAAGCACAAATTAAGGTAGATAAACAGATGCTGAATCACGTTTTCGATAAAGTCCGGAGCGGGGAGCGTTTGACATTTGAAGACGGGCAGGAGCTCTTCAACTCCAACGACCTTTTGGAAATAGGGATGATGGCAGACCATATCCGACGGAAGAAGCACTCCAGGCCGGATGTCACGTTCATAATAGACCGGAATATAAACTACACAAATGTCTGCGTGACGGAATGTACCTTCTGTGCATTTTACGCTCATGTCGGCGACGAGAGGAAGAGCTACACGCTCACGAATGAGCAGCTCGGAAGAAAGATACAGGAAACGATCGACCTTGGCGGTTCAAGGATTCTTCTGCAGGGCGGACTGAATCCTGATTTAGGTCTCGATTATTATGAGGACACTTTCCGGTTTATTAAATCAAATTACAAGATATGGCTTCATGCCCTTTCTCCGGAAGAAGTTGTGTTTATCGCCCGCCAAAGCGGTCTCAAAACTAGAGAGGTCATCAGGCATCTCATGGCAGCCGGATTGGATTCGATTCCGGGAGGCGGGGCGGAAATCCTTGTCGACGAAATCCGTGATAGAATCGCTCCGAAGAAATGCACTTCAGACGAATGGCTCGGAGTCATGTACGAGGCACATAAGCTCGGCTTGAAGACTACCGCAACCATGATGTTCGGACATGTCGAGAGTTTCGAAGACCGGCTGCAACACATGATAGTGGTACGCGAGCTTCAAGATATAACTCATGGCTTCACCGCCTTCATACCGTGGACTTTTCAACCTCGAAACACCGAGCTCGCCAAGAACCATGATAATCTTCGGGAAAAATCCTCCGCATTCGACTACTTGAAGACCCTGGCCATTTCCAGGCTTATGCTCGATAATATCGATTCAATACAGGTCAGTTGGGTGACACAAGGATTGAAGATTGCTCAGATCGGATTGAAGTTCGGTGCCGACGATTTCGGAAGTCTGATGATCGAGGAAAATGTCGTGAGTGCCGCGGGGACGAAACATTTCTCCGGTTTCAGTTTGAGCCAGATTAAGCGGGCTATAAAGAGCGCAGGCTTCGAGCCGGTGCAGCGGTACGTTTAAGCTGTAGGTAACAAGTTCCAAACAAAGCCCAAGTGCAAAGAAAATCCAAATCTACAAACCCGCACCCTTTGTTTTCTTGGTCCAACAGATACATCTTTATTCTCTGGAATTTGAAAGTTACCTGAAGCTTGTGGCTTGAAACTTGTCCCGAGGGATTCCTTCGGAGGAGCTTAGTGAAGATGTGGTACAACTCTATACTTGAGCTTATCGGTCGCACACCGATGCTAAGACTTACGAGGCTAGCGCCTGGAATAAGACCGGTTCTTCTGGCAAAGCTGGAATACCTGAGTCCGGGCGGCTCCGTCAAGGATAGGATCGGCATAACCATGATCGAGGATGCTGAGAGACGGGGTCTACTCAAACCCGGGGGAACCATCATAGAAGGAACATCCGGAAATACCGGGATGGGTCTCGCGCTCGGCGCGGCCATAAAGGGGTACAAGTGCATCTTCACCATGCCGGACAAGATGAGCCAGGAAAAAATCGATCTCCTTCGTGCATTCGGTGCGGAGGTGGTGGTTACCCCGACTGCAGTCGACCACGATGACCCGCGGAGCTACCACTCCGTTGCCGATCGGTTGAACCATGAAATACCCAACTCCTATTTCCCGAATCAGTATGACAATCCCAGCAACCCTCTTTCACACTATGAGACAACCGGGCCAGAACTCTGGAACGATACCGACGGACGAATTACCCACTTCGTTTGCGGCATCGGGACCGGGGGCACGATCGTGGGCGCGGCAAAATATCTGAAGGAAATGAACAGGGATATTAGAGTCATCGGAGTCGATCCTGAAGGAAGCATTTATAAAGAGTACTTCGAGAACCCGACGTTTTGGGACAAGACCGGAAAGCTTCCTGAAACCAAGCCATATAAGGTTGAAGGAATCGGGCAGGATTCAATGCCGAAGATCATGGATTTCAAGAATATCGATGAAATCGTAACCGTCTCAGACAAAGATTCATTCCTGGCGGCGCGTCAACTTGCGAGAAAGGAGGGAATCTTTGCAGGCGGCTCTGCCGGATCGGCTATTCATGCGGCACTCAAGATCAGCGAGCGACTTTCTGAAAAGGATGTTGTCGTCGTGATCATTCCCGACAATGGCTTCAGGTATCTCTCAAAACTGTACAACGATATCTGGATGAAGGACAACCAATACTTTGAGCCGAAGATTAAACTGTGTGCTGTCGACGTGACACGCGGCAAGCGTTCCAAACGCAGGATGATAAGCGTCGGCCCGAAGGCTACTCTGATGGAGGCGATCAATCTCATGGAAGAGAACGACATATCTCAACTGCCGGTAATTGACGATGGAAAAGTTGTCGGCAGTCTCACGGACACGCGAGTCCTCTCTACTCTCGTATCGAGCCCTTCCCTTCGAGAACATGAAGTCACGGAGTTCATGGACAAGCCCTTCCCTACAGTCACTGAAAAGACTTCCATCGAGAATTTGTACAAGCTCCTTGAGGCAGAGACTTCGGCATTGATTGTGGAGCGAGATGATCTCTCGTTCGACATCATTACGAGGTCCGATTTGATCTATTCTATTACAGAAAATCCCAATGAAACTCTGGAGAGATAATGAATTTCGGAACGCTCGCAGTTCACGCCGGACAGGAACCGGACCCGACCACCGGCGCAATTATGACTCCTATTTATCAAACATCCACATTCGCACAAACTGAGCCGGCTGTCCACAAAGGATATGATTATTCCCGGGCGGGCAATCCAACAAGGACGGCACTTGAGAAGAACCTGGCGGCACTAGAAGGTGGAAAACACTGCGCCGCATTCTCTTCCGGCATGGGAGCAATAGATGCGGTGTTGAAGCTTCTTAAATCAGGCGACCACGTTATCGCGGGAAATGATATTTACGGGGGAACCTACCGGATTTTTACTATGGTCTTCGAACAGTTCGGATTGAGTTTCGATTTTGTGGATATGAGCGATATCGAAAATCTGAGGAAAGCACTTAGACCCGACACGAAAATGGTCTGGATCGAGACGCCAACAAATCCGCTTCTGAGAATAGTGGACGTAAGGGTGGCGACACAACTGGCGAGAAAGAATGGCGCACTGTCGGTTGTCGACAATACATTTGCGACACCCTTTCTCCAGAAACCTCTTGAGCTCGGTGCTGACATCGTGGTACACAGCGCGACCAAGTACATCGGGGGACATTCGGACGTCATACTCGGCGCCGCAATTACGAACGACGGTTCCCTCGCGGAGAAAATTCACTTTATCCAGAAATCAAGTGGTGCTGTGCCGGGACCATTCGACTGTTTTCTTGCTCTTCGCGGAACAAAGACCCTGCATCTCAGGATGCAGCGCCACTGTGAAAACGCTAGACTCGTCGCTGAGTTCTTAAGAGCGCATCCGAAGGTAAAGCATGTGAACTACCCGGGATTCGAGTCGCATCCGAATCACTCGATTGCTGCGGACCAAATGCGCGACTTCGGTGGCATGCTCTCATTTACACTCAAATCAGATGATATTTCATCAGCTAAGAAGCTGACGACCTTCACGAAGATTTTCACGCTGGCAGAGAGTCTTGGCGGAGTAGAATCGCTTATCGAGCATCCGTCATCCATGACACACGCTTCTCTACCTCGTGATGTGAGAATAAAATCCGGTCTCGAAGACACACTCATACGGCTCTCGGTAGGAGTTGAAGATGGCGAAGATTTGATTTATGATTTGGAACAGGCGCTGGACAGAGTCTCATCGTAAAAGATGAAAAGAATTTAATACCAGTCCAGGGAACCATGAAGAAG
>JAKASW010000266.1 GCA_021818875.1 Bacteroidota bacterium
CCTTTTGCAAAAACTCTTGTTGATAGGTAAATTTAATATGTCAAAGCGGCTGGTGATTGATCATCGCTTTAGAGAGTGGATAAGTCTTTAGTCAGCAGCGACCACCACAGGGTCTTTCTAGCCTCGGATTATCCGTTCACGCGTATTCACATAAGTAGTCTATGAATACATGACCAGGGGAAAAGAGAGAATGTAACGGCGGTGGCACCGAATAGAAAACAAGAGGAATTTCCGATTATATGACGAGGGAAAAAGACTACTCTAATGTCCGCAGAAAGGATTAACATGCAGAACGAATCGATGAACATATGAGTTGGGGAAAAGGGCATTCTATAGACGCTTGAAGGGAACAACATGTAATGAGCACACCATTCTTAGGGATCCTGGAAATCGATAATTCTCAGAAACACTCTCACGGAAGACAGCACGGTTTCATCCGTAACTTGTCGCTCGGATTGAGCCCGAATAAATCGGACATCTTCGTTCCCGGATCGATAATTGACAGGAATCTTCTGAGGGAGGGCGCCCTGGTTTCAGGGACTGCTGCAAACTCTGGAAAAAGAAGTCTTGAAGTTAAGTCCGTTGATTCTGTAAATGGGCTCTCGCCTGATTCGTGGGCCGTCGTCAAAGAGTTCTCGACGCACGAGGCGGTCTCTCCGAACGAAGCAATATGGCTCGAAGGTCCTAGTTCTGATCGTGCCATGAGAGTTGTCGATTTATTTTGTCCTCTTGGAAAAGGACAGCGAGCCCTCATCGTTTCCCCGCCAAAGGCCGGAAAAACAGTTCTTCTCCAGCAAATCGCATATGCCATCAACACCAACTATCCCCAAGTAGAAGTGATCGTCCTGCTGATCGATGAACGCCCTGAAGAAGTGACCGACATGAGACGGTCGATCAAAGGAGAGGTCTTCGCAAGCTCCAATGACAACGATCTTGCAAGTCATGTTCGGCTTGCAAGATTAGTCCCGGAATATGCAAAGAGAAAAGTTGAAACGGGAAAAGATGTCGTCCTCCTGCTCGATTCCCTGACGCGAATTGGAAGAGCTTTCAATGCACATCAGAAAGGGACAGGAAGAACGATGTCCGGCGGAGTTGACATTCGGGCACTTGAGGTACCGAAAAGGATTTTCGGAGCGGCTCGCAAATTTGACGACGGCGGCTCCCTCACAATCGTGGCGACGGTTCTGGTCGATACAAATTCAAGAATGGATGAACTTATATTCCAGGAATTCAAAGGGACCGGAAATATGGAGTTGGTACTGGATAGAGATCTCGCTAACGAACGGATTTTCCCGGCAATAAACCTTTCTATGTCGGGAACGAGAAGAGAGGAACTTCTATTTGGGCCGGAACTGGACAAATATCAAACGCTCCGTAGAACGGTGGCACGGCTCGGTTCGCGAGATGCGATGAAAGGGGTAATCAAATTGTTAAATAGGTACGAGACAAACTCTAAGCTTCTGGCAAGTATCTGAGGGGAGTAGCAGAGTTCCATCCGCGGCTTTCTCGATGTCCTCTAAGAAAATGTCAGCTTCTCTGCGTGTCTCGCGTCGAACTCACCGGCTGAGATAGAATCATCCCCTGAACGTTTCAATACGATGGAGGGTATTTTTTCCCTTCGCACCTAATCAAGGAGATGTTTTCGATCTGAGACATATCGGGCTAATAGTGATCAATGGTCGAAGAAGGTAACGTGGGAATTACAATACGGTAATCTTCATTGCACCACATCGGTCCCAGGTGACCATTTTGCCAAGTAGCTGAGCGAAAGTGGGTTTGCGGCTCCGGCATGTGGATTGTAACATATAAGACGGACGCTCTCCACCGTACGCGGCGGCCGCCACACGACGGTTTCTTAAGGAGAGACCAAACATGAGAGTCACGGTAGAAGAGAGCGCCCGACATTAGTATTCCTGCCGGTTTTCGGAAGGACGGTGCATACCTTCTCATGCCGGGTTCGAAGTCCAATTTCATTCTCTTCTAACTTCTTCTGACATTCTCGTCCTGCCATTTATGTATCTTGCGATTCCCTGTCCAGTGATTGAAACTCTTCCCCCTTTTGACTATAATGTTCAGTGTCGAGCCTCGCCTGTGTTGTTTTTTCATATATGATCGGTTCCTTCCCTACTGCATTTTTGCTTGGGAGGTACTTGAAGAAGATCGACGTCATAAAGGAGGGCACAGGCAATGTCGGCGCGATGAACGCCTATGAAGTCAGCGGTTCGCCACTTTTGGGTATTGCCGTCGGTATTATTGATGCGGCTAAAGGCGCAACCGCGGTTTTACTGTTTGGCCAAGGAATACTTTTCAGAAGCGGGACAGGACAGGCGATGCTGATCCTTTCAACATTGTCGGTGGTGACCGGCCACAACTATTCGGTATTCATCGGTTTCAAGGGTGGCCGTGGACTGGCCACTTCAGCCGGAGCCATGCTGTTTGTCCAGCCGCTCTCCGTCGCGATTTTTGTTGCCGTGTATTTCATACTCAGGCTCGTCCACTTCCGACTTTATCTTTCGAGCACGGTTGGAGTTGTCGTCGGATTTATCCCGGTATTTTGGAAATTCGCAACTTCTCTTCCTGCCGAGCTTTTGTCTGTTGCTCTTGTTGTCGTATTAGTCTCAAAACACATCGTCCCGCTGAAAGCCGAATTGCTCGGTACGCGGGTATCATGAAATTCGCAAAGGAACATGTTGAGCGTCAACTGATGTATATCCGGTTTTTAATTCGAAACAGTTTTACTTTTTCTCTCATGTGGGTGACAGTCATCGGTGCCCTTTTCAGCACAGCCTACGGCCAGGGAGACTTGACTTCAAGCCGCGAGACAGCAATCACGCGGGCTGTCAAAGAAATAAGCCCTGCGGTTGTCGGCATCAACGTTACTGCGGTCCAGGAGCAGCAGAGCCCGTTTGCGCTAAACGATCCCTTTTTCAGGCAGTTTTTCCGTGACAATCCATACTTCAACCAGTGGTTCGGCTCTCAAAAAGTCGAAGTCCAAAGCCTTGGATCTGGTTTCATTATTTCGCCTGACGGGTACATCGTCACGAATGAACATGTTGTTCAGGGAGCGACGCGGATCATAGTGACCATGACGGATGGGAGTAAACGAAGTGCCAAGATTATTGGGGATGACAACCAGGCAGACATTGCTCTCCTTAAAATAGACGGCACTGATTTGCCGTACTGTAGACTCGGTAACAGCGACAGCATACTTGTTGGAGAATGGGTAATCGCATTTGGAAACCCGTTCGGCCTTTTCGACATTAATGACAAACCTACAGTAACTGTTGGAGTGGTGAGCTCATTGGGCATGAATCTTTCAAAGTTGGGATCGAGAAACTACAGCGACATGATTGAGACAGACGCCGCCATAAACCCGGGCAATTCCGGCGGTCCTCTTGTTGACGCAAACGGACGGGTCATCGGAGTCAATACAATGATTTACACTTCCGGCACCGGTAACACTTTCATCGGCTATGGATTTGCCATTCCGATCAACAGGGTCAAGCGCGTCGTCGACGAGCTCAAGAAGTATGGCAAGGTTGTCAGGGATTCATGGATCGGCCTTCGACTACAGACTGTCGATCCAGAGATGGCAAAATATTTCGGACTGAGCGAGCCATCCGGCGCACTCGTAAGCAGTGTGGAACCAGGCAGCCCCGCCGAGCAGGGCGGTTTCAAACCCGGCGATTTGATCTTGAAGTTTGAGGGAAGACAGGTCCGAAATGCGGTGGTGCTCCAATCGATGCTGGACAATTTGCAGCCTGTTTCAAAGGTGAATTTCGAAATCCTGCGTGGAGACAAGTTGTTTACGCTACGGTTGACTGTGGGAAGGCTCAATCGAAATCCGACTGGGGAGAAGAATTGACTATGAGTACTGTTCGGACGATCAAATTCCAGAATTTGAAATCGGGCTTGTAACAGAAAAGTTCAGATTTCCGGACTCCTGCTTCCAGTGCCGGAAGTTGCGAAAGGTTGCAGTAATTAGCCCGGGGAAGTAGAGGGAACATATTATGATGAATAATCCGAAAGGCAAGGATAAATGATCAGGCGATACTCGCCCGCTGAAATGAACACCGTATGGACTGAGGAAAACAAGTTCAAGATTTGGCTTGACGTGGAAATCGCAGCGATGGAGGCGCAGTCACAACTCGGTAAGGTTCCGGTTGAAGCTGTTGAGGAGGTCAAGGCGAAAGCCTCCTTTAAGGTGGAACGGATAGAAGAAATTGAAAAGACTGTGAAGCATGATGTCATTGCTTTCCTGACCAACGTAAGCGAAAATGTCGGGCCTGCGGCAAGGTTCGTCCACCTCGGCATGACGTCTTCAGACGTACTCGATACAGCCTCTGCAATCCAACTGAAGCAGGCCGGCGAGATCCTGTTGAGACACCTTACGGAATTGCGAAGCGTTATTGGAAAATCGAGCCTCATGTACAAGGATGTGGCTGTCATCGGGAGAACACACGGGATCCACGCCGAGCCCGTGACTTTCGGCTTGAAGATGGCAGTGTGGTACGATGAACTCGGAAGAGATGTTTCCAGATTGCAGTCGGCAATAGCAGAAATCTCGGTCGCAAAAATCTCCGGCGCAGTGGGCACTTACTCACATATTTCGCCTGAAGTCGAGAAATATGTTGCAAGAAAATTTGACCTCCGTCCTTCAATAGCGTCAACTCAGGTAATCCAAAGGGACCGGCACGCACAGTTCATGACCATACTTGCTGTAGTGGCCGGCACGCTGGAGAAAATGGCGCTGGAAGTCAGGCATATGCAGCGGACGGAAGTCCTCGAAGCTGAAGAACCATTTACTAAAGGCCAGAAGGGTTCGTCGGCAATGCCGCACAAGCGGAACCCTGTCAACGCCGAAAGGATATGTGGAATTGCTCGCCTCATTCGCTCTTATGCGATGTCGGCTCTGGAGAATCAGGCCCTCTGGCACGAGCGCGACATATCGCATTCATCCGTCGAGAGAGTGATCTTCCCGGATGCAACGCTCGGTCTCGATTTCATGATACTCGAATCCACTAAGTTATTCGGGAACCTTGTGATCTATCCCGAAAAGATGGCAAGGAATCTGAAATTGACCCATGGACTCTTTTTCTCGGAAGACGCGTTGCTGAAACTGATCGAGAAAGGATTGACAAGAGAACAGGGCTACGCAATCGTCCAGAGAAATGCGATGCACTGCTGGGAAACCGGCCAGGATTTTCTGGATGCGCTTGTGAAAGATCCTGAAGTTGCCGCTAAAGTTTCCAGGCAAGAGCTGGAGAAGGTCTTTGATGTGAACACCCTGCTCAAGAATGTAGATTACATTTACAGAAGCATCGGATTATCTGAATGAACACCTCCGGACAACTCTTCAGAAGATCGGCGGAGAGGGCTGCCTCGCATCTGCGCACCAAGCCTTTCCTCGTCTGGCTCGGAGGAGTGTACGGACTATTGACAGGTTTGACTATCGCCATGGCGGCGCAGATAACATTTCTCAAATTTTCTCTCGGCCCTATAAAATCGATAACCCTTCTTGTTCTGGCGGGCGGATGCTCCATTGCCGGCTCACATCTGGTAAGCAAGCATCTGTTTCGCGGCGACGAGTTGATCCTCAATAGGCCTTTACACTATGTTTTGTTCTTTTCAATACTACCAATTTTAATCCTGGTACTGTCGATTATACTTTTCTTCAGCCCGGATTAGCCGGCCAAAAGATTGGCACACTGATTTTTACAGATCAAGGGGATTTCC
>JAKASW010000267.1 GCA_021818875.1 Bacteroidota bacterium
GTGTTTCCTCACATGATCCCCGTAGGTTTTGAGAATTTGCGGGATTCCGGTGGGTTTCGTGGCACTTAAGGTGATTGGCAAAATAGCCACGCAGGAACATGGGTGCGTTGCCATTCTGCCAGTTCGAAATGACGACAAAAAAGCCCATTCCCAAAGCCTATCCAAAAGCACTTCTGACGCTTGGCGACCATATACGGAAGAAACGGCTCGATCTGAAACTCCTTCAAACTGATGTTGCCAACATACTGAATGTCGATGAAATGACTATCAGTGGTTGGGAGTTGAACCATTACCAGCCGCACCCAATGCATATCCCCAGGATTATCAACTTTCTAGGTTACATCCCAGAGGATCTCTTCTCGGCAACGACCATCGGTCAGAAAATCAGAAGATATAGGCTACTTCGCGGAGTGACGCGGAAGAAACTTGCAAGAGAGCTGCACATTGACGAATCTACGCTTTTGCGATTGGAAGCGGACAAAGGAAGACACCTTTCAGAAACCCTGAGGAAATTAGCTGGCTTCCTTGAATCACTTACGTAACGAATTAGTCACTCACGGCATGCGGATATGATATTGAATCCCGTTGGCATCAAAATCAGAGATAACCATTGCGATAGCCAATAACTCTCATATCAGCTACTTCGAGAATTGAGAAAGATTTCGGAACGACCTAACTTAGGTAAGTATCGACCCTTCGATTGCAAATTCAGGTCCAGCTCTTTACGAGGGTTCGGTTGATAAACACCGTCATTAAGAGTTTCGAAGCTTTCAGGCGGAGAAAACTATCGTAGAAAGAGTTATCAAAAGCCATGCGGATTCTTCTCGCAGAAGACGACCCAAAACTCGGTGAACATGTCAAGCAAGCCCTGATATCGGAGGGTTATGCCGTCGATTGGGCTCTTGACGGTGGGGAAGCATCATGGCTCGCTGAGAACTATTCTTTTGACTTAATAGTATTGGACATCATGCTTCCGCAGCGCGACGGTATGAACGTGGTCAGGTCTATCCGACGTAAAGGAAATACCACACCAGTTCTCTTCATCACGGCCCGCACCGAGGTCGAAGATCGTGTTCGTGGACTTGATGCAGGTGCAGACGATTATCTTGTGAAGCCATTTTCAATTGTCGAACTCCTTGCCAGATTGCGTGCACTGCTTCGCCGTCAGCGACCAAACTTCTCCACAGTAATGCGTGTGGAGGACCTTGAGATGGACATGGTGGGACGAACAGTAGCTCGTCGAGGAAAACAAATTGAGCTGACCAATCGAGAGTTTGCTCTCCTTGAGTTATTGATGACGGCTTCGCCAAGACCTGTCAGCAAGGCTTTAATCATCGAACGAGTTTGGAACCAGTTCTTCGACTCCGACACAAATCTTGTGAACGTCTACGTTAACCACCTTAGGCAAAAGATTGACCTCACAGGGATGCCGCCGCTCGTGCAGACTATAAGAGGAGTTGGGTTTGCCATTCGGCAAAAAAAGCAATGAATCCAACTTCCCTCAAATTATTTATCTGGTTTTCTGCGACCTTCATTTTGGTTTCACTTCTGTTATTTATTGCACTGAACGTTCTTAGCGGTGTGTCGATCAGCGTTCGCGCCGAATCACTCTTCGCAATCGGTATGCTTGCAGCGTTCTTTGTTGTCTCATTGGTTCTCGCCCGTTCAATCAATCATCCTGTCGATTCGATAAACAAACAGCTCACAAACCTCAATCCTCAGGATCTCAATAAGAAAGTCTGGATCGAGAAAGCATCACCGGCGACCGCCCGACTTGTGGAGAATATTAATGAGTTGTCGAGCCGTGTGAATATCGAAATGATGCGCGCCAACGAATTTTCAAGACAAGTCGCTCATGAACTGAGAACACCCTTATCAATCTTAAGATTGAAAATTGAGCAAGCCGCAGAACGGATCGATCCCGAGCTCGCTGATGAACTTCAATCTGAACTTTCCCGATTGACTCAAGATGTGGAACAAATGCTCCTTATAGCGCGGTCTGAAAGAGGACAACTTGTGCTTCACAAATCGAATTGCGGCCTCGATGTCCTACTAGCTGACGTTGTCAGCGATTTTCACCTCATCGCACAGGAAGAAGGCCGTAATATCCAGGTCACCAGCACCCCTTGCAAGGCGAATGTAGATGAAACGTATGTGCGGCTGATCTTTCAAAACCTTCTTACAAACGCCGTTCGTCACGGACGCGGGAAGGTCAAAGTGAGAATACGGAGTGCAACAGGCGAAATCAGCCTCCTTATCTATAATGAACGAAAAGCTTTTTCGAAAGATGAGCACCATCTAGGACTTGGGAATCGGGTCGTAAATGCCCTCGTTGATGCGCACAAAGACATGAGCATCAACTATCATGACGGAAAAATCTGGTATGCTGCACTTATGACATTTAATCACGCATCGTAGTCTCCTCAGAGATTCTCCTACCATAAATTTTTTTTAACATTCGCTTCGCGATCCCCTTAAGATTACAAGACTATCTTGGTTTGTAATTGACCGTGCAGTCTTCGTTTATAGTGGGCAACGGCTGATCAAACAATCTATCTCTACCGGAGATAAAGAATGAATTTGCTGGAAAAAATCTTTTACCGGCTTCGCAAATATTCGAAGGCGCTCCGAATGTTCGCCCTCGTCGCGGGACCAGGCATCATAGTGATGGTGGCCGACAATGATGCGGGTGGAATTACTACTTACACGACGACGGGCGCGCAATATGGGAACCATCTTCTATGGTTTTTAATTCTGCTCGGTCCAGTTGCGTATCTCGTGCAGGAAATGACCGTCCGATTGGGAGCGGTGACCAAACGAGGCCATGCCGAGGCGATCTTCGATTCATTTGGATCTTTCTGGGGCTGGTTCTCGCTGTTCGATCTTGTTCTGACGGACTGGCTGACAATGATAACCGAATTCATCGGAATGACGGCAGCGATGAGCATCTTCGGGATCCCTGCATGGATGACAGTGATTGCATGCTGGATACTCATGGGATCAATGATCATGACGGGAAGCTACTGGACATGGGAAAAAATAGTCCTTGTTATTTCTATCGGGAATCTTATTTACATACCAGCGGCGTTTGTCGTTCATCCTTCCGTTCCCGATATCATAAAGAACAGCGTGATCCCGAACCTGCCGCCAGGAGGTCTCACAAACGATTTGTTCTTTCTCTTGATGGCAAATATTGGCACCACCATCGCACCATGGATGCTGTTTTTCCAGCAAAGCTCCGTTGTAGACAAAGGATTACAGGAGAAAGACATAAAATTCGGGCAATGGGATACGGCAATCGGATCGTTCCTCACAGTTATAGTTGCTGTCCTCCTCATAATAGTCTGTGGGAAGCTTCTCTTCGGGCAGCCTATCGATAGCGCGGCACAAGCCGCGAGGATGATTATGCCGATGAATAGTTATGTCGGCACAATAATCGCAATTGGGCTCTTCGATGCCGGGTTCCTAGGCGCAATCTGCATCTCGCTTGCCAGCTCCTGGGCATTCGGAGAAGTTTTCGGATGGGCCCATTCGCTAAATCATAAAATAAAGGAGGCGCCGTGGTTCTATGCTTATTACTTCTTTGACCTGTGCCTCGCGGGAACGGTTGTATTAATTCCAAAGGCACCGCTCGTTCTTATTACACTTTTTGTTCAAGTTATCGCAACGACTTTGCTCCCACCTGCGCTAGTCTTCCTCATCCTCCTCCTTAACGACAAGAAGACTATGGGAGCGCTAGTCAACACCAGACTTCAGAATTTTCTGAACATCAGCATCGTGGTGGTGATCGTCGTGCTCTCCACCATGTACGGGTTAAGCACCTTATTTCCCAATCTATTGTAACGAATGAAGGAGAAAAGATGATCCGATTCATCAGACCGTTCAGAGGATTTTGGAGAACAATTAAGTTCATTCACAGAAAGTACAAGAAGCCCAAGATCGAAATGACGCCTTTTGTGAAGGCAAGTCTTTTGGCACTCAGATTATACGTTTTGGTTTTGATCGGGCTGATGGTGCTGAAATTCATTCTTACCGTAAAGTGAGTGAGGGCTATATGCACAATTATAGTTTCGACAACAGCATGGACCCGGGAGAGATTTTGAATCTGACTGAAATTGTCCGGGCTCAGGTAAATGTCAATGGCGAGGAGATCGGAAAGATCGAAGACTTGCTCATTGTTGACAAAGATAAGTTTGCTGAAGTCACGCACATTGTAGTTTCGCGTCCGTTCGGAAGACCACAGTTAGTGGTGCCATGGGAAAAGGTAAAATCGTTCAATAAGAAACAAGTTGTTTTGGACATAGAACAAGTTGAAGGCTTCATCAACTCAACCCGCGGATCTGCAATTTTTCTAAAAGACTTTGTGCTTGATAAGAAGGTTCTCGATAGCAAGGACCGTGAACTGGCCGTTGTATATGACGTAGGACTGACTCTCACGAACGGCAAACTACTCGTAACAAACGTCGATATTGGAAAGTCCGGTCTTCTGCGGAGAATGAAACTAGGTTGGCTTGCGAAACTCTTATCAAAATCGGTCAGCGAAGAGAACGGCGATAGAGTTCCGTGGATCTACATTGAGCCGCTTCCTGAAAACATCGGAAGTTTCAGAGGGGATGTGAAGCTCAAAGTTATCAAGGAGCAATTATCGGACCTGCATCCGGTAGATCTCGCGGATGTCTTGGAAGAGATGAGCGAAGAAGATCGCATTGCAATATTCCGTGAGCTAGACACTGAAAGTGCCTCCGATACACTGGAAGAGCTCGATCCGAAAGCGCAACGTGATCTTATTGCATCGCTCGACAAAGAGAGAGCGGCACAACTCATTAATGAAATGACACCCGGTCAAGCCGCCGACCTATTAAGCGTGTTACCGTCCTGGGAAGCGAAAGTCATAGTCGAATTGATTGACGATAAAGAAAAGGCGACCAAGATAACGGACATTCTGGAGAAGCAAGACGAAAAGGTCATTGATTTTTCGATCACCGGATATCTCAGTTTCCCTCCTGATATGACCGTGGAGAAAGCGCGGGAACAATTTGCCGAAGCAGCGAGGAAGAAGGCAGCAATAACATATATTTATGTGATAGACAGAGACACGAAGCTGCTCGGAATAGTCGACAGCAAGTCACTCCTTTTGTCGGAAGGGAAAGCACGACTGAAAGACATAATGACAGAACGCGTCGTCACTCTAAGTCCGTCTGCAACATTAAAGAAGGCCTCAGAGCTTTTTGCAAGATATTTATTCCGGGCACTGCCCGTGACAGCAAGGGATGGAAAGATCGTCGGGATACTTCTTTACCGCGATGTCATCGCGCTCCGTCACAGGTATGTTGAATAGCCGATAAACGCCAAAGAACCAGCCGCATGTTGAAAACAAGAAAAGAGCCCGCAGCAGCCTCGCGGCAACGGAGCATCGCCATGAGACTTGTTGAGTTCGCGCGGACGGACATCTCCGAAGTATTTTCGAGTTTAGCTACAACTGAAAGCGGCATCGCACGGGATGCAGCGGAAGATCGCCTTTCTAATTATGGTCCGAACGAAATCTCGCGAGAGAAGATGACGGGACGGTACGTCGTATTACTGCGAAATTCCTGTAATCCGTCTGTGGACCTATTAATAGCATTTACTGTTGTCAGCTTCTTTCTTCAACAGATCCAATCAGTCATCGTCCTTTCTGTAATGATCGTGGTAAGCGTGCTGGTACGTTTCTTTCAGGAATATCGAGCAAGCAGGTC
>JAKASW010000007.1 GCA_021818875.1 Bacteroidota bacterium
AGCCGTATCCCAATCCGGCAGCTGCGACGATTTGAGGGAAACCCACCAATCCGAGTATTGCACCCAGCCGGCTCACCGATGTCGCCCATCCCTGTCCCGTTGCACGCACTGCTGTCGGAAAGAGCTCCTGGGGATAAACGAAATCCGTCCCGCCAGGGCCCCAAGTTTGAGTCAGCTGAAATAAAACGTACATCACCGCTATCACAACAGCGAGGCCACCGGTGGTGAAGGCGGAATGGTGCACATTTACAGCGATTATTGACAAAACCAGCAAAGAGATCGTCATTCCTGAGAATCCCAGAATCGTCACCGACTTTCGTCCCCATTTGTCCACGGTCGCTATGCACAGGAAGCTCCCAAGGACCGCCACCACCGAGAAAATCGCCGAGCCCAGGATTGCATCTCCATGATCGAGACCGAAAATCGAGAGGATCGTGGGAGTGAACAAGCTTATCCCGTAAAAAGCCACGTCGTAAGAGAACCAGAAGAGAGCCACAAAAGCTGTTGCTCGCAGATATTTTCTGGTGAATAGCATAGAGATCGAGACGCTTGCTCCATGAATCTTTATTTCATTTTGTTCACCGGTAACCTCTTTGAGCACCGCCGACGCCTCTTGCGACCTACCGGCATTGGCAAGCCACCTTGGGGATTCAGGCACCGTTCTCCTGAGCACAAGCACAATGGCTGCTGGAATTATGCCCAGGGCGAACATCCATCTCCAGGCATTAGGTCCCAAAGGCAGCAGCAGGTATCCGATCATGAACGCTGTCGCCGCCCCGATCCACCATGCCGACACATTCACCGCCAGCAATCTGCCTCTCGAATTCTTCGGTGCAAATTCGGATACTATGGTGGTGCTTATGCTGTAGTCGGCCCCGATCGCGAGTCCAAGGATAATCCTGAAAACAAACAGCGACCAATAGCTAACGGACAAAGCAATGGCTGCTGTAAACACACAGAAGACGACCATGTCCCACATATACATGAACTTCCGCCCCCGTTTGTCCGTGACGTATCCAAACACCGCAGCACCGACGAGCATACCTATCGTGGTCGAGGCAGCCATTAATCCCTTCCCCAACGGAGTTGTCGCATAATTGAATGAGGGTAATGTCACAATCATTGTTAGAGCGACACCGATTATTGAGATGTCGTAACCGTCGAGGAACACACCGACAGCCGAAAGTGCCGTTATTTTGTAGTGAATGCCTTTGACTTTGACTGTGTCGAGATCTGCATGGGTTGTATCAGGCATTAAACATGTACCATGATATTAGTTCTCCGTTATGTTTTCTTTCTTCGCCTCAGCTAAAACTCGGTGGACAATCTAAGCGCCAATGTTTCTCACAGCGGGCATAAAGAACTTCTTGATAATTCATTTTCCCTTCGTAGTCTCTACTTAATTCGTCTACAACTTTTGTGGTTAAGATCTGTTCGACCGGTTTGTCCATCAGTCTTGTTGTCGAATGTTAGTCTGAGTGACCTTCTTTAGCAAGTTAAGTTTGCGTTAATTCTTTTCACTGCAATAGAAAGATAACTCGTCGGGTCAGCGGCAAGTTCCCTAAGATGCCTTTCCAATATTACACTCTGGAAATTACTTGTGAGAAGATTTTTGTTTCATGATTTCTTAATCGGAAGTTAGCGAAGACTTCACGCTATTCAGTGATATTTCATAGTCAAGATCAGACCAGAGTTAGTCCAAAGTGAGAAAGCCTTAAGCAACTGAAGGGGAAATAGAGAGGATGAGGTTTACCGTTGTTCTTTTGAGTATGTCAATTCTCTGCGCTCCCGCTGTCGTTCTGTCCCAAACTTCGGGAACGATTACCGGAAAGGTAACCGATGCACAAACGGGCGGCGGACTTCCAGGCGCAAACGTGCTCATCGTGGGTACAAGCCTTGGTGCTGCCACCACTCTCAGCGGCACCTACGTGATCTCGGATGTCCCTGTCGGTTCATACAGGATGCGGGTAAGCTATGTCGGTTACAGGCCGGCTGAAAAGGAGGTTCGTGCGATCGGCGGTAAGATCCTGACACAGGATTTCAAGCTCGAAGCGGTGGCACTGAAAGGCAAGGCCGTCGTCGTAACAGCACAAGCGAGCGGCCAGAATGCAGCCATCAATGAACAGCTTTCCTCGAACAGGATAATGAATGCAGTGTCTGCTGCCCGAATCCGCCAACTTCCCGACGTAAACGCCGCCGAGTCTGTGGGCAGACTGCCGGGAGTCTATCTCGTAAGACAGGGAGGTGAAGGAACGGAACTTGCAATCCGCGGAATGGCTCCGCAGTACAACAGAGTCATGATCGACGGAGTAGAAATGGCTCCTACGAGCTCCGGGGATCGCAGCGTTAATCTCAGTATGATATCCTCAAGTTCATTGAGAGGCGTCGAGCTTTACAAGACTGCAACCCCCGACATGGATGCGGCATTCCTGGGAGGCGTTGTAAATTTCCAACTTCGCGAGGCAAAACAGAATCCGATGGGCGGACCTGAAGTTGACCTGAATGCTCAGGGCAGCTGCGACAATCTTCAGAACAACTACAATAACTATAAATTTTCCGGAACAGTTGGTGACAGGTTTTTTAAGGAACGCTTCGGAATTCTTGCACAGGTGATCACCCAGAGAATCAACCTGTCTTCCGACGAGTTCGGAGGCGGCTACAGTATGGTAACGAAAAACATCGGGGTGCCAAATCCGATAGCTCTGGACAATCTCACGTTGACTTACGCGCCAAGTGAACAGCAACTTCTGGACGGAACGGTTGTCATGGACTACAGACTTCCGGAAGGGAAGATTGATTTCATGAATTTCCTGAGCAGAGGCATAACGAACACTGAAAATCGCAGCCAGAGTTACAGCATTCCTCCGGTAGGCGACAACAGCATCTCATATAATGCAAGCTATTCCCCGAATAGGCTGGACGTGGTCACGAACCTCCTGGAGTACAAACAGGATTTTCCACTAATAAACGCGGATCTAAGATTGTCTCACTCTTACTCCGATTATGTAAATCCGGGGAACTGGTCTGCAAGCTTCACACAGACGCCGGCCGAGTTCCCGGTAAATGCGTACTCACTTAATCCGGTCATCGTGGGAAAGCAGGCAGCGAGCCTCGCGAACCCGGTAACATTGTACCTCGGTTCAATAAGCACGACCAATAGTTTCAACAAGTCAAATGGTTACTCTGCCTATCTGGATTTGGAGAAAGACATAGATTTATCCGACCTTGTGACGGCCGTCCTGAAATTTGGCGGCATGTACAGCATTACAAACAGGTATTATGGTTACAACTACGGAGGTGGAACACTTGATGCCAGCCCTGCTCAAGGCTCGAACGGCGCACTTCAGCAGGTTCTGAATGAATTTCCATGGATGACAAAGCCACCATACGACATTTCCAATAATAGCCAACTGCCTTTAACTGTCTATGAAGATCCGTCGTTCAGTTATACAAAATTCCTTGGGGGCGATTACTCAATGGGAGTGCCAACTAATCTGGAAATGCTTTCTCAGACGATAAACACCGTAGCTAACTTCATGCGGGGTCAGCAATACGTCATCGCCAGTGCATACAGCCCCGATCCATATCAAAGTGGTGCCAGCAATTATACAGGGAATGAATATCAGAGTGCAGGATATGTGATGGTAACGGTAAATCTCGGGCCACAAGTGACGCTCATACCCGGTGTACGTTACCAGGGGCTCAAGACTTCCTACCGGGCGGCTCGCTACTATGATGCGAGTGAACTAAACCCTTACCCTGCTCCGTTATTGCACACGGATACGACGATTAGCGCGTATCATGGATTCTGGCTGCCGGATGTCATACTTAATTACAGGCCGCTATCATGGCTTGAGGCTCGTGCATCCTACACAACCACCCTGGCGTATCCGAATTTCAGCGATATAATTCCGAGGATCGACGTATTCACGGGAACGGAATCGGTAATATGGAATAACTATGCTCTTAAGCCCTCGCACTCTCAAAATTATGACCGGGCTCTTTCATTCTACAGCAACAGCATCGGGCTCTTCACGGCCGACGGATTTCTGAAGCAGATCGACAATTTCATATTCTCCGAGAGCAGTAACATAACTGATCCGTCTCTTTACCCCGGGCTTCCTTCAATCACAAAGGGGTACGCCATTTCAACAGCCATGAACGATCCGTTTCGCGTCAACCTCTGGGGAACAGAGGTCGACTGGCAAACGCATCTCTGGTATCTGCCTTCCGTGTTGAGCGGACTTGTTCTCAACATTAATTACACGCACATATTCTCAGGCGCGAAATATCCTTATACGATCACTTATCCCGGTACTTTTCAAACACAATTCCAGCCTGTTTACGTCGACACCTTCTACATAGATAGATTATTGGATCAACCGGACGATATTCTCAATCTCTCCGTCGGATATGATTACCTGGGTTTCTCTGCAATCATATCGATGATTTACCAGTCGAATGTTTTCAACGCTACCAACTTCTGGCCTGAGCTTCGTTCGTATAAGAACAGTTATCTACGCTGGGATGCGGTCATCAAGCAGGACCTGCCATGGTACGGCATTCAGGTTTACGTAGACCTGAACGACTTGAACGGTGCAAGCGATGTCTACGTAGTCCAGGCAAACGGATTTCCGACATCTCAGTCGGCTTATGGTATGACAGCAGATCTTGGTCTCCGTTGGAGCCTTTGACTGTGAGATTGTGGCGATGATCGCGCGGAGTTCATCGGATAGGAGGTGACGAAAGACTTATACGAACGAAAATCTATTTGCAGAGGAGTGAGCACTCTGATGCCGGAAGAATCCGATTTCTAAATGTCAATAAACTTAAACTTCAATTAAGAGGAGAGTCATTATGAAAGCGGTACTAGTCGCAATGTTTTTAGCTGTAGGACTGATGGTGTTTGCGCCTCCTGGCCGATCGTTTGCGCAGTCGGCAGCAGATACCATGTACGTTTCGGCACTAAATGCCAGCGGGCAGCCGAATCTTTTCAACGCAATCACCGGCGATACGACTGCCACAGGACAAAGGGAGGACATAAACCGCGTCTATGTCCTGCAGCAAACGGGTCCGGTGGATACTGTCTATTATCTCAATAACACTATAACTATGACCCAGTTTTATAACCTAACGATCGTCGGGAAGATTAACCCGACAACCGGTCACCCGCCTGTGATTGAACCTATTGTCAACGCGGACAACACGACCCCCGATCCGTTTGTAGCCTGCGACACGGGTAATGTCACGATCGAAGGGTGCTACTTGTTGGGCGAGCGTCCCGACGGTGTTGCGCTGACTACCACTCTCATCAACGAGACTGGCAACAACGTGACCATGCGTTTAGACCATGATGTCATCGACGATTGGTACGGCGGAAATACCAACTTGCTTCAACACCATGGTATCCATGACAATCTATTTATAACAAACTGCGACTTCAGGAATGTCCAGAGTTACCAGTGGCCGAAGGGGGCAATCTATTGGGAGCTCACCGTAGGACCTGTCGATACGTTATGGTATGAGAACAACACTTTCTTCTGTGTTAACGGAAGCTACTATGGCTCGAACTGGGATGCCGAATATATCCGTTTCGATCACAACACCTGTTTCCTGAACAGCGGGCCGCCAATGAAAGTGCAGCAGGCTGTAAATGAAGATATCGAGAACAACATCTTCTACGGTCTTCTTGCACATGCCGGAGATTCCACCGAGGCAAACACGTCCCAGTTTGGTGACAAGATCGACAATCCCAACATCGTTGTACTGGATACGCTCGGTGCGTTGACCGCACCTCCCTTCAACGTGACAGAAGCTGACAGGCATGTCAACGTTCTTAACAACGTCTATTGTTGGCCTGCGCCGATTGTCAATTTCTGGAATCAATACAACGACACCGCAAGCGATAAGCTCATCATTCCAGTCTTCATGAATGCAAATACTCAGGCGGTGTTTAAGAACGAAGCAGGTGGCTCACATCTTGTCGCCGCGAACGATGATAGTGTGGATCCTGGGTTCTCATCCTCCTTAACAACGCCTGCACTCGACAGCCTCGTGCAATATGAGTACCTGCAATGGCTGAACGGAGATGCCTCGAACTACATCTGGCCTCAATTGCCGACGGATCCGACGCACCTCTTTGCCGGTGTTCCGAAGAACTGGCAGCAGACACAGGGTTATCCCGTTCCGGAAAATCTAACGTATTCCGACAAAGCGTTACTTTCCGCGGGTACTGATGGTAAGCCCCTCGGCGATCTTAACTGGTATCCATCTGTTCTTGGTATCCAAAAAGTTCCGAACATCGTGCCGACAGAGTTCAGTTTAAGTCAGAACTATCCGAATCCCTTCAACCCCTCGACGAATATCCAGGTAAGTTTAAAACAGCCGGGTCAGATGAGCCTGAAGATCTACAACGTCCTCGGACAATTGGTTGATGTGGTCGATCAGGGGTTCAAGGCCGCCGGCGTTTATAATTACAACGTCAGCATGGGCAAGTTTGCAAGCGGTGTGTATTTCTACGAGCTCCACGAAGGCTCGAATATTCTAACGAAAAAAATGTTGCTGCTTAAGTAAATTTGTTGACAATTCCGGGATGGCCCGGACTTCTTTCTGACCATCCCGGTTTTCGCCGCTTGACCGATGATCTCTATGGTAATTGTCGGAAGGATTGTTGTACGAAGCTGTTATGAAGAAAACAAGACGACCTGATGTTATTATCCTGTTGATTTTTATCGGCGCAGGTTTACGCAGCTTACATGCTCAGAGCAGAGCGGTGACCGACGGAAGCAGCGGCGCCGAACAAACCTGGGGCGCGAGAGCAGACAGCATTGACTAGCGTGAATCCGGTTGGCAGCGTGGTACCACGGACGTTCCATCTTTATCAGAATTTCCCGAATCCGTTCAATCCGAGCACCGTTATCAGCTATCGGTTCTCATCCGCCGCGGGCGGACACGTAAGTCTGATAGTCTATGATGTACTTGGCAGAGAAGTCGCTCGGTTGATCAATGCACGCCAGAATCCGGGGACAAACGATGTGACTTTTGACGCGAGCAATCTGCCGAGAGGAGTATATTTCTACAGGCTTCAAGCAGGTGGTTATGCCTCTACAAAGAAATTGGTGGTAGTAAAATAGCGAACGGATCGACTCAAGGATGGGTTAGAATTTGTATGGTAAGTGCGGCCATCATGAATAGAATCGGAATGCAATGTTTTTCGCTTCACATATCGAGGAAATGAAAAATGATCAAGCGACTCGCAACGATTTTCTGTATTACCATACTTGCATTTGGAAATGCAGCGGCCCAAGTACCCGGCCCGCAAGACGGCAGAGTGCTTCTGCCGAACGGATGGTGGCTTTCGCCGGCCGGCAAATCGATAAAACTCGGTGACCTTCCCCTAAACGCCGCGCTTTCTCCCGGCCAGAAGTATCTTGCAATTACCTCCGGCGGTTTTTCAACACCGAAATTGTGGCTGGTGAACCTGCATGATTTCAAAATAGATCAGGAATTGAAACTGAAGGATAGCTGGCTCGGCATCCAATTTTCCGGAAACAGGTTGTACGTGTCGGGTGGAAACGAGAACTGTGTTTACACGTTCAGACTTGTGAACGGCAAACTCAAACGAACGGGAACAATCAGGTTCGACACCCCCCGCGTCGTGGACCATCGCGCGACAGGTCCATACGATTGGGCAGCCGGGCTGGCCGTCAACAACCATTATCTCGCGGTCGTATTCAGAGGAGACAGCACACTGAGATATTATGATCTGAAGACTCATAAGATAAGTATTCTCAAACTGGACGGCATGCCATATTACTGCAAGTACCTCAGTGACGGGACTCTCTTTGTGTCAATGTGGAGCTCGAAGAAGATCGAGGCATTCAGGGGAACTCATCTGCAATACTCGATCTCTACTGGGCCGCACCCGACGGAGATTGCCGTTCACGGGAACTACGCCTTCGTCGCGAACGCTAACGATAACAGTGTGAGCGTAATAGATCTTGTCAAACACGAGGATATCGCCACGGCATCGACTTCGATTTATCCTGAGTCACCCGAAGGAACAACGACAAACTCGGTTTGTGTTTCCCCGAACGGCCAATTCGTATTGGCTGCGAATGCAGACAACAACTCTCTCACAGTCATCGATATCTCGAACATCGAGAAACCTCGACCGGTCGGCTTCATCCCGGTCGGATGGTACCCGACAAAGGTCATCGAGCTGAAAAACGGCACGGTGCTGGTACTCAACGGGAAAGGAAACCGTTCGTACCCGAACCCGGGCTATCCTCTGAATTCCCATGGCCCCCTATACATAGGAAATCTCTTAAAGGGGACTCTGTCTTACTTCAAGTTTCCCGATAAAGATAAGCTGGCACGCTATACAAAACAGGTTTATGCCGATATTCCCTACCGTCCGAATCAATTGAAGCGGACTATATCGGTCGCCGACAATCCGATTCCCGACAAAGTCGGCGGCAAGTCTCCCATCAAATATGTTTTCTATTTCATAAAAGAAAATCGGACGTACGATCAGGTTTTCGGCGATATCAAAAGAGGCAATGGAGATCCGAACATTACCCTCTTCGGGGAGAAGATCACGCCGAACCTTCACAAGATTGTGAGAAGCTATGTCCTGCTCGATAACCTTTACTGCAACGCGGAGGTGAGCGCGGATGGCCACAACTGGTCGGATGCCGCGTACTCGACGGACTATGTCGACAAAAGCTGGCCCTCAAATTATGGAAATCGGGGAGCGATCTACGATTTTCAGGGAGGAGAACCGGTCGCCTCTCCGGAAAACGGATACCTCTGGAACCTCTGTGAAAGGCATCATATATATTTCAGGGACTACGGAGAATTTTGCGAGAGCAACCCGGACACGAGCAAACCGGACAAGCCTTTGGAGAAGGCTCTCGTCGGACACATCGATCCGATGTACCGATCATGGGATCTCGCTTACTCTGACGTCTCAAGGTACGAGCATTGGGACGAGGACTTTACCCGGCTTCTCGCCGAGAACAAGGTACCACACCTCAGCATAATCTGGCTTCCCAACGATCACACATGGGGAACAGAGAAAGGGGCACACACTCCCCAAGCTATGGTCGCGCAGAACGACTACGCGTTCGGTCTGTTTGTGGACCGGATATCTCACAGCAAAATCTGGCCGGAAACTGCAATTTTCTCGATCGAGGACGATGCACAGGCCGGCCCCGACCATGTCGATTGTCACCGTACAGAGGGGATAGTGATCAGCCCGTACTGCAAGCGGCACTTCGTCGACAATACGATGTACAGCACAGCTTCGATGCTAAGAACGATTGAGCTGATACTCGGCGTGCCGCCGATGAGCCAGTATGACGCGGCCGCAACGCCGATGTATAATGCGTTCACCATGAAGAAGGATGACGAGCCATTTGATGCCGTGGAACCGATGACAAATATACATGCCCGAAATCCGCTCGGCGCATACGGACAGCGAAGAATGGATAACATGGACTTCGCCGTCGAAGACGCAGTGCCGCCGCAGTTGTTCAATGAAATCTTATGGAAATTTATCAAGGGCCGTAATTCCGTGGCTCCGGCTCCGAGGTACTCGATATTGTCGTCCGGACCTGGAGAACGACCGACGGATGAGTCGGCAAAATCCGATGAGAGGTGAAAGACGAGTTCAAGGTCAACTTCCACCTGCGAGCAAGTGGATATCCATATTGCAGTCGGCATCCACGATGTCGGAGAGCGACCGGTGAAAGGGACAAGTTCAGTGATACGATATTCAACGGACAGAAAAATCACCGATGAGCAATTTGTCGATGTTCTTAACCAGATCAACGCTGGGTGAACGGAGGTCGGTGAACGCAACCACGAGTGCTTCGAAGGGATGCTGGAAAATTGCAATCTGTTGGTGACGAACTGGGACGGAATGTAGCTCCTCGGCTTCGCGCGGAGTGTCACCGACTTCTTTTACTGTCGATGTCTTCAGGACCTGGCAGTTGATCGTGAATGTCAGTCAGGGTATCGGCAAAAGGCTGACCGGCGAGACACAGCGGAAGCTGAAAGACAGGTGCAAGCTCATCCTGATTGCGGCGCCTCTTGCAAATGAATATTACAGCCATGTCGGATTTGTCAGGAACGACCTATGCTGAAGACTGGACCGGGACAAGAGAGTGGGTCAGGGGAAGAATGTTGACATGTCGGTCGACACGAGCAAACGATTCTCTCATCCGATCCGGCAGATCACGGTTCGCGGCTCAATCCTCGTTTGAGGCAACGATCAAAGCTTGATCCATCCTCCAAGATCTGAGCTCTCGAAGACAGCATCTATTGCCCTCATATTTAAAATGCCGTCTTCAATGGGAGTAGGTACGGCAGCATTGTTAATTATGGCTTTCGCGAATAGATCGGCTTGAATCGTGTACTGGTCGCAAATGTCGAACGATATTTCCTCAGCCTGCCCACCCCGTTGCAACCAGATCCTGCATGGTTGGTTGTATGGCGGGTTGAATGGTATTTCAATTTCTATCCGGCCTTTGGTTCCGAGAATGTTCACCCTTTGGTACGGCTGCATTTGTGTGCCGCACGAGAAGGTGGCCAACCAGCTCTCAAAATCGAGCATGCCGACTGAGAACCGGTCGATCTTTGTGTTAGGGTCTCTCTCTATTTGACCCGCTACACGCGCCGGCTCGCGACCGAAAACAAATCTCGAAAGAGAGATGCAGTAGCACCCGATGTCCAGCATCGCTCCTCCGCCGAATTCCGCAATGTTACGGATGTTCGAAGCGTCGTCGTTGTAGTACGAGAAATTCGAATGGATGGCTTTGACTTCTCCGACGGCTTTCTCGCCGAGGATCTCTTTGACTTTCTTCCATTGTGGATGGTGGCGGTACATGAACGCTTCCATTAACTTGAGGCCGGGGTAATCGGTTGCCGCTCTCTCCAACCGGTGCGCGTCGGCATAGTTCAGCCCAATGGGCTTTTCGCACAATACATGTTTCCCTGCATCCAGCGCCTTGATAGTCCAGTCAACATGCATGTGGTTAGGAAGCGGTATATACACGACATCTATCTCAGGATCGGCGAGGAGGGCATCATACGAACCGAAGATTCTCGCGATCCCCAATTCAGTGGCTAGCGCCGCGGCCTTCTCCTTATCACGCGAGACGATCGCATCGACTTTTGAATATGAACTCTTCTGGATGGCTGGAATCGTTGTCCTGGCAGCGAACTTAGATGTGCTGAGGACGCCCCAACTAAGTTTTTTCATTTGTCCTTTAGCTCCTTTGATCTGAGCGCGAAACGTCGTTTTGCGCATGTATCATTCTTGTAGAAAGTAATACCTCCACAATGAACTTTTCCAATAATAAATGGAGTCGCGGAGTATTTGCCAACTTACGGGCGCTAGATCGCCATTTGACTGATTGAACGGCTGGGTTTGCGAAACCGCATCGTGGTTTTGTAAGTGAAGGCATCCATTTCAGTGGATGCCTTCGGTAACTGAGTCCTTACCTTTTGGGATTCTCTTTCCATATATGTTGTTGTAATAGAGGAACTCGGAAGGAAAACATAGGTGGGAAAGAACAATACGGCAGCGGATCATGGTACAAGCGGTCTGCCGGTGACATTGCTGGAAAGAATCGCAAAATGGTTGTTGAAGAATCGATAGGCAATTGTGATGACGAGAGAACTGGCGATAGATTGGATTGAGTCCGAATCAAGGAATTGGGACGTCCTGGTCATAGGTGGTGGAGCGACGGGATTAGGAACAGCTGTTGAATCGGTATCAAGAGGATACAAGACCCTTTTGCTGGAGCAGCACGACTTTGCAAAGGGAACTTCCAGCAGAAGCACGAAACTGATCCATGGTGGCGTCCGTTATCTCCGGCAGGGGAACATTGCCCTGGTGTATGAAGCGCTCCGTGAACGCGGATTGCTGATGCGAAACGCGCCGCATCTTGTTCGCGACCTTTCGTTTGTCGTACCGAGCTACGATTGGTGGAACGGTCCTTTTTATGGTGCAGGACTAAAGATGTATGACATGCTTGCAGGCAGGCTTGGCATAGGTCTTTCTAGAATAATCTCCAAGAAGGATACTTTGGAGAAGATACCTAATGTGGAGCCGTAAGGTCTGCGAGGCGGAGTCGTCTATTTCGACGGGCAGTTTGACGACTCACGTCTTGCAATCAATCTTGCGCAGACGGTATTCGACTTAGGTGGACTTGTCGTCAATTATATCAAGGTGAAAGGCTTGTCGAAGCGTGACTGCGTAATAAAAGGCGTCGTCGCGGTTGACCAGGAAACGGGCAAAGAGTACCGGATAAAATCGTCTGTGGTAATAAATGCCACTGGCATCTTTTCGGATCAAATCCTCAAAATGGATGACCCGAACGCAAGGAAGATCATCTCAGTCAGCCAGGGAGTGCATATCGTGTTGGATAAAGAGTTTCTGCCGGGAGAGTCTGCTATTATGGTACCGCAGACGGAAGATGGAAGGGTCCTCTTCGTTGTACCATGGCATGGCAAGGTCATTGTTGGCACTACCGATACTCCGATAAAAGCTGTATCCCTTGAACCCCAGCCACTTGCCGAAGAAGTTGAGTTCATTCTCCACCATGCAGCGAAGTACATGAGCAAAGATCCTGCAGCGGGAGATGTCAAAAGTGTTTTTGCCGGTTTGAGGCCGCTGGTAAATTCGAGACGCGTCAAAGAAACATCGTCAGTTTCACGGGAGCACGTTGTTCTCGTGTCACAGTCAGGGCTGATCACAATCGCCGGTGGCAAGTGGACCACGTACCGGCGGATGGGCGAAGATGCAATCGACCGGGCAGCCCGAGTTGGTGGTCTCAGGAAAGAGGCGAGTAGATTGGCAAATTTGAAAATCCACGGGTGGCTACGTGATGCCGGTATGAACCATCATGGGTATGGCTCGGATATGATCGGTATAGAAAACTTAATTTCGCACTTCCCGAGCCTCGGAGAAAGGATCCATCCGGCCTTGCCATATAGAAAAGCGGAGGTTGTCTGGCATGTGAGGAAGGAAATGGCGAGAACGGTCGAAGATGTCCTGTCACGGAGGACGCGCGCCCTTCTACTTGACGCGAATGCGAGCATCGAGGCCGCGCCGGTCGTTGCAGGATTGATGGCGAGAGAACTGGGGCGAGATGAGAGATGGATGGATGACCAGGTCAGGGCGTTTGGAAAGCTTGCAAAAGGATATACCCTTTCACGATAAGTCGAAAGAACTTTTTTCCTGATTAAGTGGTTGTGATTGACAGCAAACAATTCCGTGAGATATAATACTTTGGCAACCGAAGAAAACGGTTCTCGTCTATTATATATGTCAGTTCTTGCCGCCGCTATCGGGATCGGTACCGGTCTTATAATGTACCTCCTTTATCATCTCATCGCTTTCATAACAAATCTTGTATTCTACCACCGCATATCATTTCTATTTGTCAGTGAAGTAAACAATCACCTCGGTCTACTGGCCATACTTATGCCCGTAATCGGCGGGGCACTTGTGGGAGTAATGTCTAAATACGGCACTAACCAGATTCAAGGCCACGGACTTCCGGAAGCACTTGAGGCAGTGGTTTCGAACAAGAGCCGAATACCGGTGAGTGTGGCAATATGGAAACCGCTTTCAGCCGCAATGGTGATTGGAACAGGAGGTCCCTTCGGAGCGGAGGGACCGATCATCCAAACCGGCGGCGCCGTTGGGTCCGTTGTGGGGCAATTGCTCAAGACGACGGAGTCTGAGCGACGGTTGCTCCTCGCTTGCGGTTCCGCCGCGGGCTTATCCGCAACATTCGGCACACCGATTTCCGGCGTCATAATGGCGATCGAGATACTCCTTTTGGAATTCAAGACACGGTCTTTCATACCACTCGTCATAGCGAGCAGTCTCGCAACTGCCGTTAGGTATCAGACCATGAAGTCAGGCCCTATGTTTCCGGTAGGATCGCTGGACTATAATCTACCCGGCGCCTTCCCCTTTTACATCGTCCTCGGGGTAGTATGCGGACTGGTGGCGGTGTTCTTTATAAAATCACTCTACTGGACAGAAGATCAGTTCGAGAAACTGCATCTGAGCCCATACATACTCCCATCGGTGGGTGCGTTGGGTGTTGGAGTCATCGGCTTTTTTGTGCCGAGGATTTTCGGCCCGGGTTACGACACGATAAATGCAATACTTAACAATCAGTTTACCTTTGTCTTTCTTCTAATACTCCTGCTCACGAAGTTTTCGGCGCTGATACTTTCACTCGGGACGAGAACCTCGGGCGGTCTGTTGGCGCCGGTGTTTATGGTGGGCGCGGCCGTAGGCGGATTGTTTGCAATACTGATAAACCACATCATACCCGGCGTTCATCTGTCTCCCGGCGCATTTGCCGTCGTTGGTATGGGAGCAGTCTTCGGAGCGTCGGTTAGATCCACGTTTGCTTTCATAATCTTTCCCTTCGAGATGACTCATGACTACAATTCGATTCTGCCTCTCATGATTGTCGGCGTCGTTGCCTCAGGGGTGGCATACATCCTTTACCGAAATTCGGTTGTGACCGAGAAACTGGCGCGTCGCGGTTTTTTCATCCCGCAGGATTATGAGGCCGATATCTTCAAGCGAGTCCCTGTCTCGGAAGTAATGGACATGGAAGTGCCGACCGTCGAGCCAGACCTGATTGTCGGTAGCCTGTGGGAGAGAATCCAGAGCGGTGAGCCCGGGATCAATCGCCACGTTGGTATTCCTATCGTCACGAAAGATGGCAAGCTCGTGGGAATTATAACCCACAATGACGCCAGGAAGGCGATATATGCCGGAGCAAAGGACAAGACGGTGCTCGATGCAGGGAGCAGAGATGTGATGCTGGCATTTCGGGGAGAACCTCTATATGAAGCAGTGGTTCGAATGCTCCATCACGACATCGGGAGGCTTCCGGTTGTGGACAGGAACGATCTTCATAAAGTTGTCGGCTACCTCGGGAGGACTCAGATCATCTCGGCCCGGTTAAAGAAGCTTGCGGAAGACGGGATCATACCTCCTGAGGTTGTGGAAGAGAGACTCGCGAGAAACAAGAAGCAAGCCGTCGGTCCAGTCGCTTGAAGGCCGGAGATGCTTCCTGTGCCTGCAACTCTTCAATCCATAGTCCGCGTCTCTCTGCGATAAGCACTCGACACTTGTGCGCGAACTGAATGCTGGCTCCGGCAGGTGGAGTCCAAAGCTAAAGGTCTTGAGGAAGAAAGAATGACCATGGTTTAGCTGGTTGAAGGTAGTCTCCTTCCGAGCAATTCGAGAACCAGATCAAGATTTTCCTGACTATTGGGTTCAGCCTATAGCTAGGCCGCTACAAAGTGCAGTTAAGATGGATCGCTGAAGTAGGCCTCCACCTTGTCAGGGAAAAAGAAACCTTCTGATGGGAAATCTTGAACACGGATGATAAATGGAATTTTATCGGCGATGAAAATCCCCTGACCTAATAACACGAGTAACAACACCAGGTCCACTTATTCGTGCTATCCGCGAAGAGCCTTTTCATCTCCCGTTTCATGCGTTAGTGCAAATCATGTCAGCCTTTTTTCAGTGTACCCCAATATCCGAAACCCTGACTAAGTTTAGGCAAAAGGCTTCAATCTCGTCAACCGGAAGAGCTAACCATAAGGGTTCTCTTTGTAATTCTTACCTGCGTAGGAAGCGATATTGGCGTGCCTGCAATTGTGACCGAGACAGGAAAATTATTCCGGTTTGCGGGTGAAGACAGAGAGAGCCATGACCTTCCGTAAATCCCCCAACTTCTTATAACTCAATATGTTATGTTGCCGGCTGGTCTGATGGAAACTTCAAAACGCTGTGGCATTGTTTTGGATGAAGGTGAGGAGAAGGTAAGTGAAGATAGACATGGATGTCCTGAAAAAAACTATTTTGCTCGCGGTCCTGTTCGGGACGCCCCTCTTCGTTCGGAGCGCCCACGCTCAGGCTACTGGGTCGGTAACTGTAAGCGTGACCGTTGTCCCGGGTCCAGGCTTCTCGTTTCAAAAGTCGCTTCAGACGCGGAACCAGGATGGCGCTACCGGAATCGTCTCAAAGGGGAACGATGGGATTACTCTCAGAAGCACGAGCGATATTGCAGTACGCGTTGATTCATTTAATCACGAGGACGAGATAAACCTACAACAGGGGCAAATCAAGACGTTCACACGTGAAGATCTCCGCGGTGTGAAAAAGATTCAGATAACTTATTTGGGAAGCTGAATCAGGACTTCTTCCTATCTATTGCCTCCACAGCACAGACCGCGGCAATGTTGACTATTGCATCCACGTCGCATCCCTGCTGAAGTACATGAACGGGTTTCTTCATTCCCATCAAGATCGGTCCCAGCAACGTTGCGCCGCCGATTTTTCCCATAAGCTTGTAGGCAATGTTGCCTGCGTTGAGGTCAGGAAAAATTAGCGTGTTCGCTCCACCCTTGAGGGCGGAGAAGGGGTAGACTTCTTCGAGGACATCAGGCGAGAGAGCAACATCTGCCTGGACTTCGCCATCTATAATCAGATCCGGGTCCATTTTGCGGGCCATCTCAACTGCTTCCTGCACTTTGATCGACTGCGGCAGTCTTGTGTTTCCGAAATTGCTGAACGAAAGCATGGCTGCTCTCGGTACGACATTAAAGCGCTTAACCACTTCCGCCGTCATCACTGCGATCTCAGCGAGCTCTTCGGCGGTCGGATCTATATTGACGGTAGTGTCTGCAAAGAAAAACGATTCGCGCTTTGTCATGACGATGTAAAGCCCTGCAACTCTTTTCCTTCCTTCTGCTATCCCGATCACCTGAAGCGCAGGCCTGATCGTGTTCGGATACGATTGTGTTAAGCCTGACACGAGTCCGTCCGCATCGTCCATGTGTACCATCATCGCGCCCAAATAGTTCGACCTCTCTACGAACCTTGCAGCCTCTTCGCGGGTCATTCCCTTCCTCCGCCGCATTTTGAAGAGTGCCTCAATATATTCCTCGCTCTTGTCGAACTTCGCCGGATCGATGATTTCGATTCCGTCGAGGTCGATCTTCAGCTCGTGGGCTTTCATCTCTATGCGCGTCCTGTTTCCCAGGAGAACAGGATTTGCTATCTCCTCATCTATAATGATCTGAGAAGCGTGAAGTATTTTTTCCTCCTCTCCCTCCGGAAAGACAATACGCTTCCCGCTACGTTGAGACTTTGTTATGGCCGTCCGCACGATCTCTCTGGTGATGCCCATTCTTTCTTCGAGCTGATAGATGTATTTCTCCCAGTCGTCGATCTTCAACCTTGCGACTCCAGATTCCATCGCCGCTTTCGCCACTGCTGGTGCTACTCGCGTGATGACACGTGTGTCGAAAGGTTTCGGAATGATGTACTCTGTCCCGAATTCGAGATCTATTCCCCCGTATGCCCTTTTCACGGAATCGGGAACGACATCTCTTGCGAGTGTGGCAAGTGCATTTACCGCAGCAATCTTCATCTCTTCGTTGATTGTTTTAGCACGTACATCGAGCGCACCCCGGAATATGAAAGGGAAACCTAAAACATTATTGACCTGGTTCGGATAATCGCTTCTTCCGGTCGCCATTATGACGTCCTTCCTGGCTGCCATGGCATCTTCGTAAGTGATCTCGGGGTCAGGGTTGGCCATTGCAAAGACTATCGGGTTGGGCGCCATGGAGCGGACCATGTCCGTGGTGACGACATTGGCCACCGAGAGACCCACGAACACATCTGCTCCGACAAGCGCCTGCCCAAGCGTCCGGGCCTGCGTGTCACGTGCAAACTGCTCCTTGTAAGCATTCATCGAGGTGGCCCGGCCCTTGTAGATAACTCCTTTCGAGTCGCACATGGTCACATTCTCCTGCTTCGCACCGAGCTTGATATAGAGCTTCGAGCATGCTATTGCCGCAGCGCCCGCGCCGTTCACGACGATCTTCACATCGGAAATCTTCTTGCCGGCTATCTCGACCGCATTCAGCAGGGCGGCAGAGCTTATGATTGCCGTTCCATGCTGGTCGTCATGGAACACCGGTATGTTCATCGTTTCCCTGAGCTTTTCCTCGACATAGAAACAGTCGGGGGCCTTTATGTCTTCGAGATTGATGCCCCCGAAAGTCGGCTCAAGGGCTTTCGCGACGGCGACAATTTCTTCAGGTGTCCTGGCATCGATTTCAATATCGAACACATCTATGTCTGCAAATCTCTTGAAGAGCACACCTTTTCCTTCCATCACCGGCTTGCCTGCCAGCGGGCCGATGTTGCCGAGCCCCAGCACCGCGGTCCCGTTCGACAAAACGGCTACCAGGTTCCCTTTTGACGTATATTCAAAAACCGATTCCGGATCCTTATCGATCACCCTGCAAATTTCTCCAACCCCCGGTGTGTATGCCAGTGACAAGTCCCTCTGCGTCATACACGGCTTGGTGGGCACAACTTCAACTTTTCCTCTTCTGCCACCGGAGTGGTACTGAAGAGCATCTTCTAATCTAATTTTCATGGGATAGTCCTTTTATTAAACAGCCTCGTGAAGTTACATCTTGAGAAAAGTTAGTCAGCGCACCTCGAAAGTTCAAAGCATTCACGAAGTGGTCTGCTTAGAAAAGGGTCTGAACACGATTCGCACAAATGCTCCTCAGTTCAATTGGAACGATCAAGAATCACAGGTAGATTCGTGTCACCGGTCAGATTGAAATCGTCCGCGGTACCGGTGTTCAGAATGACCAATCGCCAAGGATCTGCTTAATCTTGTTTCCCCTTGCGCACTCTGCTATATTTTTACGGTAGGTCCCAGAAATCAATCACCACTCGGAGAAAGAATTGAATGAGTTTGACGACATAGGGAATCTTGACGAGATAACGAAGGTCGAAGACATACCCAACCGCATACCTGTTCTTCCATTGCGAGATTCGCTCGTGCTTCCATATATGCTTTTCCCGATTCTCGTAGGTCGCGAACAATCGGTCGAGGCAGTGGAGCGCGCCGCGAAGTCTCACAAGTTTATATTGCTCGTTGCGCAGAAGGACAGCACCAAGGATGACCCGGCCGCTGAGGACCTTCACAGGGTTGGCACTGTCGCGAGGATCCTTCAGGTCCTTAAGCTTCCAAACGGCCTCCTCAAAGTACTCGTAGACGGAGTCTCGCAGGCGTTTGTAAAGAAGTTTTATAACGACAACGGCAACTTGCACGCCGAGTACAGCATCAACTCTCAGCCTCTCAAGAAGAGTTCGCAGCTCGACGCCTACGTGAAGCATTCCGCCCAGTTGTTCAAAGAATACGTCAAGAACAGCAGGGATATTCCGCCGGAGACAATGATGTCACTGGAGACTATGGATGAGCCCGACCGGCGCTTTTACTATATCCTTGCCAACACGGACCTCTCCATCCAGCAGAAAGTCGACCTGTTTGCGCTAAAGACTTTGGTGGCACAGTATGAGAGATTGATCAAAGTGCTTGCGGAGGAAATAAACATACTGAAAATAGAACAGGAGATAGACGACAAGGTCCAGGACAGCATCCAGAAGAACCAGCGGAAATACTACCTGCAGGAGCAGGTACGAATAATGCAAGACGAGCTTGGTGAGGAGAGTCCGACCGGTGATATTGCGCTGCTGAAGGAGAAGATTGAAAATGCCCGGATGCCGGAGCCTGCTAAATCAAAATCTCTAGAGGAGCTCGACAAGCTGAAGAGGGCACAGGTATTTTCGCCGGAGGCGACGGTAATCAGGAACTACCTGGACTGGGTCACAGATGTACCATGGTACAAAAGGACAGACGACAACCTGGATATAGGGCATGTAAAGGAGATACTTGACGAGGACCATTACGGTCTTGAAAAGCCCAAGGAGAGAATTGTAGAGCAGATTGCAGTACTGAACCTCATTAAAGAGAAAAAATCCTCTGAACAGACTCCTGCCGGACAGATTCTTTGCTTCGTCGGGCCGCCCGGAGTCGGCAAGACTTCGCTGGCAAAGTCGATCTCTCGTGCGCTCGGAAGGAAGTTTGTGCATATTTCGCTGGGTGGTATACGCGACGAAGCGGAAATCCGCGGGCACCGGAGGACTTATGTCGGATCGCTTCCCGGCAGGATTGTACAGGCGATGAAAAGAGCCGGAGTAGTCAACCCCGTGATGCTTCTCGACGAAGTCGACAAACTGGCTTACGATTTTCATGGAGACCCATCCTCAGCGCTTCTTGAGGTGCTCGATCCGGAACAAAATCATTCCTTCCAGGACCACTACCTGGAGGTCGATTACGATCTCTCGAAAGTGCTTTTCATTACGACGGCGAACGTCCGAGACAACATACCGGAGCCTCTCGAAGACAGGATGGAAGTCATAGAGCTGCCCGGTTACCTGGATTATGATAAGATAGAGATCGCCAGGCGCCACATAATTCCAAAGCAAATGACTGCCCACGGCATCGATGAAAAGTTTGCACAGATTGAGCAGACGGCACTCGTGAAGATTATACGCGAGTACACCTGGGAGGCCGGAGTACGCAACCTCGAACGCTCAATTGCCGGCATCTGTAGAAAGATCGCTAAAGAGGTTGTGACCCATAAGAGTCATCGCGGGAACAATCATCTTCCCATCAAGATTGATGAAAAGAAAGTAGAAGAGTTCCTGGGAGTCCCGAAGTTTCATTCGAAACAAATTCCGACGAAAGGCAGAGTAGGTGTTGCTCTTGGGCTTGCGTGGACAAGCGGAGGTGGCGATATTCTAAACATCGAAGCAGTGCTGATTGAAGGAGGAGACAGATTGCAGCTGACCGGACGTCTCGGCAACGTAATGCAGGAATCTGCGCGCGCGGCACTGACATACGTTCGGGCGAATGCTGCTCGTTTCGGCATTCCGAAAAACTTCAGCAAGGGAAAAGAGATTCACATCCATGTTCCCGAAGGAGCAACTCCGAAGGACGGACCATCGGCGGGACTGACAATGGCGGTTGCACTTATTTCTGCCGCATCTAAGAAACCCGTCAACACGGACGTCGCGATGACGGGCGAAGTAAATCTCAGCGGTGAAGTTCTACCGATTGGCGGCCTGATGGAAAAGATGCTCGCGGCAAAAAGGTATGGAATAAAGAAAGTTCTGATTCCGAGAGAGAACCTGAAGGATTTGGTTGAGGTATCCGACAAGGTGAAAGAAGGCGTCGAAGTGATTCCCGTGGAAAAGATCGAGGATGCGATGAAGCATGTGTTCGGCAGCGCGCATAACCGCAAGCTGAAGAACAGCAAGAGACAAATAAAATAAAGTGGATCAAGAGACCTTAAAACGCGCATGACCTATCTGGTAACTGCCCGCAAGTGGCGACCGATGCGATTCGACGAAGTGACGGCGCAGGAGCTTGTGACCGTCACGATGAAGAATGCGATAGTCCAGAACCGAATCGCTCACGCATATCTCTTCAGCGGACCGAGCGGAGTCGGGAAAACTACCACCGCACGCATCCTGGCCAAGGCGATCAACTGCCCGAACGTCAAAGACGGCGAGCCATGCAATGACTGTGACGTGTGCAGGGAAATAACAGAGGGGAGGAGCCTGGACGTCATCGAGATTGACGGGGCGTCGAATCGGGGCATAGACGAAATCCGGGATTTACGCGAATCTGTGAGGTACGCCCCATCGCATCTAAGGTACAAGGTCTACATCATCGACGAGGTTCACATGCTCACCAAGGAGGCGTTCAATGCACTCCTGAAGACACTCGAAGAGCCTCCGGAATATGCCCTGTTCATTCTGGCGACAACCGAACCCCACAAGGTGCTTCCGACAATTCTCACAAGATGCCAGAGGTTCGACTTCAAGCGTATCGAGATCGACAAGATTATCGAGCGACTCCGGTTCATCGCGAAGCAAGAGAAGATATCGGTCGACGAAGAGTCCCTCGTGACGATTGCTAAGAAGGGCGACGGCTCGATGCGGGATGCTTTAAGTATCTTCGACCAGGTTGCTGCTTTTTGCGGGGGCGACATAAAGCACGAAGTTGTTGTCAGCGCATTGAGTCTGGTCGACAGCGAGCTGTTTTTCAAGATGACGGACCTGATTGAAACAAACGACTCGAAAGGCGCTGTCGAGCTTGCGGCTCAAGTCATAGAGCGGGGATATGATGCCATTGATTTTCTCGCCGGACTATCGGAACATCTGAGGAATCTTCTTATCGTTGCCACAACCGGTATCGCAGATCTCGTCGAAGCTTCGGCAGAATACCGAAAGAGGTATGTGGAGATTGCAGCTAAATTCGACAAGATGGATTTGTTGAGGCTGCTCAAGCTGACCAGCGAAGCAATGCAACAGATAAAATATGTATCTCAGCCGCGGATAAAATTCGAGATGACTCTTCTCCAGCTTGTCAACATGGAGCGGGCCGTTAGAATCCAGGACCTGATGATGCAAGTCGATGAGCTGAAAAAAAAACTGAACGAACATGATCCCGGTCAAAGGCAATCTTTCCCGGGCGGAACAGCTAAACCCGATAATGGCGGACTTCCAGACGACTCCCCTCGGAAATCGGCTGCAGTACTAACTCAGAACAAACTGCCAAATGCAGGGCGACAAGCCGGGAAACTTCCCGATGATGCCTCATCGCAAACCAGGACTTCCGAATCTAAAGCCACATACGCTACGAGTGAATCTTCTTTTCAGGAAATCACCGTCAGGTGGGATGAACTCTTACTTGCCGTCAGGAAGGAAAGAATCGGAGTGTGGTCTCAGCTTATAAACCTGAAGCCGCTCGGCACGAGAAATGGGTGGCTTCTGTTGGGTGCGCCGAACGAAGTTGTCATTGGGATGACGAAACCGTACAAGACTTATATCCAGGATGCCATCCACAGAGTTTTGGGGGCAAGGGTCGCGGTAGATTTCATAATCAATAATTCAGAAGAACGAACCGGTGAGCCGGGTGCCGGGGTGGATGATTCGCTTGTTCAATTCTTGAAGGACGAGTTCGGTGCTGAACCAATCGATTGACAGGAATCATTTCAGGAAAATCCTAATTCGGCAGGGCCGGGACCGGGAAGTGTCCATCAGGCCGCACAGACCTGTCTTTCCGGCGGGGAGATTTTCGCAGATGAATTGTTATCTGCGCAGAGCAGCGAAATCCGCTGGGAACAAAACTCTTTGCTTTTATGGCACAAAGTCGATAGCTAAGTACATAATTTTGGCGGGAATGCTTCAGCTTTGCGTCGCTTCTACTGTGGCAGCCCAGGGGATTAGCTTCGCGAAATACTCCAACGACTTTCTCTCGATCGGAGTCGGTGGAAGGGCGCTCGGGATGGGAAGCGCTTACACGGCCGTGGCAAATGATGTAACGGCGGGATACTGGAACCCTGCCGGTCTCACCGGGGTCAAATTCCCGGAGATTATGGTAATGCATGACCAGCGGTATAGCGACATCGTCAGCTACAACTACGGAGCCGTCGCGCTCCCTCTCACGAAGACCGAAACGGTGGCACTGAGCGCGATCGTCCTCAGTGTAAGTGGAATTCCAAACACTTTGAATGCGCTGATCAACTATGATGGTACGGGCGTCCTCGACCCATCTAACAGGCTGGACTATACCAAGATAACATTCTTCAGCGCAACCGACGTAGCCGTGATCGGGAGCTACGCGAGACAGCTCACCGACAACTTCTCTTACGGCGCCAACGTCAAGTTCATCCGGCGGAGCATCGGATCAACATACGGAACGGGGATTGGCTTTGATGTCGGCGCTCTTTACAAACCGTTCAGGAATTTTCGACTCGGTGCGAATCTGCAGAATGTCACGACCACGGTCGTAGCCTGGACCACCGGCACTACGGAGTTGACTACACCGACGCTCGCCACAGGCGCAGCATACGATCTGCCCATCGGTCCTGTATCGGTAGTGCCTGCGCTCGACCTTTTGTTCAACGTCGACAACCTCGGCTCAGGAGCAACTGTCCACCTGGGACCGTTGAGTGCGGACGTAAATACAGGCATTGAAGTCGACTACAAGAATGTCATCGCCATTCGAGCCGGGTATACCGATGTGAAGCAGTTCACGATCGGAGCCGGCATCCGTCTTCCAAAACTTGAAATCGACTATTCGTTCGCCCGCTTCGCCTATGGAGATGCACTGGGCGACACACACAGGATTTCCTTAGAGCTCATCCTTGGCAACAGTAAGTAGGCCGGCAGGATATTTCTTAGTCGGCTGTGCCCTGATCCTTGCGTCGTGCTCAAGCGACTACAAAAGGGTCGAGCTTAACTCTCAGGAATCGAAATCATACATCCAGGAGCTTACATCGTTTCGCCAGCGGAAAGATGTCTTCTTCAGAACTGGGCCATCGTCGCCTCTCACTACCGATCAGAAAGCTTCGTTCCAGCATCTGAACTATTATCCGCCGAACCTGAACTTGATATTCAAAGTGAAATTGCTGACAAACAGATCGGGGAAGAGGATCGGGATCCCCGCCACGGGAGGAGAGACACGGCCTGCAGTAGACTTCGGTGAATTCAGCTTCAGGGTGGGCGGGAAGCCTGTGGTACTTCACGTATACAAGATGCTCGCAGACGATCCCGGTATGCTCTTCGTACCGTTTGTAGACGAAACTTGTGGAAAGACTTCTTACCCCGGCGGGAGATACATCGACTTGCAGGAGGACAGTTCAGGCGTTTACAAGCTCGACTTCAATTATGCATACAATCCATACTGTGCGTACAACCACAACTTCAGTTGCCCGATAGTTCCGCAGGAGAACCACATCGATGTGGCGATAGATGCAGGGGAAATGAAGTACTGAATTAGCGGGGAAAAAATTCGAACCCGGATAACACGGATCGGGACGGATTTGCGCGAATGAATTTCATGGTGGAGAGGCCAAAAGCTAGCCGGAATTTCAATACTTGAGACACAGTGGATATTTGGTTGATCTTGGTGAGAAGAAGGAGGTCGAAGCGGTACAAAGGTTACTCGATTTACAACCCCTGTCGGAGGCCTTCATAGGTTCTCTTGGTGTATTTCCATCTTTCTCTTGGTACGTTCTGCAATTGAGGAAGGACCGTCTTATAAGAGCGAAAGACTTTGAAGGGGACATCGACATCCTCGCCGGAAAACTAGAATGGAGGGATGCCAGAGTCGTTGAATCTGTTCACAAGGAAATTGCGAGAAGTCATCCCAACGTTCCTAAAGGATTTTTGAATTATTTTGCTGCCTCAAAGGTAGCTGGCAATAGCGGCATCTTATGGCCACCACCGTTGAGTCATCTTGCAGGCGTTGAAGCAAAGTGCTCATATCTCAGCTCAGATGCTCACCAGATTACAGAGGAAAACATGAAATCAAAAAAATCTTCTGAAAGCAAGGTACATCATCTGAGAGCACAGGTTGATAATTTGTTAAAGATGGGGCTTGACACGGTTGCATTACTGGATATCATTGCCAATCCGCCCGCATCAGGTGTGAACGGTGGAGCTTGGATTACCGCTTTGAGCATTGCCATCAGTTCCTTGGAAGCTATGATGCCCACGCTTCGGAATCGCCTTCCCGAAAGTTTGCCGGCAAGTCATTGGGTATGGTCCTTGGGTGCAGTTGGCGGAGGAGACGAGACTATGAGAGGTGCTGGTGCGCCTATTGAGCTGAAAAGAGGCGCTGTTAATCCGCTACTTCAAAGGGATAGAGGAGTTCAGGCCAAGCGGCGAATTGTCGAAGTCATGTTACACGAGATATTTACCCAAATGCCACCCCCCATAAGTCTCCCAGTGGTCTTGGTTGATTGTCGGGCCTGCAACAAGATTCATGGAGTAAACGAGGACTGCACACGGTGACATCAAAGTTCCGACAGGTCGTTTTGAATCGTCATATTAATCTCGCACCCAGGAGCCGGGTGCTTTTGCGATGGTCGATCAGATGACTTGCTTTGGACATCAGGCATATTGACAAATTCGCCTCAGAACAGTTTCCGCTTACCTTTGCCTCCGTTCCGTTGTAGTCTGCTGCTCTTTTTCCTCGAACGGTTTTCATGAACCATGGCCGTGGTGCAACTGCTTGTGAACAGATCGTAATCTTCTTTCTCAAGGCACTGTACCAACTTCGGAACTGACTGTACCATTTTCTCCGCGTTTGTGTTTGCCAGCTCCTTCGGCTCCAGCTCGTGGAGCCCGCCACCATAGACCCGGCCTTCGGAGAGAAGCGAGTCCGCAGAAATTTCGTTGAGCGCTTCCCAGATTTTTTCAGCGAGTCGGGAGACTCTTTGATGAACTTGCTGAGTGCGGGTTTGGGATAAATCATCAGGTAAACGTTTGCTACCACTGCTTTGGAACAGTTCAATATAAATCTGAACGGACTTTCCCTTTCTCCGCCGTTCCTTCCCATGTAAGTGCAAAGGAACGGGGCGGGCGCCCTGAACTCCTGTGTGTACCATGGTGAGCGATGAGTGCAAATATATGTCTTGTCTATCTTTCTCTCCAGGCCTGTCTTGTAGTAATCCCATAGATTTGGATAGTGGTTCTTCACTTCGCTCTCGGGAAAACTGCAGGAGAGTAGAAAGAGCTGTTGATCGATAATGGGATTACCTCTTTTGTCCGCATCGATAATTTCCTGCTTGAGGTAATGCGGACTCGGGAGGATGGGAATGAGGAATTTATCCGGAAGTCGGAGCTCTTAAATTTCTTCAGGTGATAAGATGAAGAAATCGTTTGCGCCGGTTGCGAGACCTCTCTTTATATCGAACAGGTCACCTAATCTCACCTTCGTTCCTTCTTTAGCCTTCGTCCCGCTGAGCGCGGCGCGATTCCATTTCGCCGTTTTTTTAAGTCGCGAAGTCGGAACGGTTCTGAGAATTTCTGGCTTTGTAAGCGAGTCTCCGAAAGAAAACTCGACGGTGTGGTTTGCAGGCGGGGCCGACTTTCTGAACCAGAGAATTGAGGACGAGACAAGTGCGTCGTCGAACTGAACGCTGGCCGCATTGAAACGATGGATGCGAAGCAAAGTCACTTTGCTTAACAGATAATCCTTTACCTCGGCTCCATAATTGACGTCAAGAAACTCACTGGGAATGAGCCAGCAGGCGTATCCTCCCTCTTCAAGCCAGGCATGGGCATACAAAAGGAAGTAGCAATAGAGTCCGGCGAGTCCATTCAGCTTTGTCATCGCTGCAGTGGCGACGAGTCTCTGGAGTTTTCCTTTTCGCTCCGAGGATAAATGATGGTGGCGAACGTAAGGCGGGTTGCAGACGATGAGGTTCGGTTTATACTTAGCAGGCACCTTCGCGTCGAAGAAGTCACTGATTTGCAGAATGAGAGGAGATCCTTTCCAGAGCTCGACCGCGTGATTTGCGTAATGAGGATCGATTTCTATTCCTGATGCACTCTCGATTCTGTTTTCGTTAAATGTACCGAGGAGCGCGGAATAGAACGCACCTGTCCCGAAGGCAGGATCAAGAAAGCGGATCTTAAAGTTCTTTGGGAGTTCACTTTTGATAAGCCTAAGCATGTCCGAAGCCAGCGCGGAAGGAGTCGCGAATTGGCCGAGCCTGTTTCTTTCCGCATGGCTTTTCTCTGAATCGAGTTTCTCCTGTGCCGCTATGCCGCTTACTTCGAGCATGTGGTTAGATATACTCACGTTTTAAAGACCTAACTCTCCAAATCATCTATCCTGTGTTCCCACACCCAGTCGATGCCTGCTGCAGCTTCGTAGCCGAGATACCCGCTGTCAAAGTAGCCGCAGAGGAAGAGTATGAATTCAACTCCATCGCCGTAAGTCGAACGCAGTTGCGTAATCTTTATCGCTTCTTCATTCCTGCTCTTGTTAGTATTTGTGAAATCGCCGGCAGACTTTGCTTCAATCATCACAGGAAGCGTGCCTTTCTTCGCATCCTTCGGCATTATTATTACATCAATCGGAATTTTGACCAGCCTGTTGCTACCCGGCTGCCTGATGGGGACATTGAACCGGAAAGCAAACCTGCCATGAGTGAAATTGTGTATATCGTGGTCATGGTTTGAATCCGAATATTTATACCCGCGTTTCTCAAGCCATGTTTTTATCGAGGCAAGCTGTCGTTTTTCCTGAGCATTCCTGATGATAGGATCTGCAACTGCACCGCAAAGACGATCCGCGACAATTGTTGATGCGCGATAAATCTCAGCACTGCTTGGGGCTTTGCCCGAACTAAGCCACGGGAAGATGTCTTCATCTGCCAACAACCTGATTACATTGCTGATTCATTTTAGGTCGGACTCAACTTCAGCGGTCTTCATCTTAAGAGGAATTCGATTACGGTCTTCCATATTCTTGACAAGATTCGATGAGACATCTGCAAGCCCTATCAGTCTGTCGCGTGCAATTGGCGGTGCTGTAGCCATCCGCAGGATAGGGAGAACTGAAGGGTTCTGCTTCATGATAAGTGGTGCGATATCGACTAGATTTTTCGTAAGCTTAAGGGCGGACTCAACTTGCTTTGTAGTTGCCACTCACGTCATTTTGTATGCTTTTGGTGCGAATCGCATGAACCATTTGTTATAGAAGTCAACAGGCTTCGCGATGTCTGATTTCCACGCATCGGGTTTATCAGAATTTACTCGCATCAGAATATCCCTGTTTTTCTATGTTGTAAGCTTTGAGAATATAGACCGATCCTTCTGAAAAACCAAAGTCATCTGGCATTGAGCCTCGTTTCCCCAATTGCTAAATTAAGACATCAATAAGAATAAGATCAGGATGCTGAAGGGCGCAGATTCAGAATGGATCTCATGGTTGCCGGGAAGATAGAACACATTGAAAGAGAATTAATTAAGAACTGGAATGCCCGCGGCGTCGGGATGATAACAACACCCGGAGCCGCTGACTTAACGCACTATCTCTAATTTGAAAGGGGAAAAATGGAATACCGAATTGAAAAAGACTCACTCGGAGAATTGAAAGTACCGTTGAATGCTTACTACGGCGTACAGACGCAGCGCGCCGTCGAGAACTTCCCGATCAGCGGCCTCAAGCCGCATCCGGATTGGGTCAAGGCAACTGTGCTTGTCAAGAAAGCAGCCGCAATAGTGAACAACAAGCTGAAACTCCTCGATCAGAAGAAGACCGACGTTATTTTGAAGGCGTGTGACGAAGTGCTGAACGGTCAGCACGTAGATGAGTTTGTGGTCGATGTGTTCCAGGCAGGCGCCGGAACCTCACATAACATGAATGCCAACGAGATACTTGCCAACCGTGCGATCGAAATATTGGGAGGAAAACGGGGAGACTATTCTATCGTAAGTGCCAACGACGATGTTAACATGGCACAGTCTACAAACGATGTCATACCGGCGGTCATACGCATTGCCTCGATCCTTATGATCGATAAGTTCCTCCCTGTACTGGATGCACTTGAAAAATCCTTCGACCGGAAGGCGAAAGAGTTCGACCATGTGATCAAATCGGGAAGAACGCACCTTCAGGACGCGACTCCGATCCGACTCGGGCAGGAATTTTCGGGATATGCAGCCTGTATGCATGGACATATCGACAGGATAAAACAGGTGCGGGAAGATTTGATTTATCTCGGGATTGGTGGGACTGCTGTCGGTACCGGTGTGAACGCGCATCCGGATTATCGTGCCATGATGGTGAAAGAGTTGAGCGCTCTAACCGGAGTGGACTTCAAGCAGGCGAAGAACTACTTTGAGGCAATGCAGAGCAATGCCGGCGCGGCTGCTCTCAGCGGCTCACTGCGCAACCTCGCGTTGGATATAACCCGCATCGCGAACGACCTCAGACTCCTCAGCAGCGGGCCTCGGACAGGCTTCGCGGAAATCAGACTACCGGCAGTCCAGCCCGGGTCATCCATTATGCCGGGTAAAGTGAATCCGAGCATACTCGAGATGGTCAATATGGTTTCATACCAGGTTATCGGCCTCGACACCACCGTCGCTTATGCGACGCAGGCCGGCCAGCTTGAGCTGAACGTCATGATGCCGGTCATCGGATTCAACTTGACGTTTGCGCTGGAGATTTATCGGAATGCGCTTCACGTTCTTCGTGTGAAGTGTATCGATGGGATTACCGCCGACGATGCGGTATGCAAAGCCTTTGCGGAGAAGAGCGTCAGCATTGTTACCGCACTTACCCCGCATATCGGATATCTGAAAGCCGCAGAGGTCGTCAAAGAAGCAGTCGGCAAAAACAAGGGTGTTCGCGAAGTGCTGCTGGAGAAGAAGCTGGTTGACGAGAAGCTGCTCAATAAAATCCTCGATCCTTATAAGCTGACAGAGGTCGGGAGGCATTGACCGGGCGGCCCAATAGGAGAATCCGAACACGGAATTCTTCAGAAATAGTTGATTAACAGGCATTCTTGAATTATTCGGATTAGCAGAATCCGTGAATGTACGTTTCTTCCGCACTGGTCCGTGTTCGGATCTCTTTTGAGAATTTGAAATGGCAAAAAAAAGTCCGCCATATGGCGGACCTTTTGGCAGTTCCTGAAACTCTAGGACAACCTGCCAGCACGAGGGAACACCTGTTACTTGCCAGTGCCCTTTTTGGTTTTCTTTACCATCGGTTTCTTCGAAACCATATGCTTCACGGGGTGTGACTTTTTCGTCATCATGGTCGACTTCTTCACGAGCTTGTGAGATGTCATTGTTCCCTTGGTGACCTTCTTACGCATCACCATCTTCTTGCTCGTTGTGCCCTTTTTTGAGTGCATAACCTTCTTCGGGGCCTTCTTAGTCATTTCCGTCTTGGTCACTCTTTTCTTAGGGACTGGTTTTGTCTGAGCAAAGACCGAACCTACTGCCAGGAACGATGCTGCTAGCATCATTACGATGAGATTCTTCATTTTCTATTTCACCTCCTTTCGTCTTTGGTTGACTAACATAACCGACGCACCCCAAGGGAAGCAATTAAAGAACAGTTAAAAAAAATTAATATTAGGATACGGAAATTGCGGGGAGGACCACGGTGAACTTACTACCTTTGCCAACGTTGCTCTCCACCATAAGGCTGCCACCATGGGCTTCCGCTATCCATTTTGATATTGAAAGGCCCAACCCGAGTCCGTCCGGCTGCCTGCTCCTGCTTTTATCGATTCTGTAGAACCTGTCAAAAATACTCGCAAGATCATTTTCCGGAATTCCAATGCCGGTATCTTCCACTACGAAGTTTGCATTTCCGTTGACCCTTACAAGGGAGAGAGTCACTTTTCCGCCTTCAGGAGTGTACTTGATGGCGTTGTCCACTAAGTTCAGCATCAACTGACGGAGCCTGATTGCATCGCCGATTATGGTTGTCTGATCAAGTTTGGCAATCGATACATTGATTTTCTTTCGTTCAGCCAGAACTTCGGCATCCTCTTCGATCTCTCCGACGAGGAGATCGAGCCGCGTTGCTTTCCGGTCTAACTTCGCAGAGCCGCTGTCAGCTTTGGCGAGAAAGATCAGACCCTCCACGATGCTCGACATACGCAGGACCTCGTCAAGGACGCTGGCAAGTGTGCTTTTCAAGGAAGATGCGCCGGGATTTCTTTTCAACGTCAGCTCAATCTCACCGCGCATGATGGTCAGGGGAGTACGAAGCTCATGAGACGCATCCATTGAAAACTGTCTTACCTGTTGAAAAGATGCTTCAAGTCTCCCGATCATATCGTTGAGCGTCTCCGTGAGCCGTCCTATTTCATCTTTTGGATTAATAACTGCAATTCGTTGACGGAGATTTGTGGCGGTAATCTCTCGGGCCGTCTGAGTTATCTCATTCACCGGCTTCAAAGACTGCTTTGCAAGGAAATAACCACCTACAACGGAAATCAGGAAAACAACCGGTATCAGGAAGAGAAAAATGGAAAAGAGGTTTTGGAGTACTTCGGCAATTTCAGCTTCGGGGTATGCGACACGAATCCTGTAAAATCTCGTGTTGAGTGCCGCCATCCGCACTTTTTGATGCCCCAGCTCCGCAGTGGTGACAATAACATGGTACGGTTTGAGGTCATGCGGAGATGGCAGAGTATCCGTTCCGAGGTTAAAGGATCTGTAAAAAGTCTTTCCGCGCCTGTTGAAGATGTATACGAATTGTTTCTTCGAGTCAAGGAGCGTATGCTCGTAAATCTTGTTCCATATAGCGTAATCGGCGCTCGTTTCCTCCTGGCTCTCGGTCGGCGATGTGGTATCCTGCTGGGCCGGTGGTCGAAGTATATCGAAGCGGGGATTGCGCAATCTCTCCCGGTACGGTGCCAGCCTTCCTTCGAGAATTTCCTGAAGCCACTGAGCTTCATTCCTCAGAGAGATGTCAAGATTTCGCGAGAGCGTTGCTCCTGTGTATAGATAGGCGATGATACCGAACGCAGCTACTCCCGCCAGGAGAACGACCGAATACCAAACGGTAAGTTTAAGTCTGATCGATTTGAACATCAGTCTATCTTCATCATGTACCCCGATCCGCGGACCGTATGAATCAACTTTCTCTCGAAGCCGGAGTCAATCTTATTCCTGAGATGGCTGATGTAGACTTCCACAATATTTGTTCCCGTATCGAAGTCATATT
>JAKASW010000268.1 GCA_021818875.1 Bacteroidota bacterium
CATTGTTTTGTATATATATCAGTAAGTGAATTTTCCCCGGAGAAATTTCAAACTCCGTTCATATCGATATAAAACTCGGACGATATAAATGCTCAGCAGGATTCTTAGTGATACAGTCGTACCGGTCCTTTTCAAAATCGGGCCGCTGAAGGTATACAGCTACGGCTTGACTGTCGGGATAGCTTTCCTGGTTGCGAACTACGCTTTGGTGAAGGAGTTCAAGCGAAAAGGTCTCGGGGGAGATTTTGCCAACCAGGTCACGATTTTTTCCGTGATATTCGGTCTGGCGGGAGCGAGGTTGCTCTCCATAGTCGAGAATTGGGGCGACTTTCTAAGATCTCCGTTAACCATGATAATCTCCGCCGGCGGATTAACCTGGTATGGTGGATTCATACTGGCCGGGGTCGTGATTCTTATTGCCATCAGACGGAAACATTTCAAGTTCCTCCGTGTAGCCGACGCGACTGCACCTGCACTCATTCTCGGTTATGGTGTCGGTAGGCTCGCCTGTCATTTCTCCGGCGACGGAGACTACGGCATTCCGACGAACCTTCCCTGGGGAGTGAATTATTCGCACGGTGTCGACCCGCCCTCGGAAGCCTTTAGATACATGCCTAAGATTGAAGCGCAATATGGAGGAATCGTTCCCAACAATGTTCTCTGCAATCCTACTCCTATCTACGAATTCTTTGCGTGCCTTGTTATTTTCTATCTCCTCTGGCGATACAGGAAAACGTTGATGCCTGACGGCAGGCTGTTCATGCTATACCTGGTGCTTGAAGGGATTGAGAGGTTCACAGTGGAGTTTATTCGGTTGAACCCACGACTCTTGTTCGGATTGAGCGAGGCGCAGCTCTGGTCGATCCCGCTTGTGACAATCGGGGTAATTGGCTTCTTTTATCTCGGGAGCAAAGTACAACAGACTGAACCGGGATTTGCCGCTGCCGAGGTGCCTAAGTGAAATGTTTTGAATTCGGACGCAAAATCCTATTCACATCATTGACGGTGCTTTGTGTGGTCATGGCTGGTGTACCATCTTCCCAATCGATTTATGCGCAGGATGCAAGAAACAATTCTGCTGGAGAGACCGGAGTCCCATTCAAGCCTCAAGGTCAGCTCGTTTTCTTGCAACATGGCACAGGCAAGACGTTGAAAATGATTACTATTCAGATTGCCGACAATGACCGGGAGAGAACGCAGGGGTTGATGTGGAGATACTCGATGTCCGAGGACCACGGTATGTTGTTCATATTTCCGAAAGAGCAGGTGCTCGATTTCTGGATGAAGAACACTTACATCCCGTTGGACATGGTTTTTGCAGACACGTCCGGCAAAATTGTGGACATATTTCGGAATGCGACGCCGTTCAGCGAATCCGACATATCGTCAAATCAACCGGCACTGTATTGCGTCGAAGTGAACGGAGGATTTTGCAGCAAGTACGGAATTGAAACGGGCGACAAGATCGAGTTCATGAGGTAGGGAAAAAGTTTTAGAAATAAGCATAACTTAAGAACGGAGCAGAAAATGCCTAACCTAAAAGACCTGCCCGTCGGGGATATGGCTCCTGATCAAGTAAACGCCATCATCGAAATACCGAAAGGCACTCACGTAAAAATAGAATATGATGTTAAGCTTCAGATTTTCAAAGTAGATCGTGTGCTGTATTCCGCAGTCCATTACCCGACAGCTTACGGATTTATTCCGAGCACACTGTGGGATGATGGGGATCCGCTCGACATTTTGGTTTTGACCGAGGAGCCGCTTCAAACCGGATTGTTTCTCCAGACAAGGTCGATCGGCCTGCTGGTGATGACAGATGAAAAAGGATCCGACAGCAAGGTGCTTTCGGTCCCGGTTCATGATCCACGATATGCCGGTGTAAATGACATTAGCGATATTCAGGAGCATTTCTTACTCGAAGCGGAACACTTCTTCGAGACTTACAAACAGCTTGAAGGGAAACCCGTCAAGAGTTTTGGTTGGCAGCCGGCAGGCGAGGCAAGGAAGGCGATTAAGAAGGGGATGATGGGATACAGGTCAGCACATTAGATTCCGATTCCTCCACGGGAGACGTGGTCTCCCGTGGAGGATTTCTTGTCTCAGGGGATTAGACTACCAGCTGCTTTTCTTGGCGTTGCTCGTTTGCTGAGCGGGTTTCTCGACGTACTTCACATCTTTCAATGTGAAGCCGGCTTTTCGAACCGCTTTGTTTATTTGAGCCTTGCTTACTTTCGAACACGCTGGGCAGTCGAAGCTCGCATCGCCGGTTTTGTAGTTTGCAGAAACGTTCTCGACGCCACTAAGCGAGCTGAGGCTGCTCTTCAAGGCTTTTGAACACATCGGGCAATACATCCCGGAGACAGTGAGGTCTATTTTCTCCGTCTTTGCCATCGGTTTGGTCTTTGCAACCGCGTTCGATTGAAAAGACCCGACCATCAGGAATGCAGAAACTACCAACATTCCAGATATTACTTTTATTGCTTTCATAATTATCCTCCTGTGTTGATTTTTGCTTACTCTTACTAAACTAATTGAAAGTCAGAGTAGTTCCGGGATCCGCCGTGCTCACTTTACTCGAAGGTATATGCCGGTGGCCACCCTGAGGAGAGATTAGAGACGAATCAGACGCCTGCATGGCGACCGATTCAAAGGAGAATTCGGCCTCTTGCAGGCACAAATTTCGTCTCGGTCAAGTTTTAGTGATTACAAATCGTATCTGAAATCCGTGCTATTGTTGAGATTGAATTTATCCGGGGTATCAGCGTTTGAAGAAGATCCCACTCCCTGGTGTCAGATCTGCTTGGACTTTTTCATCTTTTTTCTTAATCTACCGGGCACATGTCAGTCGATTGTTATTCAATAGTTGTCCCTCATCAATCGAAATGGAGGAAGCAGTGGCCAGAGAAATCCCGCGAACGTTAGTTGTGGGTGTGTCGGTAGTAGCAATCGTAATTTTGGCGGTCTACCTATTCACGAAACTTCCATCCGGCGGCGAGACCGCGAAAGTCCAGCAAGTCTCGTACAGCGGTGGTGACAAGTGCGCCACTTGTCATGCACGAGTTACCCCGGATATCGTTTACCAGTATGCACTGAGCACCATGGCAAAGGCGGGTGTCAAATGTGAAGATTGCCACGTTGTCCGGAAAGATAATCCGATGGGCTATGAGCACGAAGGTTTCTTTATAACCTCTACCCCCACTCCGAAGCAATGCTGGAAATGCCACATTAGAGAAACGGAGGAGTTTGAACACAGTCGTCACGCAGGGCCTGCGTGGATGGCATTGACCGGATGGGATGGCTTCACACCGGCTCAGAAAAAATTGACTGAGAGCATTCCTGAGCTTAACCGCGAGCCAAACGGGACTCCGGTCGCAGCACACAACGCCGTTTTTGATATGGAAGGTCAGAACATTACGGAGGCCGCCTGTCAGGTTTGCCACTCCATAGGAAGACCGAACAAAGATGGCAGCATCGGGGACTGCAGCAAATGTCACCTCCGTCATGAATTCTCTCTCTCCCAGGTTCGCAAACCGGAGGTCTGCGGTCAGTGCCATCTTGGTCCTGACCATCCTCAGCACGAAATCTACGAAGAATCTGCTCACGGTGTTATGTACGCCACGCAGGGAGATCAGTGGAATTGGAACCAGGTTCCAGGAAGGCTGACGACTAAAGACTTCCCGGCTCCGACTTGTGCCATCTGCCACATGAGCGGATTTGGTGGCGAAGGAACGACGCATGAGGTTGGAACGCGGCTTAGTAAGTTTCTTTTTGCAACCATATCCACAGATAGGCCGAACGCGGTGCAGAACAGGAGGAACATGGAGGAGGTCTGCCAGAACTGTCATACACCGTCCTTTGTCGACACAGTTTACAAACGGGCAGACAGTGTGGTTGCATTTGTCAATCTAAAAGTTGAAGAGGCATCCGACATAGTTTCGGAACTAATCAAGGGCGGACTTATAAGCTCGAAGCCTTTTTCGTCAAACATCGACTACGATTTCTTCGACCTATGGCACTACTACGGAAGGACAGCTAAGTTTGGCGCTTACATGGGAGGTCCGGATTTTGTGCAGTGGCACGGGATCTATCCACTTCTCAGACAACTCCAGAAAATAAAAGAAGAGGCAGCCCGGTTGAGAGAGGAGCACGGACAAGGGAGAATGAAATGACAGAATTGGAAGTCTTTCATCTCGCGAAAGTGAAGCTCCCAATTGAAAGGAACAGGTTAATCCTCCTATTAGTGGGAGTCAATTTTACATTTACAGGAATCGATGTTGCTCTCGGACATGCGGTAAACGATTTCATCCCCGCTTATGAATGGATCCCGATTTTTTATGCTCCACTTGGAGCAGCATCGAGTTTTATTCTCTCTATGAAATCAAAGCCAGGCAAATTTCTTTCGCTGATCCATATTCTCCTGATGCTTCTTGGAATTGCAGTCGGAATACTTGGCACTGCGTTCCATGCAAATCAGGCGTTGAATCCACTCGGGCAACTGACATGGATATGGCTTACATTTGCTTCACCGATCCTTGCACCGCTGGCCTTCGCTGGAATTTCCCTGGTGGGACTTTACGCTGCCGTAAGAGAAGTGGAAGGGCAGACCGGGCTTCTTGAAATTCCCGGCTTTGGTGTATTCAAAGCTCCGTTCTCGCGGGACAGACATTTTCTCTGGCTCGTAGGACTCGGGTTTGCTGCGAGCGCAATGACTTCAATCATCGACCATGGGCAATATGGATACACGCCGTATAAACTGATTCCTATTGTCTACGGACTTTTCGCGACAGGTGTAGTGTTAACACTGGCCGTGAGGAAGGAATGGTCGGCTGGCGACGAGATTACCTATTTTTGGACAATGATATTAGGCATTGCAGTTGGGATCCTTGGTTTTGCATTTCATCTCTCCGGTGACCTTGGGGGAACCGGACAGTTCAGTATCGAGAGAATTTTGGTCTTCGCTCCAATACTTGCTCCTCTTTTGTACAGCGATCTAGGAGTCCTCGGGATCATCGTAGTGGCACGTGGTGCAGTTGAATAGCATTTGAGCTTCGCTCAAACCTGATTATCTTCATTCAGATTTCGACCTAACGAGATCTTAATTGTATGTCGGGCACGGGAAGGGCTACAGGCAAATCACGCCTCATGAAATTTGTGAGGCCACATAGGAGTCAAAATGTTTTTTGCGATTCTGGCCATTGCCGTATCAGATGCTTCGTTTCTATTTTCGATGATCGGTCAGGGAGGTGCCATGATGTATGTCCCGATTCTGAAGTGGGAGGGATTTTCCGTTAAAGACACTGCGATTCTCACTGCATTGCTTCTTAATGCAATCACATCCGCATCCGCTCTCATTCCATATTTCTGAAAGAGACCTGTCGACTTGAGAGGAGGTTTGATACTGGGGACGAGGGCGTTAGCATTCGCTCCGGTGGGCCCTTTTGTTTCAAACATTGCCTGGTGGAGCTCCAGGTCATCTTGTTTCCCGCGCTTATATTGATAGCGTCGGTCAGAATGCTTTATATATCCAGGAAACCGGTACCATAAATGATGATTTAGTTAGCGGCAGAAACCCACTGCCTATGGCAGTGGTGATGTGAAGATGGCTTTGCCAGTCGAACTCACCCCTTTCTCCCCTCTCTTTTTCGAAAGAGAGGGGA
>JAKASW010000269.1 GCA_021818875.1 Bacteroidota bacterium
GTCGGATAACCGGCGATCATACATGGGGTATCAACAACGCTGAGGCCGCCGGTAGATTTCTCAGTGGATTTCCTGACTCTAAGAAGAAAGCTTTTCTCGTTTATTCGCGCATCGACATCTGACCCCGCCTCGCTCAGCGGCTGCCCGTCAGGGTCTATGGACTACCTCGACCTCAGTGGATGTTGTAAGACGCTTCGATGTTTCCCGTTTTGCCTACAAGCATAAGTGCACTCCTTCCCGGTACGAGGTTGATAGTGAACGACATCTTGCTCCGGTTGTCTCTGAACTCTATCAGAGATTTGACCGTACTTTCTGAGGTGAAGACATAAAGTGTAGCATCTTTGAGCTGGGTCGGAGCTATCAGTATCCCCGGATCTGTGCAACTAGTTTCATAAGGCTCGGTCACTCCGGCCTGTGCCATGACATACCTGTAGATTTCTCCGACCGGTGCAAGCCGGTCAGAAAGCTCCAGCGGAAATGCGAAGTAAAAAATTTGACCTTTCCCTAACGGAATATGCGCGAATGTCTTTCCCTCTCCTAAGACGCCCCGATCAAGATAAGTTGTTTTCAGACCGGAATAGCTAAGCAGTGCCGACCCGCCAGGCCAGCTCACTTCCGCGTATCTCGTCCTCAGCGCTTCATGGGAATAATCCACGTCCCACTGTTCTGTACGGGAAGGTATTGGTTTCCAGTGTGAATCTGCGTCGACTCGCCCGGATATGAGGAGGGTGGCACCTTCTTTAACCTTTGCCATCAATTCATCCCACGCTTCCTGACTCAACACCCAGGGCGATGGAACAATGATGAGCTTTGCGGCCGGCATCTGAGACAGTTGGTATTCGCCGATTGCGAAAGCGGTCCCTCTTGCATACTGGTACAGTGCCCTCACGGCATTCTGCTGCTCTGTAATAGCGTACTGGTTGAACGTCGAAAGCTGCAATGACTGCGGGAGCACCAATGCAATCTCAGGGGGTTTCGCGTCTACGGCATAATGTTCCGCATGCTGCGCAAAGGCCGCTACACCCTTAAGTGCCGACATCCAAATCTTTTCAGAGCCATCGCGACGCAGTATCCCGAAGTCGTCGCTGTGCGTCCAATCCCAGTGGAGCACACCGGCTCCGGCATTTGCGAACGCGAGAACCAGCTTCCGCTCCTCCAGATCAAATCCGTTCACGTCATCCAGACGCCACGTCCCGTCGACCGACCATGCGGGTTGCGGCCCGGTCTCTTCAATAAGGTTCGGCTTGAATGGATTCTTTGGGACTACCGAATCCCACAAGAGTGCATCGTCCTGCCACCAGCTATGGTTAGAAGTGAATGAGACATCCGAGGTCGCGATGAATTGATCAAGCAAGCGGTCGGTAACGCCTCCCTCGTCCTGACCGACGGTAACGAGTTGTTGCGAGCCTGTCGACCGGATCGTCCTTACCATATCCTTCACCCATTCAATAAACACATCCTGTACGAAATGATTATAATCCACTGCACGGATGCTCGAGCTATTGTTGTCGCGGGCCAGCTGAAGGTCAGCGAAGTCAGGAAGAGGAACTGCGCTGAAAGATCCAAAATCGGAAGCTGGTACATGCCAGGTCCCGGCAAGACTATCGACAGTAAGATAACGCTTCTTCAACCACCGCTGCCACGCCTCCAGCTCAGCAGCACCCCCAGTGGGTGAATTCCCTTTCCAAATATATTTCAGGTCTGCATAACTTGGCTCGTTGATCAGATCATAACTTAGAAACGGGACATTCTTGAATCTCTCGACTATCGAACGAACGAAGGTCTCTTCAGCTTTGATCGAAACGGGGTCAACATAGGCATTGGTTCCCCGCACCATGATGTCGTTCCCTGCTCCATGACCGGTTTGCATCTCTACGGCTGGATTGAACGCAAAGAAGGTGAAGATGACCTGGATATGATGCTGGGCTGCCGCATCGAGGTACGCTTCTATTGCGTCAAGCAGCCGCACATCAGCAGCCCCGCTCACATCTTCGAGATACCGCAGACGGTTCATCCACATCCCGGTACGGACCGCGGTCAGTCCGGCTTTTTCCATCTCCGAAAAATCACGTTCCCATAAATACGGGTTGCCGCCGATACTTTGTCCAAGAAAGAAGGCACGGCCATAAGGGTCCGTCGAGAAGTAGTTGATGCCCGCCATCATATATGGCTTCCCGCCGAGTCTGAAATAATTGTGACCGACGGTTAGCCGGGGACCGGACGCAAGCAAACCCGGCTGGCCAACTTCAGCGCCCGAAGAGTATTCGTCAAAGACCGTATCTCCGAAAGACAACGATGCCCGGACTCTGTACAAGCCGGGATTCTTTACTCGTCTCTCAAAATTGATGGGTTCATGAAGAACGTCGCCGCACTCAACACTTCTGGATTCAAGAACTTTAGGTCCCGATATGAGTTCCAGCGTAAGCTTTGCCGGCCTGCCGCTGCGAAGCACATCGACTGTTCCTGAGACACGGTCGCCCGGATTGAGAGACAGATCCTGCAGATCAAGATACAACCTCACACCTCCGAAGGATGCGTACTCTGACGATTCTCGAATTAATTCAATAGCCTGGTCGCTATTCCAATAATCCGAACGGGCATCAAAGCTCAGAAATACTTGACGCCTCGGAGGACCAGAGGACATAACATCCTGCGCCACCACAGGTGCAGCGAGTCTGTCACCATTTGCGTTGATGAGGAACGCGAGGCCGCGATATCCACCGGTCATTCCGGCATTCACAAACACCTTCCCGGCTTCGATTGAATGGACATGGAAATAGGGTGCACACTCGGCCCATTGAAGCTTCCAGGGCGAACTTAGCGGGGCGGCGTATGAATACAATATCCCGACCATTTGCGAGTATGTGTTCTGCGGAGAACCGACACGCCAGGAGTTACCATCTCGATATACGGGTACATAAAACGGTCTGCCGCCCAAGACGACCAGGTTGCCTTTTTCGATGTGGCGCTGGATCACTTCCCAGTCATCTGCCGGGAACGCTGAGCCGTATGGAAGAACGAGGAGATCACCGTCTCCAAGGGCCGTTGGAAGCTGCCTGACGTCTGCGAATACGAGATGTTGTCCGGCGAGCGCCCTCGCGAGTGCCTCCCGGCTTATCCGTCCATTGTCAACAGATGGAAACCCCTTCTGATATAATACAACGGTCCTCGGGAACACCGGTGCAGCGCTGAGGGCACAATACGCAAGAGATGCAACAACTATCAGTTTCTTTAGAATGGTACGGTAACCTCCTTGCCATGCCACATTACACTTTTCTCTTGAATTGAGGTTGAGCCAAAAGCAGTCGGACTCTCCGCGTTTACCAGGATTATTCTGAATTTGCAGTGTTCCACCATGCCGGGAAAACCGCCTTCCCGTTTTCCAATAGTGACGATTTGCCTGTCCTGTATCCATGAGATATTGACGGTGGAATATTCGCCTTTTTGATAACCATTATTGTTGTTCTCATCCTGGTACAGTGTGAACTCGGCATTCTCTCCTGCATAGACATAAAGCGTGATTGCCGTATCAGGGTCCTGCTCAGCATACTGGATTTGCGGTCCTGCCGGAACAATTGACCCTTCGCGTACAAACAGGGGTATCCGATTGAGCGGCGCACCGACCGAAACTGTCTGGCCTCCGGTGAAAAACTTCCCGTCATAGAAATCATACCAGCCGGATCTTTTAGGGAGATAGATCGATTTTGTCCGCTCCTTATAAGACGTCACCGGTGCGGCCAGGAGCGCAGGTCCGAACATATACTCGTTACTCAGGTTCCTTACATTTTCATCGGACTCAAAGTCCATCACAAGCGGGCGCATCATCGTGTAGTTGTCGAAGTAGACCATGCCTGCTATCGAGTAGATATACGGCATGAGTGCGTACCGCAGCTTTGTAACTCCTACCATGGCGTCATACCACTTACTTCCTTTTGGTGCTATGTTGAATATTTCTCGATATGGAAACTCACCATGCGACCGGTAGATCGGCACAAACGCACCGAATTCGTACCACCTTGTCAGAAGTTCACGCCACTCGTTGAGATTTGCACTGTCAGGATGAATGAACTTTTCAGGCACTGCAAAACCTCCGATGTCGAATGTCCAATAAGGGAGACCGGAGATGGAATAATTGAGACCCGCCGCCAACTGACCCCTCATGTCCTGCCAGGTCGAAGCGATATCACCACTCCACACTGCCGCGCCATACCTCTGTGAACCGGCATACGCAGAGCGACTGAGAATGAAGACCCGCTTATTCGGGTCCGCAGACATGAGACCATCATAGAGACCCCTGCAATGTTCCAGGGCGTAGGCGTCAAAATATTCCGCTCCCGGTCCAAGGTATGTCGGGTCCATGATGTACTCGCGCAATTTCAAAGATAGGTTGGACTGCATGTCCGGCTCGTCGGAATCGAGCCACCACGCATCGAAGCCGAGCGGGTAGAGCCTCTCATCAACCATCTTCCAGAAAAGCTTGCGCGCACCGGGATTAAACGGATCGTAGAATGTCGAGAGGTAACCCTTGCCGACCCAATCTCTGTTTCCAAGCTTGAGATTTCCGAGAAACAGGTAGCCTTTGTCCATCATCCTGTTGAAGTTCCTTATTCCTTTGTAGAACTTCGCCCAAACTGAAATCATAATGTGTTCGTGGAGTTTATGAACCTCCTGTACCATGGCTTTCGGATCAGGATATCGCGTGCTGTCAAAACACATACACCCCCATTCACTTTCAGGCCAATAAAACCAATCTTGGACAATGTTGTCGAAGGGTATCTGCAGCTTCCTGTATTCTTTCGCGACTTGAAGAAGCTGGTCTTGCGTCTGGTATCGCTCCCTGCTTTGCCAGAAACCAAACGCCCATTTCGGAGGAATCAGTGCTTTCCCAGTGAGCTGCCTGTACCCGCTGACGATGCTGTCCATGTCGCTGGCGGATATGAAGTAGTAATCCAGCATCCTGCCGTACTCGGAATAGAGAGAAAGCTCGTTTTGTTTTTCGGAACTAATTGGAGTCTTTACCTGCAGTGCGATGAACGATTGAGCGCCATCAGGTATCCACTCGATCCTAATGGGATATCGATGTCCCCGAACAAGCTGGAGACTGAAGAGATGGACGAAGGCATTCCAGGATTGTCTCCAGCGATCGACAATGAGCTTGCCGTCGATCCACATCTTACAGTGGCCAGCAGCGTATAAGCGGAATTTCCAAAGACCCGATGAGTCAGGTTCAAATGAACCGGTCCAAGTCACTTCGCCCTTAGCTAAATCGTATCCTGTAGGAAATTTATCCAGGTCGGAAAGGAACTGGTAATCGATATCGGATTCGTCGCGTTTGGTGAACACACTCGATGTGTCAGTTGAGTTGTAGTATGTTGCAGTCAACCCGCTTTCTATTCCATTGGCGTCGAAGAGACTAAGCTGTGATAATGCACCATAATCTCTTGGATCGCCGAATTTCGACCTCGAATAGTTGTCCCACAGGATTCCATAGTTGCGGTTGGACACCACAAACGGTATCGAGATTTTGGTATTATACTGGTACAGATCGACATCTTGCCCCTTGTAATCGAAGAGTCCTTCCTGCTGCTGACCGAGTCCGTAGAACGCCTCGCCAGGTGGCGAGTAAAATTGGTCGCGGATTCTG
>JAKASW010000270.1 GCA_021818875.1 Bacteroidota bacterium
CCACGTTACTCCATTATCGGTGGAACGATATATGTCTCCATGGTATACATCTCCTTCTCCCGCAAGGAGATAGCTTCCATCTTTAATGAATGTCATAGGTGCTGGAAGCCAAAGAGGATCAGTGATCGGCCCGGTGTCATGGTGGTTGTAAACATGGAGTGCGGTATCGAGTTGCCAGGTCAATCCATTGTCCTTTGAAATAAAGATGTAAGCCTGTTCACACAACTTACAGAAGGTGCAGGTAAGCATATTCGTGCCGCTTGCGTAAAAGTGGTTAACGTTGTTGACTCCGGTACCTTCAGTCCAGAGCGAATCATTCAAAACAAAAGGCGCTGCCGGGTTGCTGGTCTGGTCGCAGCTCGCTATTAGTGTAGTACTGAAGATCGCGATAAGTAAGGATAACTTGAAGTTCATATATCAACTCAGCTTCTCATGAAATGTGATCTAGGCGCTGTCGCACTATCAACCGTGTGTCGTTGCACCATGGGGATGCTCGAACATCCCCATGTTCATTCTATGAGCTTAAGCATCTGTCTCTCCTTTCGCTATTATTGTAACAATTCTCTATTTGTCTACAACCGTTCATTGTGTCGAAAGGAGCCCCCGCCATAGACCTCGAGAAGTCGATACCAACAGATAGGAATTGTAGACTATCAAGGCACCTGCCTCTGACGAATCGATCGGTGTGCCTGCTGAAGCGTATGTCCATGATGCTCCCATATCTGTGGAGACAAATAGTCCTATGTTCGTGGCCGCAAAAAGGTTTGAATTGTACGCACACAGGCCGTTAACTGAATAGGCTTTTGCTCCCAAATTTAATAATGCCCAGCTCGCTCCGTTATCTATGGACCTGAGAACTCCGCCATTAGGATCCCCTCCCGCAAATCCCGCGAAGACACTGCTGCCAATTTTCGCAAGACTTTGGAAGTCAAGGTCGGTATTATAGACCTTGACCCAGCTTGCCCCTATGTTGGTCGAGCGGAAAATTCCGGAACCTTCTGTGCAGACGAAAATGTTTGTGGCAACAGATGCGACTCCGCTAACGGTATAGCCATACCCCGTACCTCGGGATAACATTCCGGTATTGGCAGAACTCCAGCTCGTACCATAGTCTGTAGAAAGAAATACGCCGCCACCCGTACCGGCAAAAATTATCCCTCCAACAGCGGCGAAGCAATTAACATTCACAATAAAGCTGGTATCTCTCTCAACCCATGTTATTCCGTTGTCCGTGGAAACGTACACATTATTGCCGCCATACATCTCTCCTCCGATTCCTGCAAAAAGGTAAGGACCGTCATCAAGGAACGTCACAGGGGTGTCGGTGAACAGGGGGCCGGGCTGAGGTCCAGGAGCGGTGCTAGTGTCATGGTTGAGAGTATGAAATGTCGCATCCAGCGACCAATTCAAGCCCCCGTCAGAGGAAATAAAGATATACGCTTGCGAGAGCAGAGCATTATCGGTTCCAGCGACCAGATTATTGCCACTCCTCGCGAAGCCGGAACTAAGAGTGGGCATCCCCTGACATTGGGTCCAGTCAGAAATAAACACTGGCGCGGCCGGTGCGACCGGATTCTTTGAACAACCAGCATACTCGATGCAAACAAGGAGAAGAATCGTGCCAGCCAGACTCCGCAAGCTTCTACGCACGGCGGCTTCTTTTTCCGCTTGGCGACCCCCGATCACTTTCGTCTCTCGCAAACCGTTCATGGTACGCTCCTCCCATTTCGACATCCAGCCTCGTATAGAGATCATCTTATAGTCGGCACGTCACGTTCTTCTTTATCACGTGACGGATCGGTTCCGTCAGTTCGGCTCGCGTTCCGTCTTAGATGTGAGCCTTCAGGTCGTCCTATTGACGACTTAATATTTCACAAAAAAAACGAGAGTCAATAGCCTCAGCATTATCTATAAGATTAATTTTCATTCCGGAAGGAGTGTATCCGATGGGAACAGATAATTCTGCCGGGCGGCGAACGGAGTGTAGTATCAGACTACAGTGAACTACAAGGAACAGAACGCATAGGTTAAATCAAAGAATTCTAGTGCACGCCTTTTCGGTCAAAATTTCCCGAACTTGAACGTCAGAAAACCTGAGAAGCTTGACTGATCGGAGTCGGAGAGCCACGGCAGATTCGCACCACTGACCAGCCTGTAGCTGATTCCCCCATTTATCCTGAAAAATCTGGTAACGTTCAATTCCGCTCCGGCTGCCGGCTCTAGTACGAAGAATGCAGAAATGTGGTCAGCGTTGCCGTAGAAGGAGTCGTTGAAGTCGGGATAATAGCCGTACCCGACTCCACCGGCGCCGATGAGCACGGACACCGAATAATGTACCAGCATGTCAGGCTGCCCGATGTATTCAAGCACAAGCCCGTCATAACCGAACTGGATGCTGAGGTCATTATCAGGCTTATTGAAACACGACACTGTATTACACGGATGAATTGCGAGAATGTTTCAAAAGCAACGTGCAACTATCGTGTTCGCAGATTAATATCATGGACAGTCAACGTACTAAATCGCAAAGAGGAGAAGATTGAGATGAATCTCGATTCGGAGAGCTTCCGCGTGCGGGAAGATGAAAAGGTAAGTCTCTCAAAGAGACCAACGAGAGTGGAACCGGTCTACAGGTCTAAGAAGGAATACCAAGCACTCCTTCAGGATCATGTGGCCTTGTTGAGCAAGCTTCAGAACATCCATTATGCATCCGACCGATATGCGGTCTTACTCATCTTCCAGGCGATGGATGCGGCCGGGAAGGACGGTACCATCAGGCACGTTATGTCCGGTGTAAATCCGCAGGGATGCCAGGTGTTCAGCTTCAAGCAGCCGAGTGCTGAAGAGCTGCAACACGATTTTCTCTGGCGGACCACACGACACCTTCCGGAAAGAGGGAGAATTGGAATCTTCAACCGCTCCTTCTATGAAGAGGTGTTGATCGTGCGCGTACATCCCGAGCTTCTACAGGCGGAAGGCTTTTCAGAGGAAGCCGCAGGAGACAAGAAATTCTGGAAATCACGGTATAAATCCATCGTGCAATTCGAGAACCACCTTCACCGGAATGGAACACGGATCGTCAAATTCTATCTGCACTTATCTAAAGATGAGCAGAGGCGGCGATTTCTCCAGCGTATCGATGACCCGGAGAAAAACTGGAAGTTCAGCGATGCGGATGTCAGGGAAAGAAAATACTGGGACAAGTATATGGGGGCTTATGAAGAATGTATAAGCGCGACCAGCACGGGCAATGCACCATGGTACATAGTTCCTGCCGATGACAAGGAGAACGCTCGCATCATTGTCTCACAGATTGTGGTGGACACCCTAAAGGCTTTGAAGCTTTCCTATCCAAAAACACCCGCTTCACGAAAAAAGGAATTGGAGTCCATGCGAGTGCTGCTCCAGAAAGATTTGAAGTAAACCATCCTGTGAGAGTATTATGGCTTCTGGCCCGCCGCTTTGAAATAGAGAACCATATCCCTGTCCGGCATGAGGCTGGTTCGCCTCCACAGGTAAATAGTTTTCCCATCGATGTCATAAATCCTGTCTGGTTCATAAGAGAATCCTGTCATTACGATGGAGTTACCGACGATCAATTTGTATTCCGCGGCCACCAGCGGTCTCTTCCAAGCTTGTGTCGAGCGGAGTATGTACATCGCGCTGTCGCCAACCACTCTTTGACGATAGGCAATATGGTACACGACAGTATCATTACTCCTGACTGATAACATGAAGCTAAAGCCAGAATTTGTCTTGTTTGAAATCTTGGGCTGAGTGCCTTCGGTGATATTGAATATGCCCACCGAGTCAACGGCATTTCCCTGGTTGGTAGCTGGAAGAGGATAATAAATCAGCGCGGTAGCGTCGTGGTCAGACACATTTACAAACCAGTAGGTGCCATCGACATAAAAATATGTGCTGGTCAGTTTGAACGTAATATTTTCATTTGTAAAGGCAATCTCCTGGCAGAAAGCCGGTGAACTTAGCAGCACAAAGAACATCGCCAAGGTCTTCACGATTTCACTTGAGCAGAACCATCGAGCCGGTTTTGTAGATTGATTTCCCCAGAACAAGCCTGTATAAGTATACCCCGGAAGCGGCCATCCTTCCGTCAGTGTCTATACCATCCCACTTATAATAGGAGGCGTTCGATAGTGGAATGACAAAAACTCTCTGTCCGATGGAGTTGTAAATGTCTATTTCCCCGGCGTCATGTCTCAAGTTATCTGGAATCCGGACGAAGAAATTTGTACCTGGATTCGAAGGATTGGGAAAGTTGACGATATACAAATCTGGATTTGATGGCGGAGAATTCGGTCTAATTCCTGTGAGATTTATGAAATGAATATCCTTCCTGATAACCGAATCGGGATGTGCATCGAAATTCAATGAATCGATTGCAGCCGTTGGCCAATATCCATCAGAGAGCTCCCTCAGTGCATACAAGTTATATCTCATTGCATAGATACGCAGTAAATATGTGCTGTCAGCATTGAAGGTGACTGGAAAATCAAGCTTGAAATTACCACTGGTGAATTTTTTGCCATTCTTGTCGAACATGTACCCCGTTAATGTGGCACAACAACCTGACGTGTCGTATGGTACTCCCATGGTCGTATCTTCGGAGAGACAGAAATAGACTCCATTATCCTCGGAATTGAAATAATAGCTGAACCTTCGAATCGAGTACCCGTACGGAGGCGAATCGCAGTCGGACCAGGGAGAGTTGCCGAAGGACATCTCGTCGGATAGTGTGATTCCTCCCAAATGTGATGAATCTGACAGATAAGAATAGAGCACGATTTGGTCGCCGGTGCTATTGACGGAAACAGGAACAGTAAGACTATCCGGTGTTATCACTAATATCGAGGTGCTGTCCTGGACGTTCTCCAATCTCACTCGTGCTCTTCCGAAAGAAGTCACAATACAAATGCTGTCATAATAGCTGTGCAAGCTGGGTAAATAGGGATTAATGTATCCAAGACCGATTTCCAGTTCCCACTTGTTGACCGGATCGAATTTGAATGCCAATATTTCAGCATGTGGCGGCTCCACCGGGTTCCCCAAAAGGCGGTTTGACATTATCAGCAGCAATACCCAGAATAATTTCTTTCCCATTTTCTCATCCCCTTGATTTCTCGCATTTTCAATTAAGGAACATTGATTACCGGGCGCACATCCATTCCTCGAAATTGCGCCGGTCGTCCCTAACCACGCCTTGGGAAAATATAGAAGTCCCTGCCGTTTGAGTCAAGATGAGAAATCATAGAATACATAACCAAAGGCAGAAGATCTCACGGAACTCAGAATGCCGAGGTGAAGTACTCGAATCTCTCTTCTGTGTGTATTCTGATGACACCTGCCCTGACAAGATTCACCAGCGTTCTCGATGCACGCCTTTCACTGATGTTGACCAACTTCGCGAAATCTTTGACCGTTATCCGCTCGTTGTCTTCAAGGTACTTGAACAGTCTTCGCTCGTTCTCGCCGATGATTATTGAAAGCGGCTCACTGTCCGGACTTTCACCCTGGAGGATCTTGACCACTTCCCGACTTGCGACGACGCTCTTGTCGTTTATGCGTATGTATACTTTTGAGTCTTTGGAAAGATAGTCCTTATAATCCTGGAGCCTGTGAGGTT
>JAKASW010000271.1 GCA_021818875.1 Bacteroidota bacterium
AATGGTCGCGATCTCACGATGACTACCGCGCTGGACGTTGCGCGCATTATTCACTTTGACCTCACGGCTGCCAATGCGAGTGCGTGGCAATGGTGGACTGCGGTTTCACATTACGATTATAAGGACGGTTTGATATACACGGACTTTGTAAATCCCGGCGATAAGCAGAACATCATCCAGTCGAAACTTCTCTGGACCTTAGGAAATTTCAGCCGGTACATTAGACCCGGTTCACAAAGAATAAGCTGCACCGGTGCCGACAACCCGACCGGTTTAATGGCTTCCGCTTATGTCGATTCTTCCGGCAGCAGGATCATCATGGTACTCATTAACGCCGGAACTACGGATCAGAAAATCGATGTCTCATTATCAGGACTTAGCTCCTCGCAGAAGCTCTCATACTTCACACCTTTCGTGACCAGCAATGAGAAAGGGTGCGACTTGAGAAAATTCGCTTACTTCCCTGCGGACAGTGCCTATGATGTTCCAGCATATTCTGCAGTGACACTGGTTGGGATGCTGGACGGCAGCGCTTATACGGCGGGAACGCCCGGCTCAGCAAGTCTTCTGACTCCGGCGAATGGCGATACGCTGATCGGAGAGGATACGTCGGCAACATGGGATCCTGTGGCAGGCGCAACATCATACGAAGTTCAAATATCTACGGACAGTCTCTTTTCAACGGCCGCTGTCGATTCGTCGGGGATAAACACTCCGTCACTCTCGTTGATGCAGTTTCTCAGACGGCCATATTGGCTATCGGGACTGGAGAATACTTTGTTTTCAAATACGAAATATTACTGGAGAGTCATCGCTTCAAACGACAGCGGTTCCGGTTCTTTTTCCCTCACATCATGGTTCATAACGCCGGGGTCGGCGACGGGGATATCGTCATTGCCTGTCAACGTCCCCGCGGCCTTTTCCCTCAGTCAGAATTACCCGAATCCCTTTAACCCGACAACTGCCATCAAAGTCGGTCTCGACAAATCCGGCGTGATCAGTTTGAAGATCACCAACGCCCTCGGACAAACAATGGACGAGATTGCTCAAGGCTACAAGCCGGCAGGGGAATATACTTTCGACATAAACATGGACATGTTCCCAAGCGGCGCGTACTTCTATACGCTCCAGGATGGGAGTGAATCGATTACAAAAAAAATGCTCCTCCTGAAATGACTGAGAGAAAAATCCCTTCGCTCGGCATGGATGTCGTGAAGAAGATGCTTCTGGTTAAGTAATGCCAGCGTAAAAGGATAATAGCTAACATGGTACAGTCTTATATCGAGAGAACGATACACTCACTCGTCACGCAATTGTCGAATCGGCTAAGCAGCATTTACAATGGTCGAATTATAATGAGACAGCTTGCCTGGTTGGTTTGCGCATTATGTGCTTCCTTCATAGGACGTCTTGCTCTAGGAGAGGGCCGCCCAAACTTCTCCTCTCAACGCAATGTCGTCATGTTATCCGGTTCTGCTCCAGAAAAGCCGGCTTCACTGCCATCGGCGCCAATCCTGATAAGCCCCCCGACGGACCGCACAATCGAACCCGGTGATACCGCGCTTGTGTGGCATTCAGTTTCGGGAGCCAGCTCATACCGGGTACAGGTTGCAATTGATAGCGCTTACTTCACCATCATCCTTATAGACACTTCCACGGGCGAAGATACTGTCTTGGCACTTCGATCTCTTATCGGAACGCAACTCAGAATAGGCGCAAAGTATTTCTGGCGAGTAAGTGCATCGAACAGTAGCGGATCAAGTCCTTATTCGGCAGTTTGGTCGTTCGTCGCTGCTCAGACGGAGGAATTTGCGCCGGGTGCTACCTGGCTCGATACCGACGGAAACATGATCGAGGCGCATGGTGGAGGTATCCTTTATGATGCTTCGAACGGAATTTACTATTGGTACGGAGAAGACCGCGCCGCATCCAGCTATTACGCCATAGGGGTTTCATGTTACTCTTCAAAGAATCTCTATGACTGGAAGTTCGAAGGGATTGTCCTTCCGGAATCAACTACCGATAGCGCAGGTGCGACACCGGTTTTGGAACGTCCTAAAGTCATATACAATGACAGCACTAAGAAATATGTGATGTGGATGCATATCGATTCCCCGAACTACGGCTACGCGGAGGCGGGAGTCGCCGAGAGCGATAGCCCAACTGGGCCGTTTCATTACCTCGGAAGCGTAAGGCCGAACAACTCGATGAGCAGAGACATGACCGTATTCAAGGATGACAACGGCAAAGCCTATCTCGTTTTTTCGTCCGAGAACAATCAGACGATGCACGTCTGCTTGCTTACGGACGATTACTTGCACCCGAGTGGAACATACGCAAGAGTCCTGATAGGTGACAGTAGGGAAGCGCCTGCCATGTTCAATTATGACAACGAGTATTTCCTGATCACCTCGGGCACAAGCGGCTGGGCGCCGAATGAAGCGAGATATGCCACTGCCACCTCGCCACTCGGTCCCTGGACAATGCAAGGCAATCCCTGCAGTGGTCCAAACGCAAACACGACATTCGGTGGCCAAAGCACATTTGTGCTTCCGGTACAAGGCGAGCCGGGTGACTTCATCTTTATGGCCGATAAATGGGTACCGAGCAACCTGCCGACATCAACTTATATCTGGCTGCCTCTTCAAGTAGAGAACGGCCAGGTGAGCGTTCCATGGTACAACACATGGGATCTCTCGATCTTCAGCACCACGCTCGGCGTGCTGACTAATCCCGAAATCGCCCCAAATGGTTATTCGTTGAGCCAGAACTATCCTAATCCCTTCAATCCGACAACTGACATCAGAGTCACGCTGAACCACTCCGGGATGGTGAGCCTAAAGATCTACAATGTTCTCGGTGAGGTTGTTGACATCATGAACCAGGGCTTCAAGCCCGCCGGCGAGTACGTTTACAATATTAACATGGATAGATTCGCGAGCGGTGTATACTTCTATACTCTGTGTGAAGGGGACAACTCAATTACAAGAAAGATGGTTCTTCTTAAATGATTAATTCCGATCAATGAGGGAGGCGGCGGATATGTGCCGACTGAAGCAGACAATCATCAAATATTTCTTATTACTTTTTCTTGGGAGCACTGTTCTGCGCGCTCAGGAGTTTCTGGATCATCGTGCAAGTTTTCAACTGACACAATGGAAATTCCTTAAGGGTGATATTTACTCGGGAGAGGAAGGCGGCCCGATAGACACTACCGGTTGGAGAGACGTGACCGTCCCCAACACTTACAACGGCACAGACGTCCTGACAAAAGGTCCGCGCTATTATCAAGGTGTAACATGGTACAGGACGACGTTTGTTATCAATAAGGAGCCGGACAAACGATACTTTGTCAGGTTCCAGGGAGTATGTCTGGTTGCCGACGTCTTCTTCAATGGCGTCTATCTTGGCACCCACAAGGGTGCCTACGCAGCATTCATCTATGAAATCACGCCATACATTCGCACCGGGAAAGAGAATTATCTGTGCGTAAGGGTGGATAACGCTATTCGGATGGATGTCGCACCCGCAGGAACTTACTTATTTCCGTTGTTCGGTGGAATTACAAGGCCGGTAACCGTTTTCACGACGAGCGATCTTTGCATCTCACCACTGGACTACGCTTCAAGCGGAGTCTACATCCATCCTGTCTCCGTCTCAAACAAAAATGCAGAAGTGAATGCTGAAGTCCTTTTGAATTACGCACCAAACGATTCTTCAACCACGAGGTCGACTGAAGCTATTCTTTCCACCACAGTGACCGACAGCGAGGGAAATAGGGTTTTCAAAGCGCAGAAGAATGTTTCTATCAAGGGATACAGTACCATTCACCTCTTCCAGAGAATCGACATAAAGAATCCTCATCTATGGAATGCGAGACAGGATCCTTATATGTATACATTGAGGGTGAGTCTTGTGAATTCCTATGGAAAGGAACTGGACGAAGTAGACCAACCGCTGGGACTGAGATATTTCCGGGTGAGTCACGACAGCGGCCTCATACTTGACGGGAAACCATACGATTTGTACGGCGTATGCTACCACGCCGATCTTGAGGGAGTGGGCAACGCGATGACAGACAGCGAGTACAAGCGAGATTTTCAAATGATCTACAACCTTGGTGCGCACGGCGTTCGCCTTGGTCACGACCAGGAAGCGGATACAGTGTATCAGCTGTGCGACAGATATGGCCTCGTTGTATGGTCAGAGATCCCGAATACGCCGAAGTATCGGAGGACGCCGGCCTACCTTCAGAATTGCGTCCAGCAACTGACCGAGATGATAAAACAGAACTATAACCATCCATCCATTTTCTTCTGGGGTCTCTATAATGAGATTAGAATTAACGTGCACGATCTAGAAGTGCTCAACGAGACAGCACATCGACTTGATCCGAGCCGCTTGACAACTCAGGCAGATAAATATCCGGTAGCAAATGACTCAGATAGACATTTTGTTACCGACGTGGTCGCATGGAATTGGTACTTCGGCTGGTACTTAGGCAGGTTCGACGACTATAACACCTGGTACACGGACCTGCACAAGGAATATCCCCAGTTGAAGGCGGGCCTGAGCGAATATGGTGCTTCAGGATGCATCAGCCAGCAGGAAGAGAATCCCAAGCAGCCGAATCCACTCGGCCGGTGGTTCCCTGAGGAATACCAACGTTACTATCACGAACGCGTCTGGTCAATAATAAGAAACAGGCCGGATATCTGGTGCAAGTTTGTCTGGAACATGTTCGACTTCAGTTGGACTTTTGTGGTCCGCGGCGCTCGACCGTACATGAATTTTAAGGGACTGGTCACTTATGACAGGAAGGTCAAAAAGGATGCCTTCTATTTTTACAAAGCAAATTGGTCGGATGAACCGGTCCTTCATATCTGTGACCGGAGAAATGTAGACAGGAAGGATCCAAACACTTTTGTCGATGTTTACACCAACCTCGATAAAGTGGCACTGTATCTCGACGGGAAACTTGTTTCGGAGAGGCAAATGGACTCTCCTATCCACAAGATACGCTGGCAGCACATTGAATTGAGACCCGGCACTAATTATGTCGACGCGATCGGCTACAGAAATGGCAGAACGTTCACTGACCATTGCAAGTGGTATTACAAAAGATGACAGAAAAGAATCAATATCAGGATTGGCATGAAACGAATCTCGGCAGGAGTCCATGGCACGGCTGAGTACCTTCGTCGGCAAATTCTGAGGATCATGGAACGGCTATCGAAATTACTCCCGATCTGTTTACTGGTGCTGGTCCAAGCATGGATCAACATTCCTATGAATCTCTCTGCCGGACGCTGGGAGACTGTCATCGATACCGCTTCCTTCAATAGCTACGCCCAGTTTGGATCAAATTGGCATTACCTGTATCCATGGGGTTCAATTCATAATGGCTCCGCTAAGATGATCGGCAGTCCGACAAAGCATTCCCATATTTACCTACACGATAGCGTGCTGGTACTTGAAGCGGTGCCGGCCAAACGGCAGGGACCAATTCATTATCATTCCGGGACCGTTTACGCAAAGAAGGCTATATTGATAAATGACCAGTACCCCATCTGGGAGTTTCAGGCAGA
>JAKASW010000272.1 GCA_021818875.1 Bacteroidota bacterium
CGTCCTCAGCGGCCCTGACTTCAAAGGAGAGTTCTTCAAGCTCTTTTGCCAGAAGCGACCTCAACGCATAATCATCGTCGACCACAAGGACTTTAGTTTTCGGACTCACATCTGATTCCCTTGAACCGTAATTGTGACATCCGCTAATCACCGAGAATACTCAGTGGGCGGAAAGCAGCCTGTACCAGTCCGATTTCCTGGCTGACAGATTCTTTGAAAAGAACTGGTGGGAAGAACTCATGAAATCGCCGTACCATACTTGAAGCCTTCGCGACCCTGCACCGTCGAAGCTTTCAGTTCATTCCCCGGCCGGGTGTCTCCGCGACTCAAAGCTGGCGCGATGTGCCAGCGCTTCTTGGATATTGCTAAGAAGCACATCTCCCCCGCAGGGCTTTGGCAGAAAAGCCAACGCACCTGATTTCATAGCCTCTGCCTTCACATCCGGGTCCGCATAACCGCTTGTCAGGATTACCCTGACGTCCGGCATTGCCCTCCTTATTTCAGCCATGACCTTGACTCCGTTCATCTTGGGAAGTCCCATGTCCATTATCGCAAGGCTAATCTCATGGCGCCGCTCACGAAAGATGGTTAGTGCTTCGAGACCATCACCCGCTGTTACCACTTCGTAGCCACTATCCTCAAGTATGGTCTTTTCGTACTCGCGGACAAACTCGTCGTCTTCGACCACCAGTATCGTTTCTCCTTTGCCGGAGATTGCCTGAGTCATGATCGGCTTTTTCCCGGTCACTGCGGTCGGCGACTTCGTCACCGGCAGGAAGACGGAGAAACTCGTCCCCCATCCGACCTCACTTTGCACGCTGATGTAGCCGCGATGCGATTTGACGATGCCGTATACCACCGATAGCCCCAAACCGGTACCATGTCCTTCCTTCTTCGTCGTGAAAAAAGGTTCGAAGATTCGTTCCAGCTGTTCTTGTTCGATGCCCGTACCCGTGTCCGTCACGTCAACTCTTACATATCCGTCTTCCCTCGCCTCCCGGAAGCGTGATTTGACCGTTCCCGGTGCTGCTACGGACGTGGATATCGTGAGTGACCCGCCGAAGGGCATCGCGTCTCTGGCATTCACGCAGAGGTTAAGAAACACCTGGTACAACTGGTTCGGATCCGCATTAACAAGCGGAAGAGCCTCCTCAAGCCGAAGCATTACGGATATATTTTCAGGAAACGTGGCCTTCACCAGACTCGCTATTTCCTTTACCACTTTGTCGATTGCAACCGGTTCCATGGTGAATTCGACCTTACGCGCGAACGTGAGAAGCTGTTTCACGAGATTTGCCCCTCTTTTGGCTGCCTTGTCCGCCGCTTCGAGACTTTTTGAGAGTCTCTGCTCGTCAGTCTTCCACTTTGCCATGATCTGGTTATGCCCGATGACGACCCCGAGAATGTTGTTCAGGTCATGAGCTACGCCGCCAACGAGCTGCCCGAGTTCCTCAAGTCTCTGGGACTGCAGAAGCTGCTGTTCAAGCTGTGTACGCTCGGTTATGTCGCGCATGACGGTCTGTATTCTCGACTTAGACGATCTCTCGGCAAGAGAGCTGACAATTTCTATCTCGATGATGGAGTTGTTTTTCCCGACCGCTTTGGCCCTGCAAATGGGCGTGGAGACCCGAGATTCGCCGAGGGCAGCGACATCATCACGAATCAACCCCCATGAATCAGGATGGAGGAAGCTGGATATTTCTCTTCCGATCAAGTCATCGGTGGAGGAAGCGCCGAGAAGCTTCAGGCCCCCCGGGTTGACATAGGTGATTTTTCCGTACTCATGCAGCAGAATGGCATCAGGGGAGCCGTCCACCAGAAGGCGATACCTCGCCTCGCTTTCTTCGAGCGTCCTCTTGGCCTCCTGAAGCTCCGACAACTCTTCCTTCGACTCTTTCAGTATTTTCCTGATCCCCTTTATGGCAAGCGACGGGAAGGTCGCTGCCACAAGGAGAAAAAGCCAGCTTACGAATAGCTCCAGAAACCGATGCTGCCCGCTGAAAGGGGAAGGTATTCCTATCTCCCAAGAGAAATAGAGAGCAATCTGGGTCATGCCACACAGGAGTGCGAACCAGACGCTGGGCCCCAAGAAGAAGTCCTGAAGCCATGACGATAAGGATATAGGCGGCGGTTGAAAAGAAACCTAAATCCGGCACGATGAGCGAAAATATCGTTGCCGTAATCCAGAAGGCGATATGAGTTGCGGCAATCGCAGGTTTTATCAACCCCCTGCTGTTCAGGAAGATTCCTGCAAGACACGAAACTTCTATGAATATCACGAGGAGCAGCCACCGCGTCACTTCACCGGGATAGATGAAGGATACGATCGCGGTCGATACTATTGTCATGGACGCGACGAGCCAGAGGAACTTGTGATACGCAATGCTTAGTGCATGCGTTTCCCGATCAAGGCTATCTGGTGGTTTGAACGGTAAGGATATATTCATCGGAGCTAGTTCCGGCCAATTGGATATACATCGGAATTCTTGCACCATAAAGGGATGGTACTGTACCAGCTTCGCAGGAATCTGCGAACTGACACTGGGTTGGTTTTAGATGCTTTGATTTGTCTCAAAAGCGGTTCCGCTCTTTGCTGGCTGTGTTCCACATTATAAATATGTTAAATCGATCTCCCGGCGAGACTTGTCATTGCAGGGATAGACCGCCTTCTGAAAGGTACAGAGAGGGCTCTTTGACTATCTATTTGAGCAAAAGGTCCGTGGCAGCATTGACCACGCGACGATTTGCATTGACAGGCATACTTGCCAGCGTTCCTCAACGCTTCAGCTTAGGTATCTCTAAGTCGTGCCCCTATCACCATGCCTTTCGTAATGGCAAACCGCTTTCTTGCGGAGGCGGGAGGCACACATCTTTATGTTGGAAAGTTACACTTTAGACTTTATCCAAACTTTGTGCGAGGTCACAGCAAAATTAAAAACCTCTTCGAACTCCCCCAGGCGGGCAATCGAAAAATCGTTTTCCGCTCATATCCGGCGCTTCAATGTGAACTTCGACCGCTCTTTGCTACATTGAAGCCTTTGTGGTGCCAAACCGGATTATCCCGAACACTCACTTCAAACCAATGTAAGGAATTGGAAATGTACACAATCCACGATGCCATCGACGATTTCATAACCCATTGCCGGTACGAAAAGAACCTCAGTCCGAAGACGATAAAGTCATACGGCATTGACCTGGCACAGATGACGAGATTCTTGTCTCATGGGAATTACTCGCGGAAGATTGTTCGCATCGGCAAGACAGAATTAAGGGAATTCATTGAATCGATATCTTTCCTCAAGCCAAAATCCATAAAAAGGAAAGTGGCCACGATCAGGGCATTGTTCAATTTCCTGGAATTCGAAGATAAGATACCTTCCAATCCGCTGAGGAAAATGCGCATAAAAATTAAAGAAGCCCGCGATTTGCCAAGAGTAATGGACCTGAAGGAGATTTCAGCGGTCTTCAAAACAGCATACGGTCGGCATCACAACGTCAAACAGAAAGCGTCATATGCATATTTCCGAACCCTGCGAGATATAGTTGTGGTGGAGCTCTTGTTCGCAACGGGAGCGCGGGTATCTGAGATCGCAAATCTGAAGGTAGAAGACACAGACCTCACAAGCGGCACAGTTAAAATACACGGCAAAGGAAATAAAGAGAGGATCATACAAATTTGCAACAGGGAGACTTTGGACACACTGAAAAGATACCGCGATGATTTCAAGGCGAAGATGGATCGCGCCGGCGGCTTCTTCCTCACAAATCGCTTGGACAAAAGGTTATCAGATCAGTCAATACGGATCATCGTTAACGACCTGTGCCGCCAAGCATCCATATCGAGAAAAATAACGCCTCATGTTTTTCGCCATTCTTTCGCCACACTGCTATTGGAGAGGGACGTCGACATCAAGTATATCCAACTGCTTCTCGGTCATAGTTCTATAATGACCACCCAAATATACACGCATGTAAACCGCGAAAGACAAAAGAAGATTTTAGAAACCAAACATCCAAGAGAAGAAATCACCATGCGAGCGATGCCATTGTTCCCATTGCAGGATAATAAAGATTATCCATTCCTAGGATGGAACTAGATCTCATCGACCGCACTGACCGCGACGTAGGTACTTTGAACGCAGCGCTAAGCATCTACCGTGACACGATCCTTCCAGAGGCGCAGAATCCGGAGCGGCAGATCTTGCACTGGATCGACCACAGCAAAGATAGCCTCACTGATGAGTTCAGGTGCTTTGCTATAAAGGAATCGACAAAGGTTATAGGATACTTCCAGTACAGTTACTGGCCAGATATTAGCCCAGCCTGTTCCGTTGTCAGTTGTAAGGAAGACGCCGCCACTTTGTCCTCCGGCATAGAGTCCAGCCCAAAACGTGGACGCAAGAGCATTGACGGAAGCGAAGGTGAGCCCGCTTTGAACCCAGCTGCCACCGTTGTTCGTCGACATGAATACTCCGTTGCCCGTACCGGCAAAGACAGTTCCTACTCCCAATCCGACAGTCGACTGAGAAACTGCAAGAGCACTTATGCCGAGGTCCAACAATCCGGACTTGCTCCAACTCGTTCCATTGTTAGCAGAGAGGAAGACACCGCTGGAGGTGCCCGCGAATATCGTGGTCCTGCCGGCAACAGTAGACGGAGAGATGACGAGAGACTGAACTGTGGAGTCCTTAAGGCCAGCATCAACCGGTGTCCAGGTCGTGCCGGTGTCGGCAGATATATAAACCCCGTTGCCAAATGTACCTGCGAACATATCTGTTCCGCCGGAATTGGGAGGGGCGGTGAGAGCATAGACGTACTTGCCGTTCAATCCGGTGCGCGTCCAATACGTCGGGCTGTATCTCGAGACATAAACACCGCTGTCCAGGGTTCCTGCGAAGAGATTACCGCCGTAAGCCACAAGACACTGGACGTCGATTCCCTTCAATCCTGTCAAGCCCCAATTCGCGGCGTTGTATGACATGAAAACGCCGTCAAATCTACCTGCGAAAAGATTACCATTGAAAAAGCATAAGGTATTGATATTGGTATTGGAAAGTCCGGTGTCGGCGGCTTCCCAGCTCGCGCCGGTATTCGTAGATCGAAACACGCCCACGTTAGTAGCTGCAAACACATACATGCCCCCTGTTGCGTTCGGCGAAGCAGCGAGCCCTGCGATATAAGCGCTCGGCAAACCGTTACTGATCTCGGTCCAGGTTTCTCCATCATCTGTAGACAGGAATACTCCGCCTAGGCCACTGCCGGCGAAAATATCCTTGCCTGAAACGGTTATCGCGCTGACGGAACCACCGAACGGACCGTCTGTCTGTACCCATTGGGCGAGCAAAGGGTTCGTGCCCAACAATAGGAAGATGGAAATCAACAGAGCTGGGGAAGCAAATTTCAAAATTGCCTTGTTGTTACCCGGTTGATATTTGGGTATCCCTTGAACTCGCTTGTGCTCAAGTCCGGTGGCAAAGGCGGTTCTTCGGCTGGCTGCTAATTCCATCCCTCTATTTCCCATTGGTGCTATGCGCTCAACAACAAACTCCCGCCACTTTCTGCCACTCGGGGAGGACCTCAGGCGGGG
>JAKASW010000008.1 GCA_021818875.1 Bacteroidota bacterium
TGTTGAGGTGCGTCAGTCGGTCGGCACCTCAGAGGGGCTTCCCACGTCGCCGGTTTGCCCGACGCCGGGAGGCCAGCCCCGGTTATTGATTTATTAAAACTGCACTGTCAATATTTGTGAACACATTATCATTCAGATTTTCACCATCGACCGCTGTCACGACGGTGCGATTTTTCACGTTGACAATGAATGCAACATTCTTCATAAGAAGCAGGGAATCCTGCGAACCCTTTTCGTTTGCGCGGTCAACCGCATCTGAGAGACTTTTGACATCCGATTCAGACAACTGGATATTTCTCGATTCTAATCTGTTCTGTGCGTGGTGAGAAAACTTGAGGCTCTTCGCGACAGAATCGTTCGCTGAAAATCCGTCTGTTGTCTTATCAAGCTCACTCTTGAGAAATTCGTCGAAAGATTTGCCAGCCGGTGGGGTGATATTCGGACCCGATTTGAGTCCGTCTACTCCTCCGATCGGAACGAACGGTACTTTTACTCCGTCGACTTCCTGCATCTCTAGTTACCGAAGATTTCTTGTACGTTCGACAAATCGACCGTGCTACCGTTCACGAGCAACGAAGCTCCGCTGGATCCAAATTTGACTCCGTCAACGGTTCCGAGCATATATTGAGTCGCCGTAATCGGATTGCCCTGTGAATCAGTCGCAGTCACTGTGAATGTGTAGCTTCCGACCGGGACGGAGTTTCCTGAATCGTCCTTACCGTCCCATGTAAAATTATTGTCTCCGCTAAGCTGTGCGCCGTCGTCGATTGTCCTCACGACAGTCCCATTCGAATTCGCAATCTGGATCTTGACGTCGGCCGCATTGCTCGGAAGATTGAAACCAAGCGATGGCTGCGTGCTGCCGTCGTAATTTATACTGGAAGTATTCACTTCGATCTTCTTACCGATCAACGTCGCCGCCATCGTGTTGCTGATCGACTGTGTCATCATGAGATTTGCACTCGTCGAGTTCTGGACGTTTTGATTCAACGTCTGCAGCTCACTGACGCTGCTGAACTGGGCAAGCTGGGCGGCAAGGTCCGTACTTTGTAATGGATTCGTTGGATCCTGGTTCTGAAGCTCAGTCACCAGCATTTGAAGGAAATCATTCTCATTAAGCGTCTGAGTCGAAGTCAATGCCGATGCATCCTGCGCTGAAGAGGACGATGACGTTGAGCTACTCGGCGTTGTAGCGGACGGAGAAGTCGTTGACGATGTCGTAATTGAATTAAGCTGCATGTTTGCGCCTATATTTTCATTTCCATTGTATTGTAACCGAAGTTGCGCATGTTCTCATCTGATTCTTTCGGAACATTTACCGAAAACTTCTGCTGCTGCTTAGCCCACTTGTACTGCGGATGGCTTGAATGCGCATCGTTCCCCGAAAGACTGACTGTCAGATGAGAGACCGAGATACCATTGGTCTGAAGAGATTGTCTGATCTCGGGTACTGAGGATTCAAGGTAAGCTCTGGCATCGGGTGTCTTTACGCTGAACTGGGCAGAGATCTTGTCGCCATCGCTTGCAACCTGAAGGACAACCGACCCGAGCGATTCCGGCTCAAGTTTCAGATTGACGACGGACTTTCCGCCCTGAGTCATAAACTTGACTTCGCGCATTATGGATTGAGCGATCAGGGCCGTGTTCGCGTCCTGAGCGACATTCGAATGATTCTGAGGTATCTCTGAAAGCGTTTGACTGAAGGACACATTCGGTTTCGGATCTGCAGAAATTCCCGGAAGTGCCGTCTGAAGTCCGTTTTCATTGAACTTTGTTTGATCGCCGCCTGAATTTGTAGATGTTCCACTTTGCTGATTCAACACTCCCGCGTCAGACTGGGTGCTGATCGTTGGAGTTTGAACGCCCGTTTTTGAAGTCGGTAGCGGGGATGATTGCGTTACAGCAACTGCGGCCTTCGTGTCTGCCGCCAAGACCTGAGATGCGGACGAAGCATTTGAAGCCGCCGAAGGTGTTGGCGACAAGGATGTTGGATTGTTAGAGGTGGCTCCTCCTCCAACCGCAGTGATAACGGTCGTACCGACGATCTGAGGCTGCGCTGAAATCTGTGTTCCCTGTGTAATCCCCCCGGGATTACCTGCCGCAGCTCCTGATGCACCAACCGATTGGATTGACTGTTTTGGGGTCGGTCCAGCGAAGGAATAACCCTGGGGCGTTGTACCCTGATATATATCGTTTCCACCCTTCATTTGAGCCAACGAGGCCTCAAGAATTTTCGTCACATCCTGGCTCAATAGGCTTGCAGGGACCGGGTTCCGTTGTACCATGGCCGGCGACTCCGCGGTTTGACCGCTGCCAGAACTCGCGCCGGACCCAGCCGTGAGAGGCGCTGCGGACTGACCCGTTGTTTTGCCGGACACAGTTGGAAGCACAAATCCGGCAAACCAGGATTCAGTTACGTTTGACGCTGCAGCCGGCTGTGGGACCACACTTGCCGGAGTAGCTGCTCCTTCTGGAACTTGAGAAGTGCCGGAGTCGGCAACCCACGGATAGCTTGTCAGCCCGGTGGGGAAGAAATCTGATAGCGCACTTATGCCTGCGACTCCATCTGAGGTGTCCTGATCAACAGGATTGGCAGTTGCAGAAGTTGCATTGGCTCCGCCTTGTGTGCCTCCTTGCGTTGAAACGGAGGAAGCACTCCCGAGTCCAATCGATGAATTGGACGGAGCCATTGCAGCGTTGGACTGCATAATCATAATTGAAAGGATGTAGTTCGCGGCGACCGAGGTCTGGCCATATCCCGCCAGCTCTCCTTGCAACGAGCTACTGCCCGATTGTGGAGATCCAGTAGATGATTTCTGTTGAGGACTTGCGGTGCCTGCTGTCAGGATGTCAGACGGTTGTAAAGAAGCCGCTTGTGTCACAGAGCAGTCTACAGCAGCTTGTGAATTCGGTGAGGATGTGGTAGGAGGAGCTGCTCCTGCATGTGCGTCTCCGGTGGAACCGACAAGCGAACCGAGCAAGGCACCAAAAGATCGAGGAGTCGATGCCGCAGGCGGGCCGTCCGGCTGGCATGGAACAGATTGGTTCACAGCCGTCGAAGCGCGTGAGGGATTAGCCTGACTGTCTATGAAAATGAATGCATTCATTTTGTATGACTGAGGTCGGAGATTAGTTTGGCTGCTCGCACGGGATCCAGTGCCCCCATTATCTTTGCGGCCTGCTTCTTTCGAACAGATGACAAAATAAAGATTACATCCCTATTGCCCAGGTTCGCCATGATTTTCGCGGCGACGGCTGGATCCATATCTTCATAGGCCGATGCCATATTTTTCTTCTGCTTGCTGTTCCAGGCATTTACCTGGGCCTGAAGTTGTTTGACCATACTGTCATCATCGGAATTATTCTGTTGAAGTTGAGAGATAGTAGAGTCTAACACGCTGATGGAGTCATCCTTGTCTGCAAGGGAATCGTTTTTCTCCGCCAGCATTTCCTTGAGGGTAGAAATTGTCTCGTTATGACCTCTGGTGGTGTCTGCAACGGCTTCGCCCGGCCCAAAACCCGGGATTGTGACTGTCGGCGTCAGCTTTCCGCCATTGTTATCGGTGTGAGCCGCATTGAACATCCATGGATAATTCCGCGACAGGAAATACATCCCTCCTGAGATCGCCGTGAAGCTAAAGGTAAATCCCAATATGTATACGAGTGCAGTTTTCATCCCTGAACCCCGAGCCTTTGCGCTAACGAATCAATAAGTACCTGCTCGGTCTTTTCCTCTTCGCGTTTGAATTCCCGTAGACGTTTTTCTTTCAGCTTTTCAATTGCTTCTTTGTCCTTCTTCACGTCCAGAGCTTCGTCGATCTTCTTAGACTCGGACTGTGCCAGCTTGTGAAGGTTCGAGTTTTCGAAATGAATCTCATCGGAAATCCTCCGGAAATAGTCCTGGCGCACGCTCATCTCTCCAGCTTTTATTCTTCCTTCAACAGGGGAAGAGGACACAAGCTTCTCGCGCTCCTCGCGCAGGTCATCGATGCGTGCTTCCCTCTCAAGAATATTCTTCTTGATTTCCGCAAGCTCGCGCTGGATTTTCTTTTCCTGCATCTCTTTCACTTTTATTACGGGCTGCAATCTGAATTTGAATTTTGCCATAGTATTCCGGTTTATGTTGTTGTCAGTTCCATCAAACCTTTGATGGCATTGTCAAGCTCGGAGGTCTCGTCAATTCCTTGTTTCAAGAAGGATCTTATCCTTTCGATTGCAGAAACGGCCTTGTCTATTTTCTGGCTGCTCCCCTTGACATATGCTCCTATATTGATCAGGTCTTCCGCTTCATGGTATGTTGCCATCAGGTCGAGGATGTATGTTGCGGCCTTTCTATGGTCTGGAGCGGTCACATCAGGCATGACGCGCGAGATGCTTTCGAGTACGTCGACTGCAGGATAGTGACCTGCAGAAGCGAGCTTGCGCGAAAGGACGATGTGGCCATCCAGGATGGACCTGGCGGCATCCGCTATCGGCTCGTTCATATCGTCGCCTTCGACCAGAACGGTGTACATGCCGGTGATGCTTCCCCGTTTCGCGTTGCCGGCGCGCTCCAGGAGCTGCGGGAGAAGCGCGAAGACGCTCGGAGTGTATCCCTTCGTTGTCGGAGGCTCGCCGATCGTCAAGCCGACTTCCCTCTGTGCCATGGCAACGCGGGTGACGGAATCCATCATAAGCAGCACATCAAGACCCCTGTCGCGGAAGTACTCGGCAATTGTCGTTGCTATCAAAGACGCTTTCACACGTATGAGAGACGCCTGGTCACTCGTGGCAACAACGAGGACACTCTTCTTCAATCCTTCCTCGCCAAGCTCTTTTTCGATGAAGTCTCTTACTTCACGACCGCGCTCGCCGACAAGAGCAATCACATTGACGTCTGCACTTGAATTGCGTGCGATCATTCCGAGCGTAACACTTTTTCCGACGCCGCTGCCGGCGAAAATTCCTATTCTCTGCCCTTTTCCCATTGTGAGCAGAGCATCTATTGACCGAATCCCGCTTGAAATCGGCTCAATTATCCTTTTCCTTTCAAGAGGGTTCGGGGGTGCGCGGTGAATGGAACGAGTCTCTTCTGGTTCTATCTGACCCATCCCGTCCATCGGCCGTCCGAGGCCATTAAGTACCCTGCCGAGAAGATTCATCCCGACACCGACAGAAAGAGTCTTTCCGCTCGCGACTATCTCGCTCCCGGGGCTTATGCTGGAAACACTTCCCAGCACCATGGAAAGGACTCTGTTGCTCCTGAATCCGACGACCTCCGAAAGGCATAGCTCCTCGCCATCGCGAGAGCGAATACTGCAAACATCGCCGAGTGAAGTAGTCGGCCCGACGGACTCTATCACAAGGCCGATCACTTCCGAGACCCGACCGTTTACCTTGACAAGTTCAAGCCTGTCAAGCTGGTCGATATACTTATCGATCTGCTCCGCGAATGTGTCACTTCGGAATGCGGACTGAACCAATCTATTGTCTCCGAGCAACTTCACACCAAATACCGATCTGGCTCATGTATTTCCAAGATTCCTTGTTCATTTCTTTACAAGGCCCAGCAAAGTTTCCTCTATTATCCCGAACTGTGTCGAGATCCTGGCGTCTATGTTGCCAAGCTCGCTTTCGATCATGCAACCTCCGCGCTCGATTTTCTCATCTGCCTCGATAACAATCTCCTTTACCGAGTCAACGTAGCTGCTCAATTCGTTCCTGCCCTCCCGTATATAATCTTCATCGGCAGGATTCACATGAATCTTTATTTTATCCACCCCGATTATCCTTCTTATTGCTTCACGAGTTCGACCCAGAACGGCGCCTTCGTCTATCTCGATCTCGCGCGCTACGACTCTCCTCGCCATCGCGAGAGCAAGCGTGATTACGGCATGATCTACTTCCCTGCCAAACTTTTCAATCTCTGAAGAAAATTCTTTCAGGACGGAATCAAATCTTTTCGACTCCTCCACAGTTTTCTTCTCGTATTCGCTTTGCAGAATCTTAGAAGTCTCGGTCTTGCCCGCCTCGAAGCCTCGTTCGAACGCTTCTTCCAATGCAGTCTTCAGACTCTCACTATCGTGAGCAGGACCTGAATCCGGCCTCGCGTCCTGCGCAGTAGAGTCCACCAAATCAGCGATGTTGACCTTCACCCCCTCGATTTCATCTTCGTCGATTTCCTCGAGAACAGTCCTGTAATCGTGAATATCAAGACCGGGATATCGCGTGCCCACTTTAATCAAGTTTGGCCTTCTGCTCATATACGATTCTTTATACAGATCGTTGTAGTCTACAGTCTCCATATCCCACTCTGTCATCAATCATAAATTTGCGGAATTCCTTCTCTCTTGCCTTTCACGGAGAACAGTTGACTCTCCGTTACCACTCATGTATAAACACAATTCCATATCCTCATACGAAGACATCTTCCGGGCTCCCCCTTCCGCCAATCACTATTTCTTCATTCTCTTCGAGTTGACGAATCACCTCGATGATTCTATTCTGGGCCGCCTCGACCTCGCGCAATCTGACAGGCCCCATGAACTGCAGTTCTTCTTTCACCATGTCGGCCGCGCGCTCGGACATATTTGCAAAGATTTTCTGCTTCAGTTTTTCATCGGTGATCTTTAGCGCCAGAGTTAGATCCTTCTTGTCGACTTCCCTCAGAATCCTTTGGACACTCCGATCGTCGATGAACTGGATATCCTCGAACATAAACATGAGTCTCTTGACTTCTGCAGCGGCTTGCGGATCTCTTTGTTCAATCGCATTCATGAGAAACTTCGCCTTCACGGCGCCCACTTTGTTCAATATGGCTGCCATCGCCCTGGCACCCCCCGTAGTGGCGCTTCCCTCATTCATGACTTCGTCGGCGACTTTGTCGACAACCGTTTCTATATCGCCGACCAAACTTGGGGCGACTCTCCCGATAGTCGTGATACGGAAGGCAACATCGGCCCGCAGGTCCTCCGTAAACTCGTCAAGAACATCCGCTGCAAGTTCAGAGGCAAGATGGCTCAGGATCAAAGCTATCGTCTGTGGGTGCTCCTTCTGGAGAAAACTCGCGAGCTGGCGGGGTTCGGCTTTCTTGAAAATCGAAAAACCCCTTACCGTTGTGAGTTCTTTGACCTTCTCAATAATCTCACCGGCCTTCGGGGTGCCGAGAGCTTTCTCCAGGACTGACTGAGCGTACTCTATGCCACCCTTCACGATGTACTCCTGTGCGAGACCCAACTGCTGAAATTCCTCCATGACTTTGTTGATGACATTAGAGTGAACACCCTGCATGTTGGTTATCTCGACAGTCAGCTTCTCGATCTCATCCTGATCGAGGTGCTTGAAGATGTGGGCCGCACTCTCGACATCGAGTGCAATCATCAACACGGCTGCCTTTTGCCTGCCGTTGAGCTGCTCATATGTGATGGCACGTGCGATCTCTTTCGGCATCAGTCTCCCGCGTCGGTCAGCCAGACTTTGAGAAGCTTTGCGGCATCGATAGGCTTGTTCTGTATGTAGACACTTACTCCATCCTTAACTTTTGCAGCCTTCAAAGATTCCTCGCTATACTCCGCAGCCTGAACCGGTTCCGAGCGTTCAGCGACATGCCCCGCCACCGTATGGGGACCCGACTGTGTCAGGATCGCGACCGGCTCCGGCATCTCAGCCTCTTTCTTCCTAAGCCTGTTGAAAATCGAGAGGAATACTATTACCGCTCCGATCATCGCAGCAAGTATTACGAACTTTTCGCTATAATCCTGGATTCGAAAGCCAGGCTTCTGTTTCAGCAGATAGCCCTCGTTGTCATTTGCGAATGGCATATTTACAACGGATATCTCGTCTCCGCGTGTTTGATCGAACCCCACCGCGCTCTTTACAATGTTGGTAAGATCGGATAGTTCCTGCTGGCTCTGCGGAGTATATGAAACCTTACTCTTCCCATTTTTATCGACTGCGGTATACTTGCCGTTCACCAGCACTGCAATTGAGAGTTTCTTGATATTTCCACTGCTGCTGACAAACCTCTCGACCGTCTTCCCGATATCGTAGTTTGTCACAGAATTCGTCTGAACGGTTTTCGCTGCTGTCGAATCACCAGGCACAGAAGAATGCTGCTGTGAGTTCTGCTCGCTTAATACTACACTATTCGGATCGTATTGCTCCGTCGTTTTGTCCATCTGGTCGAAGTCGAGTTCGGCGTTTACCCGAACAATAGCGTTTCCCGGTCCGAGCACTTCGTCAAGCATCGACTGTGCTTTGTTAGCGAGGTACGATTCGACTCTACTTTCTGCATCATACTGCGAAGAACTCAGCTGGTCCGTCTCATCATGTTTCTGCGACAGCAGGTGGCCATGTGAATCGACGATCGTGACTTCGTTCGGATTAAGACCCTCAACGCTTGCAGCAACCAGTCTCTGAACCCCATTTATCTCCGACGGAGTCAGAGTCTCGCCATCCTTCAACTTCAGGAACACCGATGCAGTTGTCTTATCTTGTTGACTTGCAAACAACGCTTTCTCCGGGATGACGATATGAACACTCGCTCCCTTGACCTCGTCCAGCTGCAGAATCGTTTTCTCGAGCTCGCCTTCGAGCGCCCTCTTGTAATCTACCTTCTGAGTGAAGTCGGTCATTCCGAACGATGGTTTATCAAATATAGAGTATCCGACGATACTTGACTGCGGAAGACCCTGGCCGGCCATTTGCAGGCGCAACTCGTATACTCTGTCCTTCGGGACTAATATCGCCTTTCCATCATCGCCGAGCTTATACGGCACTGATTCCTGCTTAAGCTTGTCGACTATCTTAGATGCGTCCTTTGCCTCAAGATTCGAGAAGAGAATGCCGTAGGTCGGCTTGTTAGCCCACGTGACGAGGATTATCAGGGCAACGACCGAGACGACTGCCGAGAGTAGAAGACCGACCTTTTGCTTCAATGTGAACTTGTTGAATGTAGTTAGAAGCTGAGACGGGTAACCTGATACGGACTTTGCCATTTGTTAGAAACTCACACCTGCATTTGCATGATCTGTTTATACGCATCGAGCATCTTGTTCCTAACCTGCATAAGAAGGTCAAAGCTGATCTTTGCCTTTTCCATTGCGATCATCACCTCGTGAACATCGGCCGCCTGTCCGGTGGCCATTTGGTCGATCGCAGTGTTGGCACTGTTTTGCAGGCTATTCACATTGTTTATGAAACCGTCCAAAGTTGATTCAAAACTATTAGTGACCTGATCGGTACTGCTCTGGGCGGACATATCAGAAGAAATTTGGTTCAGAGTTGATGGTGGGAATGCCCCGCCGGTAATATCGCCGATTTTCATGTTCAAGCCTTCCTGTTGATTATTTGCCCGAGTTCAACTGTAGGTCTCGGGCCGCCCGCGGAATATGAAGTTGAATGAGAGTTTATTCGGGACGAGGCATCCGGGAACAGTTTAGCGAAGAACGCGCGCTCTGCGTGGGACAGGCCTTCATGAACTACATTGGAGTTGCAAGTTGAAGATCCGATTGCAGGCATCCTGACAGCTCCTGCGCTTCTGGAAGATGATGGCTTTGAGGCAGCCATAGCGCCTGGTTCTGCACTCCTTTGAATACCAGAAAACTTCTTCTGAGAGATGCTTTGTGCTAACCCCGGGTTTGAGACAGAATCAACTTTCATTTCTCTCCTTGTTCGTTCTTATTTCTTACACCGTCTCCGAACGGCAAACAGTCACTGCTCATGTATTCTGAGATTCCGTAAACATTCCGTTGTCTTCCACAAATTCTGTAAGATTCATTTGTCACTGCTCATGTATTCTGAGATTCCGTAAACATTCCGTTGTCTTCCACAAATTCTGTAAGATTCATTTGTCACTGCTCATGTATTCTGAGATTCCTTATATATTGATGGAATCGTTGATAATGTTTTTTGAGGCATCGATTGCAGTGACATTGGCCTCGTATGCACGCGATGTCGTAATCATATCTACCATTTGGGTCACGACGTTTATGTTTGGTTCATTGACATAACCCTCGGCATTGGCATTGGGATTTGTCGGATCATAAACCATCTTGGTTGCTGTCGGGTCTGTGACAACTCTTCCAGACACTTCCCGCACCGTGTAGTCCGGCATCTGCATCTCTGCAGATGATGGCTCGATCTGGCCAGGAGTAGAAATCTCGAGAGGGATCATCTGATCGCCGAGCTCCTTGCCAAAAGTAATCGGCTGCCCGGGAATCGAGAGTACTTCCTCTTTTTGATACGGCTTTCCGCCAGGACCCACAGAATCCATGTTTGCAAGATTGCTCGCGATGGCATCCATCTTCTTTCTTTGCAAAGAGAGACCGGAGGCACTTATGTCGATTGCCGAGAACATCTTTCCAATTCTCATTTTTGCTATTCCTTCTCCTCTGGAACGTTACGGCTCACTTACTGTTGTCCCCGCTTTTCCCTGTCATTTGCGATAAGGCTCACACTCCGTTGATGCTCTTATCAATCAGAGTGAAAGTCTGTGACATCAGTTTGGCAGCGAGCTTGAACTGAAGCTGGTTCTTGGCCAGCTCGGCCATCTCCTGGTCGATGTCCACGTTATTTGCACCGCTCGTCAACAAGTTAGACGGATCGATTTGAATTGTGGGGTCAACTTGCTCCACATTTTCGCTGAGGTTTACATCGTCTGAGGAATTATCAATCGCATTTGCCAGAGCCTGCCGAAAAGAAACATCCACTCGTTTATAACCTGGAGTATCGATGTTAGCTATGTTATCCGCGATCGCTTTGTTGCGGACAACGGACGCATCGAGCTCTTTCTCAAGCAGCGGAATTCTGCTTCTATCAAATAGATCAATTTTCATAGTCAGACTCCCAGATAGTCAAGTTGGTGGTCCTCAGACTCTTCATTGTATCTTTCGGATTTGTCATCGGCATTGATGAGCATTGTCACGGCGGATACAACCGCCAAGAAAGCAAAAACTACAAATATTTTCTTCATGCAAACGTTGCCTATTCTGTTGTCTTCCACCGTCGTGATAAGATGAGCCGTTTCCGGTCAGGCATTCCTACTATTCCTTCTACTTTCTTTCTTCTTTCAAAGACCCTGAACAAAATACTGGTTCCACTCACGGGCATGTTAGATTCGGTACTTCTGTTCAGCCTTGGTTGTTCAACGTTTGTGCCAATCAGAATCCACGAAAGGGCGGCACATTCGACGACATTGACCACGATGCTGCTCAATATTCTTCAAAGTTGAATACTATTCGCCACGCGCCGAGAAAGTAAGCCGGCCAGACAGCCTGCCGGGCCTGCCTTCTGGTGGACCTGCGGTAGGCAGGGACGACTTCCTTGAGTGAGTGAAAATATATTCCTGCAAACCCGCTGTCGATTATTGTCCAGACGCCAGGCCAATATTCAGCACACACAGGTTCCAGTCACGAAGAGATTACAGAAAACGCAGGAAATTCCGAAGAATCAGTTGGCACATCAATTGTGTCGTAAAATGATGCAGAAAGCAAAAGGAGACTTAACTTAAAATGGCGCTGTTGAAGAGAATCGCGGATCTTATCCCCCCCGTTGTCCTGGCTATCATAACCTTGGCCGCAACTCCTAACAATACTTCGGATGCAACCCCCTTGCAAACTCTTTTCATGATCAAACAACTCTTGCCACAAACCAAAACGGTTGGTCTGATGTGGGAGCAGTCGGATGTAGACTATGGAGGCATCATCCCACAGATAAATCGGGCCGCCGCCGCGGTCGGAGTCAAAGTCGTCGTGGAGGACGTGGAACAGATGAAGGATGTCGCGGAACGATTCAGAGACCTGACTCAGAAATACCATATCCAGGCTCTATGGATCTTCGGCAACGCAGACATACTTGCATCGTCTATTGCGGAAGGCTTTCTCATAAAGAACTCCACGATGAATTCAGTTCCTCTGTTTGCACCCAACTCCAATTGGGTATCCGCCGGAGCCTGTGCTGCCGTGGTAAGCAACGGGAGCGACGCTGAGCTTATCGTCAATCAGAAGACGATCAGCGTACTCGGAATGAAAGTACCAAGCAAATACATATCGATTACCCAGTTCCTTGCAACCAATTAAGGGGGATGAAATGACTACTGACCAGAGACTGGCAAACATGAGACTCAGCCGGAAATTCTCTATTCTACTAGCCGCGCTGATTCTTATCGCCTGGTCGATTTTCTTCGTGTACTCAAGGTACTCACTTAACGTTTCTGAAAATGAATTCGACCAAAAAGCTCAGCTACTCGCGAAGACAATCGGTGCACAGTCACAATACAGTCTCTTGATGGGAGATTCTGTTGGCCTGTCGGGCAATCTCAAGAATATCGTCGGCAGTGGCGATGCCATTGCGGGCGCATTCTACAGCACAAACGGCAAACTTCTGACGGAAGTAAATCTTCGTGAAGTCAACTGGACTCGTCCGGATTTATCGACATTGAGCAGCTCAATCCAATCTGCAAAAACAGTTGGTGGCACACCGGTGGTCGTCGCCTCGATGAGGATTCTCAACCAGGCAAACCACCAATCTCTCGGATTCGTTTCAATGGCAATTTCTTCCAAGTCGCTGGAATCCGAGAAAAGCAGCAGTCTTCTTGTCTCGTTCGGCACCCTCATCTTTTTCGGGATCTTCGGGTGGTTAGCGATGGCTCTTCTGACGCGGGCAATAGTCAGACCGGTGAAAACTCTCAAGGAGTCGGCTCAGAAAGTTGCTTCCGGTGATTTCTCAGTAAGGGTGGAACTCAACCAGGCCGACGAGGTAGGAGAATTGGCGGCTGCATTCAATGTGATGGTGGAGAAAAACAAAAACTCTATCGACGAAGTAAACCTCAAGACTCAGCAAGCTGAGGAGGCAAGGCAGCTGGCCGAGAAAATGCAGAGACAGGCCGAAGTGCAGCAGAGCTATCTGAGAGGACAGTTTGAAAGAATATCCGGCGTCATCGAGGCCGTGACTAAAGGCGATCTTACGAAAGAACTCGTTATAGAAGAGCGCAATATCGCCGAGGCAACCTCCGCATCTACCGAGGAAGTCACGGCATTGAGCAAGAAAATCAACCAGATGATTCGTGACCTTAGTTCGTTAATCGGAGAGGTACACACTGCGGGCGATTCCCTCTCGGAGGCCACCGCGCAGATATCGTCTGCCGCAGAGCAAATGTCGACCGGGGCGCATGAACAGGCAAGCCAGACACGTGAGGTAGCGACTGCGGTCGAGCAAATGTCGAAGACCGTCATAGAATCGTCGAAGAACGCAAACGAAGCGGCAAACATGGCGAAGAAAGCCTCCGATCTTGCCAACGTCGGCGAGAAAGTATTCCAGGAAACAATCGGAGGGATGACGCGCATAGCTCAACTTGTAAAGAAGTCGGCCGAAATAGTCGACACTCTCGGCAAATCCAGCGCACAGATCGGAGAGATTATACAGGTTATCGACGACATTGCAGACCAAACAAACCTTCTCGCGTTGAATGCAGCGATTGAAGCAGCAAGGGCCGGGGAACAGGGACGCGGCTTTGCAGTGGTTGCAGATGAAGTAAGGAAGCTGGCAGAACGCACAACGTCCGCGACCAAGGAAATAGCTGACATGATCAAACGCATCCAGCAGGAGACAACCCAGGTCGTCCTTGCAATGACCGAAGGTAATACGGAAGCAGAAAACGGCATGAAGCTCGCGGACAAGGCGGCAGAATCTCTCTCAGAAATAATTTCGTCGGTAAACGGCGTCGTCGGAATGATCAGCCAGATTGCCGCAGCAAGCGAAGAGCAATCTTCCGCAAGCGAACAGGTTTCGCACAATGTGGAAAGCATCTCGACAGTGGCTACCCATGTATCCAGCGCCACCGGCGACCTGGCACACACAGCCGAAGATCTGAACAGATTGACAAAGCACCTGAGAGACCTTATCGAACGCTTCCGGCTCAACTCGGCTCAGGCGCAACAGGGTTCATTGGCTGTTCGTGCAAATGGAAAAATAGTCCCGCTCTCATCAAACTACCAGCCGGCGGATCGAAAACCGGGGCGCAACGGAAATACAGGCACGCCGAGGAGGGATTGAGCAATGACTGACACGGTGCATTCCGACGAAACGATTTACCAGCTCGTAAGCTTCGTTGTCGAGAACGAGGAATTCGGCGTCGATATCCTGAAGGTACAGGAAATAATTAGAACCGTCAACATCACCCGTGTGCCGAAGTCGCCTGAATTCGTCGAGGGAGTCATCAACCTGCGCGGCAAGATCGTACCCGTAATCGATCTGCGCAAACGATTTGGAATCAACAAAAGAGACAGAGACAACGAAACCAGGATTGTTGTCGTCGAGCTGCCCGACAAGGTTGTCGGATTTCTGGTTGACCGGGTTAAAGAAGTCATCAGGGTCGAAAGGAGCATAATTGAACCCCCGCCGGAGCTGACCACGAGCATAAGCTCCAATTACATCACAGGAGTTGCGAAGCTTCATGATCGGTTGCTGATCCTCCTCGACCTTGACAAGGTGCTTTCTTCAAACGAACAAGAACGCCTGTCTGAAGTGGAAGTCGCAGGAAGTCTTTGAGAGACTTGCTCCATGAACATGAGTTCGCAGGAAACAAAATCAACTCAAGAAACATATTATGGTCTTCGGCACAATTCCTTTCTCAAAATAAAAAAACGGGAAGTATCTGATGAGTAAGCCAACCAGCATCAAGTTGTTTTCGAAGTTCACAGTCGCGGTAGTAGCCCTTACTCTTGTTTGCGTGACGGCGGGATTTACTCAGAATTATTCAATCATGGTCACAAGCGCTGTCTTGCTCATTGCAGTTTCGCTCCAGACTGCCGTCAAGATCCGCAAGGCAGTGATTGCCCTTGTGGACGTTTCAGATCAAGTGATCTCGGGGAAGTATGAGGTTCATTTCGACAAAGTCACAGAGGGAGCGTTTGGGGTTCTTGAAAATGCCATTGAGAAGATGGTTGAGAAAATAAGGGACGAGGTGGCAATGTCTCATAGTTTCCGGGACAATATCAAGGCGCCCCTTCTTATCGCCGACAAGAATACGGTGCTCACGCACATAAACAGCGCGGCTTGTGAGATCTTGCACGCATCGCCCGAGCAAGTTGTCGGCAAGGTGACAGTAAAGGAGTTGTTCGGCTCCGACAAGGCAATCCGAAGCGCGCTGAGCGGGAACCCGATAGCTGATTATTCTATGGAAATCAGCAATTGGGCAGGGGAAAGAATTCCCGTCCTCGCCAGCTCCGCCCCCATCAGGAAAGCGGAGGGCGAAATCGTCGGTTCCTTCCTCACCTTCTTCGACATGCGCAAGAACATCACAAAGCAGCGGGAATATCTGGGAGAACAAATCAAACCGATCACAGACGCGGTGAAGCTTGTAGCATCAGGAAATCTCGCAGTTGACATAGATCTATCCAAAGACAGCCAGCTTGTTGGATTGGCAGGACAGATAGATAGGATGATAGAAAATCTTCGCACTACACTTCTTGAAATATCCCAGACAAGCTCATCGGTTGCAACTGCCACCGTGCAGATAAACAGTTCTACCGAGGAGCTCGCAGCGGGGGCACAGGAGCAATCGGCGCAGACAACTGAAGTGGCCGCCGCCGTTGAACAGATGACGAAGACAGTCTACGAGAATTCAAGGAATGCCACATTGACTGCAGAGGTGGCGAGAAACAACGGCGCATTGGCAAAAGAAGGCAGCGACGTTGTTATCCATACGGTGAACAAGATCCGTGAGATCGCCGAAGTCGTACAGAATTCCGCATCGACCGTTGAACGCTTGGGGACTTCGACGCAGGAGATTGGAAAGATAGTGCTGGTCATAGATGACATTGCCGACCAGACTAACCTGCTGGCATTGAATGCTGCAATCGAGGCAGCGCGAGCCGGTGAAGATGGAAGAGGCTTCGCGGTCGTCGCCGACGAAGTTAGAAAACTCGCCGAGCGAACGACACAGGCAACAAAACAGATTGCCGCAATGATAAAGAATGTACAGAAGGAAGCCGCCGAAGCCGTAAGCTCCATGAAGCGAGGGAGTACCGAAGTGGCGGAAGGCATCAAGCTCGCAGACAGGGCCGGTGACTCTTTAAAGAATATCGTTCAGGATACGGGCCGGGTCGTGGATATGATGACACAGATTGCTGCCGCAAGTGAAGAACAATCTGCGACAAGCGAACAAATCTCCAGGAACATAGAAGCAATATCGACCGTATCGAGCGAATCGGCTCACGGCATATCCAATATTGCCGGTGCCGCAGACAACCTGAATAGACTTACCGAAAACCTCATCACAATGGTACAGCAATTCAACCTCGCATCCGGGCAGCACGAATCGGGAGGCTTCGACCAGGAAACACTCATACACGCAACCTTGGATGCTTCAGCCGGTCGGGGCTGAACCAACCGGGTAATCCGCTATGGAGACAGAAGTCATATCTAAGGGAATAAAAATAGAAGTCGCCGAGGACGCCTCGGCCGCTTTCGTAGTTGTCAGCGACCCCGAGCTACTTCCTTCCGATGTGCAGGCAGCGCTCGAAGCCAACGGAGTCGTTTTCGGAGTAGATGATGCAGCGCCATCTGATGCTATCAAGAACGTCGGTCAGAGAATTCTGGCGGCCAGCGCCATTAAATGCATTGACGGGACCAACGGCCGATTGGAGATACTAAGTCTTCGGGAAAGGACTCCCGCCGAAATAAAATTCGGAATCACTAATGTTTATGCCGGAGAAACCCTCGCGTTCATCCACAATCCTACCGCGGGTTCTCCAGGCAAGGATGTATTCGGCAAAGAAATAAAGCAGTGCCCCGGAAAACCTGCGAGCCTACTCGTCGGCCCGAGTGTAAAACAAACGATACTGGAGGACCGGACGAAGCTCGACGCTGGAGTGGATGGCAACCTGAAGTTTGGTGGAAATACAATTGAAATTATCCCGGAGCATATCATCCGCGAGGACATAGACTATTCCGATGGCGAATTGGATTTTGCAGGATCGCTCAAAATTCTTGGCGATGTGAAAGGGAGCTGCTGCCTCAACGTCAAACACAACATTCTCATCCAAGGATCGGTCGAGGATGCGAGGTTGATTGCTGGCGGCGATGTTACCATCAAAGGGAGTTTTGTCGGCCGGGGCGACGGCTTGATCCGTGCCGCCCAGAATGTAGAAGTGCATGTCGTCCTGAATCAGATGATAGAAGCAGGCGGCTCAATTACTGTAACGAAGGAATGTGTCAACGCTCATTTGATCGCCACTGACTCTATAATTGCTCGAAGCGCAATCATCATGGGCGGCGTTGTCACGGCAGGAAATGAAATAGAAGTCCGGACACTCGGCGGCGAACTCTATTCCACTACAAGAGTCAAGCTTGGAATACAGGAGCTTCTTAATGAGGATCTCAATGCCGTCAACAAGGAAATCGAGCTACAATCCAAGTCAACCGCCGATCTCAAATCGGAAATATACGTACTCGTCAGGGACAGAATGGACGGCAATGATTTCAGCCAGGAAAAGTCCGAGCGGCTGAAGTTCCTGCAAGCGAAATTGCGCGTGCAGAACGAGCTTATCAACAAACTGGCGGAGAAAAAAGATGCTACATCCCGCGAGATCGTTCGAAAACGCAGCCCGAAGCTGATAGTGTTGGGGACGATCCACCAGAGTGTCGTTGCCGAAATAAACAGAGTCGGATTCGGGCTCAAACAGGGATACTCAAATGTCACTTTCGAAGAGAGTAAAGACGAAATAATCCGAACAAGGAACTTATGACAGCCATGATTGAGGAGCTTCTGGAAAGGCTGCAGACAACTGACCCGTTGGAAAAGAGGGACACCCTTGAGAGTCTTTCCGACTATCCATGTGATGACCGCGCTTTAGAAGGGGCGGCAAATCTTCTGATGGATCCGGATCGCGGTGTCCGTGAGGCCGCTTCCCGGCTATTGATTCTCTGCTCAAGCGACAAGGCAGCCTCACTTGTTGCTGCTCATATTTCGAGCTTGAATATTGCTGTACGCAACCTGGCAGGCGATGCCCTCGTGCGAATGAAGAGCGTCGCCGTGAGGGCACTTCTCCCTTATGTCGATTCTGCCGACAAAGACATCAGGAAGTTCACCATAGACTTACTGGCACAACTCCCATCGGATGAGATCGCTCTGGAAAGAATTGGGGAGCATCTTGCGGACCCAGATCCGAACGTCATGTCCGCTTGCGTGGATGCAATCGGGGGATTTCATGCCACCACGTACTACAGGAAACTGATGGCTCTTTATGATAAATATGAGCTTCTCAGACCTAACATTATATACGCGGTCTCCAAGTTCGAACATAAGCCTGGTCTCCAGTTCCTTCTTACCGCCTTGTCCGGAGACGATCCCGTTGTGCAGCTCGCGGCTGCCGAGGTTCTCGCGACACGCAAAGATTCCGACACGCTTAAGATTCTCCTGCTGAAGCTGAACTCTGTCTCCGATCTGGCAAAACCTGTGATACTTCATTCACTGGTTGCCTTGCTCGAATCTGAAGACTACGCGGGTGAGATCCCGAAGTCTCTGAAGAGAGATCTCATCAAAATGCTGGACGATAACGATCCGGTCTACATTAGAGCTGCGGTGAGAGGACTAAGATACTTCATCGACGGTGAAACACTAATCCGACTTGTCCAGCACTCAGGACTTTCGGAATCCATCGACAACGCGATTGTATCGGTTCTGAAGGACCTCCCGGAAGAGATTCTCCCTTTGATCCTCGAAGATGCCGCTCACGATGTCAGAGTCGCCCCCCTTGCTAAGACGTCGGTGCTGCTGCTCGATGCGTGGAACGAATCCAATCGGGAGATCAAACCGGACCTGATGCAACGTTTTGTGCTGTTCATATCGAGAAGTTTCCCGAGACTCGATATCGATACCAAGATTACCGCATTGACTGTATCGGGAAATCTCAGTGCCGAATGGGGGGTGCAGGTTGTCAGAGCTGCTCTTTCGGACCGTGAGTCCGCTGTCAAGAACTATGCGATCGATCTTACAGCGAAGCTTGGTCACGAATATTTTACCGACGAGCTTAAGAAATTGTCGGCTGACTATGACGAGGAGACTCGTCTTGCCGCCGCGTCAATCTTGCATCCACAGAATATCGGTTTCCAGAATTAGAGCAACTTGAATGAGCTATAGAGTAGAACCAGCTACAGTGATTCCTAAAAGCACAAAGCTTTCCGAGGCCGTTTTCCAGTTATTGAGAAAGCATATATATGAGAAAACAGGGATATTCTTTGCCGACAACAAAAAGTATCTCCTGGAAAGCAGGATCAGTCATCGTCTACTCGCTCTCGGAATTCCCGATTTTGATTCGTACTACAGGATGCTGTCGAATGGGGAGGGACCAGTCGAGCTTCCTCAACTCATAAACACCGTTACAATAAACGAGACTTTCTTCTTCAGAAACGATATCCAGCTTGCGGAAGTAGAAAGCACAATCATGCCTGAACTGATAAAACGAAGGATGGAAGAAAAGACAGATAAGATACGGGTTTGGAGTGCGGCATGTTCCAGCGGAGAAGAACCTTACAGTCTGGCGATGATAATCAGGGATAAATTCATGCCTCGCTTCCCGTTTATGAAATTCGAGATAGTCGGATCAGACATCAATACCCAGGTGCTCGATGCGGCAAGAAAAGGGATCTACAAAGACTATGCGGTGAGGACCGTCCCTGATGAGTACATGGCAAAGTACTTCACGCAAAAAGAAGGACGATTCTTTCTCGACCATGAAATAAAGAAGATGGTTGATTTCAGACAGGTGAATCTGTTTGATCGAAGCGCGATGCGTGCGATAAGGGGATTTGATCTGATATTCGCATCGAACGTTCTGATTTATTTCGATTTCAATTCAAAGCAGACCGTTCTCTCGTCAGTCTATGACTGCACGAGCAAGGGTGGGTACCTATTTGTGGGATATTCTGAAACACTCTATGGTCTGACTCAGGCATTCAAACCGGTGCACATAGAAAAAGCAATAGCTTACCGAAAGGAGTGAATGACGTTGGCTAAATCAGTAATGGTAGTTGACGACTCGGAGTCGATAAGGAAATTCATTACGTTTGCTCTCCGCGCTCAGGGAGTGGGAGTCGTCGCCGCAAGGGACGGGATGGAGGCGCTTGAGAAACTTTCGCAAATCAAGGTGGACCTGGTTGTCACCGATCTTAACATGCCTAACATGGACGGATTTGAGCTGCTCAAAGCACTGCGTGACGACAAGGAATATGCGCAGGTTCCAGTTATCATCTTGACTTCGCTTACGAGCGAACAGGACATAGATACCGGCATGAAGCTGGGCGCAAATTCCTACCTTGTCAAGCCCTTCGATCAGAAACGTCTTCAATACGAGCTGTCAAAATACTTGAGTTGAGGATGAGGAATCTTATCAATACTTGAGTATGACCAATTGAGACGTAAGGAGATGGTGGAAGACCACGAAATGTATGAAGAATTCAAGATGTGGGTTCAGAAGATCTTAACATGGATCGTTGAAAACAACAAAACGGGAATCTATTAAACGCATGAGTATGCATAAAATACCGTCCATAGATCGCAGAGGACAACAGAAGGGGAACATAGTACTATGAAGTTTCTTGTCGTTGATGATTCACAGACTATGAGGAGAATTGTAAATAACGCTTTGAAGAGCATAGGCTACGATGAGATCATCGAGGCAGAGGACGGAAAAGATGCTATGGCAAAGCTCTACATCGAAAACGTCAATTTCGTAATAACGGACTGGAACATGCCTGTCATGAACGGCCTTGAATTCACGAAGGCGGTCAGAGCGGACGAACAGTTCGGTAACATGCCTATACTGATGGTAACGACTCGCGGCATGAAAGAAGACGTGATGGAGGCGCTGCAGGCCAGGGTGAACAACTACGTAGTCAAACCTTTTACGCCCCAGGTGCTCAAAGAAAAAATCGAACAAATAATGAAAACATTGTGAGGGGGAAATGGAATTAGAGAATGACGGCGGGATACTGGACAAGATCAACGAGCTTCGTGCTCTATTCATATTCGGACAACGTGTAATACCGTTCCTGGAGGAATTGTTCTACTTCGTCAACGACATGGCACCGATTCTGGAGGAAATCAATTCATCCATTTACGAAAGCACCAGGCGAATCCCGCGGGCTTCTTCTCAGCTGAGCAAAGTGACTGAAGAGACCGAGGTTGCTACAAAGGAAATCCTGGATAACCTCGACGGTGTCCTTGGAAAGCTCGATAAGATCGATGCAAATTTCCATAACGCGGTGGCAGATCTGACCAACCTCCAGGCGCTCGACGACGAGATGAGCACAATCGTGCGTAGGTCGTTAGGTCCGAACAAGTTGAAAGCTCTCAATGAAATATCTGCAATCCAGGAACGCAAGCGTTCTCATATTGCAGCACTCAGGTCGAATGCGGCGGGACTCGAAAAGAATCTGAAGTTAATCCGGAGAAGCTCGAACGACATAATGATGTCTCTCCAGGTGCAGGACATAACCGCACAGCAGATCGCTTCGGTGAACCACCTTATTCAATCGGTTCAGGAGAGACTATCAGGAATCATCGACAGGTTCAAAATGTCGGGTGACCAGGTCGTCGACAAGATCGACGTGAATGGAGATGTGGCTTTTGATCCCCTTGCAGTCTACGACAGGTCCGATAAGAGACAGAAAACTGCCGACGAAATTATTAACAAATCAAACTTGGGAAAGAGAAACCCAGACACTTTAAGACATCAAGCGCCAAACCCTGCATCACAAGACGAGATCGATCGACTCTTTCGAAAGGGATAAGGAATCTTAGAAACCGATGAAATGTAAGAGCATGTCGTGTAGAGATGGTGTTTCTTGCAATGACTGCGGAAGATGTCAAAATGTATAAGGAGCCAGAATGACCGAACATCCAATGTTCGCCAATGATATGGTGGAAATCGTCGACAGCTTTGTCGTGGAAACAAAGGAGGTTTTCGAAAAACTCGATAACGAGATACTACGCCTCGAAAAGAACCCGGATGACAAGGAGCTGATAAACTCGATTTTCCGCGGAGTTCATACAGTCAAAGGAACGTCGGGGTTCCTGAGCTTCGAGCAGATGACCACAATAGCCCACAGCTTCGAGGATGTGTTGAACAAACTGAGGCGGGGAGACATAAAATTCTATCCGGCGATGCTGGATGTCATGCTGGAAGCGTTCGACCTGATGAAAGTTCTCCTGGCTCAAGTAGTCGAAAGAAACCTCCAGGACATCGACCTGGCACCGACAATAAAGAAATTACAGTCACTGGCAAGCGGCCACCAGGAAGAAAGCGTTTCATCCACAAAATCCGACCAGATACAGAAACTCGATAAAGCCACCGACACCACAATCCGCGTCGATGTCGGAAGGCTCGACCAATTGATGAACCTTGTCGGTGAGCTCGTGCTAGGCAGGAACCGTCTTTCACAGATCGCGCTGTCGGTCAAAGAAGCAGCCGACAAGGATTTCTTCATCTCACAGCTAAACGAAACGAGCACGCAGATAGACTTCATTACGACCGAGCTACAGGCTGCGGTAATGAAGACGCGAATGATCCAGATTGGCAGAGTATTTAACAGGTTCCCAAGGCTCGTACGAGATATCGCCAGAGAGTTTGACAAAGAAATCGATTTAGTCATCGAAGGTGAGGAGACAGAGCTTGATAAGTCGATCATTGAAGAGATCAGCGACCCGCTGGTACACCTCATACGGAATGCAGCCGACCATGGCATCGAGTCAGGAAACGTCAGGGAAAAATCAGGCAAGCCACGCCGCGGAACGGTCCATCTTTCTGCGGGGCATGAAGGCAACCACGTGATAATCCAGGTGACAGACGACGGTGCTGGCATCGATCCCGAGAAGCTTAAGCAGAAGGGACTAGAGAAGGGTCTCATTACTGCAGACGAATCCCATGAGATGAAAACGGAGGATGCATATAATCTGATCTTCGTCCCGGGGTTCAGCACCGCTCAAGTGGTCAGCAATGTCTCCGGGCGAGGCGTCGGCATGGACGTCGTAAGGACTAACATCACAAAGCTCAACGGGATTATAAGCATCGAGTCGGCGGTTGGAAAAGGGACCAAGTTTACGCTGAAACTTCCGCTTACACTTGCGATAATCCAGGGGCTTCTTGTCGGCGTAGGTGGAGAGTCATTCGCAATCCCGTTGGCGTCCGTTCTGGAGGTCGTACACACTTCAAAGCAAGACATCTCAACTGTGCATGGACGCGAGGTCATAAGATTAAGAGAAACCGTTCTGCCACTTTTGCACATATCAGATATCCTTGACGTTCCGCCGAGGGAGGATGTCGCTAATGCCTTTTACACTGTCGTTGTTGGAGTGGCGAATCACAGGTTCGGAATTGTAGTGGACAGGCTTATCGGTCAGAAAGAAATTGTCATAAAACCGTTAGGATCCTACTTGAGAAATATTTCCGGGATTGCCGGGTCGACAATTTTAGGCGACGGAAAGGTGGTCATGATAATAGACACCGGCGAGCTGTTGGGCCTTGCACAAAAATCTGCTTTGCGGTTGTCATCCATTGAAGGGGCTTTGGCGTAAGTTGTCGGTAAAAGTGCTCGTAGTAGACGACTCCGCGTTCATGAGGAAATCGATCTCGATGATGTTGGAGAGCGACCGCTCAATTGAAGTGATAGGTACCGCGAGGGATGGTCTGGAAGCAATTGAGAAAGTGAAGATCCTAAAGCCCGATCTGATGACGCTGGACGTGGAGATGCCGAGGATGGATGGCATCACGGCGCTCAAGAGAGTTATGAAGGAAAGCCCGCTCCCCGTTCTGATGGTGAGTTCGGTGACCAAAGAAGGCGCGGATGCAACCATAGATGCCATGGCCGCCGGCGCTGTCGATTTCATACCTAAGCAGATCTCTTACGTATCTCTTGACATAACCAACATAAAAGAGAATCTCGTCGCGAAAGTCAAATCGATAGCAAATGTGAGATCAAGAGTTTTCCAAAGATCACCGTCCGCGGCTCCACCGGCGGCAGTCAGCCCCTCTGCGTTTGCTTCACCGAATGCAAAGCTTATCGCGATAGGGATTTCCACGGGCGGCCCATTTTCCCTTCAGAAGGTTGTACCACTCTTGCCGGAAAATTTTCCACTTCCTGTCGCAATAGTACAACATATGCCGCCTCATTTCACAAAGTCGCTCGCGGAACGATTAGATTCGATAAGTCGTCTCAAGGTCTGTGAAGCCGAAGACGGAATGGAAGTGGCAAGCGGGAAGGTTTTCATCGCACCGGGCGGATTTCACTTGAAGTTCAAAGATAATGGAGCAAATACGACCATCAGCATCTCGGCATTTCCGCAAAGTTCTCTCCATAGACCATCCGTTGATGTTATGTTCAATTCGGCACTCGAGACTTATGGAGGCGATGTGCTTGCCGTTGTCATGACCGGCATGGGGAAAGATGGTCTTGAAGGCGCAAGATCAATAAAGAGGGCGGGCGGGAAAGTCATAGCACAGGACGAAGAGTCGTGTGTTGTGTACGGCATGCCGAAGTCGATTGTGGATGCACACCTCGCGGATTCGGTAGTACCTTTGGAAGAGATAGCATCTACACTTGTAACCGCAGTCTGCACGGCTGCCCGCCAAGGCTGAAATATTTCCACCTTTGTCGAGCCTGTTTCTCGGAGGAAACAATCTATAGAGTGTGCAGTTCTGTGTACTTATGTGAGTAACCCGGGCTCAAAGACTTCTCACAATCATCACAGAACTTCGCAAGGGGATTCCTCCGCAGCTTTTCAAAGGCTATTTCAGCATGACAGAGCAGACAATGACCATATCTACCCTCGAACACCGTCTCGAGTGCATCCAGAAGATCGATCAAATCTTCGTCAGCCCTGAACGATTCATACCGTTTGATTATTTTGGCTGCGGTGTCTGCTCGAATCTCACCCTCTACAATGGACACCGGTATTGTTTCCCCGTACCTCTCAAAAAGAATCTCGCGGACCCGCGAGAAGATCTCGCTACGGATGGTCGCCAGATTATTCATTTCCATCGTACTTCCTCCCACTTTGATACCAACCACTCATTGCTCTCGACATCAGCATCGCATCTGTCGTTACAGACAGCAACGCTGGTATCAACCGGGTATAATCACAAAGAAAGTCACGAGGCTCAACGCTCTCCCGCAACTTCTTTCATCGAAAGCAATGTCGGCAATTCCCGGGTGAATGTCAACTGCGGTAAGCAAGAATCGATTCTGATTTCTTTTTGCGGTTGCTGAGATGAAGACTGATCATGTACATCTGGCTCTTCAAACCCTCCCCCATCCCCTCGCATAAACCGAAAGGAGAGACGCCGATATGCTGCGGCTCTCCTTTGAAGGAATGAACACCTCTAAATTCTATCAGGCTCACTCAGCCGCGAACCTGAAGATTATCGAACACCCTTATTGCGTCGGTGTGGTAAGTGACAAGGTTCGCCAGGTACGCTGCGAGGCCCGTCGAGCCCACTTTACCTTCAAGTATTACGTAACCCTCGTACGCAATGATGTGCACTGGAGGATTCATAGTGAGCAACGATCCCGGGAACATATCTTCGCGATAAATCAGCTTGACGGCTCGCCAGGCAAGTCGCCTGTAGCCCATTGTGAACTTGATGTCATTTACTACCTTTTTGACTCCCACAACCCGCGCTGCCTGCTTCTGGTATTCGCCGATGTAACGTAGTTGGCTCACCCAGCCCTTCAGTGTGACCACTCCATTTTTTGAATGCGCGGTTACCCAATCAAAGACGGTATACGGTTGACAAATGTGGATCCTGTGCATTACCTCAGCGCCGATTAAGCTGTCCGAGGGCACGGGAGATGTTTTTTTCAGGGCATTAACCGTAAGAATTCTGTGCGCGGCGAGGTCCGTCGCCTGAGATGCCTGATCGTGTGCGGAAGTGGTCGGAACCGTCGCCAGCAACATGGCTCCGCCGCTACTAACCTCCGCTCCGACATTCTTGGTGAAAACTCTGTCTCGTTCCACTCGTGATACGATTGATCTCGTCAGCGTAGCCTGGGATTTGGTCAAGCCTGTAGCAAAAAGGGGGGTTGCACTTCCAGCGAGCAATAATGCGCTCAGCACCCACAACCCAATTCGCAACGAATTAAACTTCACGTTTTCCATTTTGATTCTCCTCAATCCTGGTCTTGCCATGTCGCCGTATTTGAGCTCCGGCGCCACTCCCCGCGGCTTAGTGCCTATCTTAGTTGACGCTCGTGGGCAGGCAATGGTTCAATCCCGAATTGGATGAGAGTGTGGAATTGGGTCCTATGCGCCGGATGAAGAAAAATTAATCTGTAGGATGGAGAAAAATGAGAGGGAAATTCCCGGCGTCCATGGTATCATATTGGCGCCGGGATGTCAGGTAAAACGAATCAGTCTTCCAGGTATTTCTTGCTTTTTACCTTGTCGCCATCGAATTCATAGACAAGTGGAACTCCCGTGGGTATATTCAGCTCGAGCACCTGTTCCCTGGTCATGTTGTCGAGGAACATCACGAGCGACCGCAAACTATTTCCGTGTGCCACGACCAATACTTCCTTTCCTGCCTTCACATCAGGTTGGATTTTGAATTTCCAATACGGAAGGACTCGCGCGGCGGTATCTTTCAGACTTTCTCCGTTTGGCGGTGGCACATCGTAGCTCCTCCGCCAGATGTGGACTTGCTCCTCTCCGAATTTCTTCGCCGTTTCGGCCTTGTTCAGGCCCTGCAGGTCACCGTAGTGTCTCTCATTCAATGCAGTGTCATACTCGACTGGAAGATCCGGTTGCCCTATTTTCTCCAGGACGATCCTTAGAGTATCGATCGCCCTTGTCAGTTTCGAACAATACCCCAATTCGAACTTATAATTCTTAAGCTTCTCCCCGGCAGATTCGGCCTCTTTGATGCCACGTTGAGATAGCGGCACATCAACCCATCCGGTAAAACGATTTTCCAAATTCCATTGTGATTCACCATGACGAATTAGAACAAGTTTAGACATTTCTTTCTCCACTACTAAGGTTTAGAACCAGGAATGAGATTACCAATATAGAGATCCCATTAATTTACTTTAAATGCGACTGCGACTCCGTCGCGGATGGGAACGATCGACGATGCAAAATTCTTCATCGAAAAAAGACGTCGGTTGAACTCCTTGATTCCCTCGGTGGATGCGTCGCCTTTCTCTTCAGCGACTTTTCCCGACCAGAGCACGTTGTCTGCAACGAGAAGTCCACCGCGGCGTACCCGCCTCGCAGCCTTCTCAAGGGCAGCCGGGTACTGTGATTTTTCGATGTCGATGAAAACAATATCGAATTCACCGGCCGTAATATCAATTGCTTCCAACGCGTCAGCAAGATTGTATTTTACATATTTCATAAGCCCGGCACGCTCCAGATACGCCTCACCCTTCTCCTTGTTCGATCTACTTCTTTCCGTGAGGAATATTTCTCCGCCAGATCCATCATCCATTGCCTTCGCCCACCACATAGCTGAGTAGCCGTAGCCAGAGCCCATCTCGAATACGCGACGGGCGTCCACCATCCTTGCAAGCTGGTACAGGAGTTTCCCTACAAGCGGACCGACGATCGGGAAATCTCTCTTCCCGGCTTCCTCTTCCATCTCGCGCAGCACTTCATTTCGCCGCCCGTAAATTCCGTCCAGATAGCTCTCAATTTTTGCATCCACAATATTCATGACCGTTCTCCGTTCTCTTTCTCCACATCAACAATTCTGCCCGACAGTCAATTCACAATGAACTGCATTCTTTTCAGATCGACGACGCGAACAAGCCCTGCCGCAATAGCTATTGCGCCGAAGACGGTAGTAAAGACAACCCCTTCCGTGAGAAATCTGATATAGACGTTATCGAGCCAATTCCGAACAAAGAAAAGAGGGACAATTCCAATAGCGGAGATTAATACAATCTTTGAAAGTCTTGCCCAGGGGAAAAAGGTGGTTATCTTCGACCGAAGCAGCACGAGCAGTACACCCACGAGGAAAACAACCTCAGCATACGAGACGACAACTTTTCCGACTGCGGCGCCCTCCATGCCAAACGATCTGAGCATGATATATGAAACCACACCGCTCAACACAGCCTCGGCTATCGAAGAGTACATATAAAGTCGTTGTTTGCCCAATGACAACAACGCCTGACTGTAGAACGCGAGCCTCATCGGAAGAAGAAGAAGGAAAATTCTGAATATGACTGCGCTTGCGCCATACTTTGCGCCGAAGAAAAAGACCATGAAGTCTTTAGCGGCAAAGAGCAGGAACACCATGATCGGGAGAAGGAATAGACCTGTTTTCGCCATCGAGTTTCGCCAGAGTTCAAGGAACTTTCCCCGCCCGTCTTCGGCACCGAGCTCGCTGAATACAGGAAATAGAACAGCCGACGCGGACCCGGTAACGATTGCGATGAGCGGAACTTCTTTCGACCCTATTGAGTATAGTGCAAATTTGTCAGGAGAGAAGAAGATGGAGACAAGATACCTGTCGACTTGCTTGCTCAGGGTTCCGACCATGCCGCTGACAAATATCGGAAGTGCATAGATTATTTGGGATCGCAAGAATCCGCTTCCTCTGTGGAGTCCGGGTTTCTTCCTGAAGAGATACTGCAGAAGAAAAATAGATTTTGCAGCGCCAACCACTGCAACGGAGATGAAAACGGCAGTAAGGTTATGGAACACAAACCCGGAAATCAAAACCCCGCCGGCAAACATAATCGAGAGGGCGGCATTCGCTCCGAGAAGCAAGCCGACCTTCCGCTCAGTAACGAAAACCGATTCGAAAATTAATGACGGTGAAGAGAGCACGGCGTAAACCGCGAATATCTGCAGGTATCCCGTGAGCTCATTAGATCCGAACCAATGCGAGATTGACGGCGCGAGAACTGCAAGAGCCGCTCCGAATATCAGTCCAACTATTGCCGTCGCCAGAACACCGGATCCGTAAGTCCGAGTTCGCTCCGGTCGCGCCGAGAAATAATAAACAGAGCTGCTCAGGCTGGTGCCTACCAGAGGCAGGAACGAGTTGTAGACGAGCCAGACCTGTTCATAGTTGCCGTACTCGGACCTGCTCAGAAGTCTGGTCAGTATCATCGATGCGACAAGAAGACCCAGGACGTTGATTAACTTCGATACGCCGACCAACCCGGCGCTCTGTGTTAGCGAGTAATCTCCGTAGTTCGCCATTCAGATCTTTTTGAAGTGAGAGACTAAGCGAGTTAACCGGTTGTTTGCCCGCACCACCCTGAAATATGTTTTGAGCTCCGGACCGAATGCCGACTTAAAAAGGTTTATGGAAGGCGTGTTGGCGCCGCAGAAATCGACTAACAATCTACCTGCGGCTTTTTCCGCAATCAATGTTTCATGGTACACCAGATGGGAAGCTCCTTTTTCAGCTTCATTTTTCCACGGCCGTGTGCCGCTCACATAGAAGAACGATCGGGCTTTTGTTCGTATCGTAGCCAGCGCTGAAATAAGTTCACCTTCGTAATTCCTGACTGCCGTAATATTTATAAGGCCATTTGAGCTCAGGAGATCCAAAAGTCTATTTAACTTTTCCACAGGGATCGGAGCTCTGCGGTCATGACGCTTGTAACTGAGCTGCTGGAGCTTTGTTAACTGCTCAACGGTGCAATCGGAGGTATGAAGGCCTGCCCCGCGTGCAGCTCTCAAGACCTCTTTGAGTGATTTTGTATAGTTCACCTCCGAGAATTTCGCGAGATCCACAACATAAGTGTACTGAGGAAGGATGGTAGCACCTGCCCACTGGTGGGCGCGAATATCTGTTAGACCGGGTGGAAATATGATTTGATGAAAGCTGTAGTTCCGCTCTAAGTATTCCTCCAACGCCTGGAGCGCTTCCAGCTTTTCGTATTCCTGCTTTTGATTAGTCGATCCAGCAAGGGTCCGGAAGTGTACGCCGTCGTAAGTCCGTGCAGGCACCAACTGGATGATCGGGTACCAAAGCCGTCTACCCGACGAAAAGGAGCAAACGGCGACCGGTGTCTCGTTTCTCAGAATTAAGAGGAAAATCAGCTCGACTGAAAAAGCTTCTTTGCAAGAACTCAGGAACGTGGGAAGAGAAAATGGATCTTCTGGCGGATTCTGATCCAGGAAGTTACTGTAGCTGGTCTCATCGATTCTTTCTATCTTGAATTCAGCCATCTCGGGGAGGATAATTCCTAATCAAATTCCAATCACAAGACTCTAAGCAGCGAAACTCTTCCTTCTCCAGTTTTCTATTTTGAACCTTGAGCATTGTTTAGAGTTTGGAGAATAGGAATTTGAATTTGTGTCAGAGGATGTATTTGCTTAGATCCCTGTTCCTGACAATCTTGCTCAACCGATCGTTCACCATTGCTCTAGTAATCAGGAGGTGCTTCTCGACCACTCTGTCAGGCACGTCGAAGAGAATCTCCTCCAGCAGGGTCGTCATGATCGTGTGAAGGCGTCTGGCACCGATGTTCTCAACTTGCTCGTTGACCTCGGTGGCAACCTTCGCAATTTCACGGATCGCATCATCATCAAATGCAATTTCAACACCTTCGGTCGCAAGCAGCGCTGTGTACTGCTTTATGAGCGCATTCTCAGGGACAGTAAGTATCTTGTAGAAATCTTCTTCGTTCAGACTATTCAGCTCGACTCTTATCGGAAATCTTCCCTGAAGCTCGGGTATAAGATCGGAAGGCTTCGCCGTGTGAAAAGCGCCGCTGGCTATGAAAAGGATATGATCGGTCTTCAGCATACCATGCTTCGTCATCACCGTCGAGCCTTCCACAATAGGAAGAAGATCTTTCTGGACACCTTCCCGCGAAACGTCCGGGCCATGGCTTTCTCCCCCCGCGCTCGCAATCTTATCTATTTCATCGATGAACACAATCCCGCTGTTCTCGACTCTTTGAAGTGCCTCTTTTACGACACCTTCCATATCCACAAGTTTCTGAGCTTCTTCCTGCTCGAATATTTTCAACGCTTCCGTGATTGAGACACGGCGAGACTTTGTTTTCTTCGGCATTATGTTGCTGAGCAGATCCTGGAAATTCGAGCCGAGGTCCTCCGACCCGAAGGGCCCAAACACCTGCATCATCGGGAGGACTTCTGCATTGACCTGCACCTCGACAGTCCGCGAGTCAAGCTCGCCGTTCTGAAGCATTTTCCTGAGCTTCTCTCTCGTTTCTTTCCGAATCTTCTCTTCCTCACCATCGTCCGGGATATCCGGCTTGGCCTTCTTTGGAGCTTTCACAGGTATCAGTTCGTCAAGAACACGTTCTTCAGCGAGCGCCTTAGCTCGATCCTTGACTTCTGCAGTCTTTTCAGAACGGACATTGGCGACGGCAATTTCGGCAAGGTCCCGAATCATCGACTCAACATCGCGGCCAACATAGCCTACTTCGGTAAATTTCGAAGCTTCCACTTTCACAAACGGAGCATTTGCGAGGCGTGCAAGCCTCCTGGCAATCTCGGTTTTTCCGACGCCGGTCGGGCCTATCAAGATGATGTTGTTCGGCATTATCTCTTCGCGGAGGTCTTCAGTGACCTGTTGTCGTCTCCATCGGTTCCGCAAAGCGATAGCCACGGATTTCTTTGCAGCATCCTGACCGATGATATACTTATCAAGCTCGCGCACAATCTGGCGCGGTGTCAACTCATGTGTCTGGAGCCCGCTCCTCACTGGCGCAATTGCAGTTCTTTCCGATTTCACGCTTTGCTTCGCCATCTCAAATTTCTTCGACCGAAAAACTCTTATTGGTGTAAATACAAATATCAGACGCGACATTCAGGGACTCAAGTACGATCTCCTTGGCCGAAAGGTTTGTATGCTTCATCAGCACTCTTGCGGCAGCGAGAGCATAATTTCCGCCTGAACCAATTGCGATAATTTTGTCATCAGGCTCCACGACATCGCCGCTTCCGGAAATTAGAAGCGAGGTGTCTTTGTCCATTACCGCCAGGAGTGCCTCGAGTCTGTGCAG
>JAKASW010000273.1 GCA_021818875.1 Bacteroidota bacterium
ATTGTAATTTTGTTGCTTGAGGCACAGTAAACACAAACTCTCTTCATCAGTTTTGTCCGGTTATTTGACGAACATTAAGTAGTACCTCCCGACAACGGTTGTTATCGGAAGTCCGATGGTAAACATAAGCATAATGGCCGATATTAAGAAATGATCCTCTCGATCCTTTTGTCCGGCACGAGCCACATCACGGCAACCAGGACATATAGTCCCAAAGCTACCCATCGATTTGCGAATGACACTAAGATTCCCGCCAGGTAAATGACTACAGAGATCTTCCCTTTGAAATCGCTGCCGAGAGCGGTTGCGATCACCGAATCACTCCCATGCAATGATATCAGTGTCCTGGTGAGTATGAAGTATTCCACGGCAGCCAGAAACAGTATAACGCCGTAAGCTGCAACAGGCCATTCGGCAAATCTATTTTCACCCATCCAGGCCTTCGAGAATGGAAACAATGAAAGCCAAAACAGCAGATGAAGGTTCGCCCACAAGACCTTTCCATCCACATGACTGATTGCCTGCAGAAGATGATGATGGTTGTTCCAGTATATGCCGAGGTTAATGAAACTAAGAAGATAACTTAGAAAAACCGAGACCAGTGGCACCAGGGCGTGCAGATCAGATCCGTGTGGCACTGTCAATCCGAGTACCATGATTGTTATGATGATCGCGAGTACCCCATCGCTGAATGCCTCCATCCGGTTCTTGCGCATTTCAAGCTCCGCCTCCGATTCGGCATTCAGAAATAGACTCTAAATTGGACGCACTTTCCCGAATGTAAAGATAATTTCCACACCGTGCCATGTTACAATCAACCTTCGGAGTGCCGTTACCGTTCCTGTCAAGACTCAGTAAACTATGCAAGGCTTGCATAAAGATCGGAACTGACTTTACACAAAAAGCGTTAGTGGGACGCTATAAGATGTATTTTGAGCCTTTCTAACACGGTACGACGTTTGAATAAATTAGAATTGAAATCAGCCTAGAAAAGGAGGAATACAATGTCTCACAGGCTCAAGAAGATACTTGGCGGCTCAATTCTGGCATTGCTCGCGGTCTATGTTGTGGGATGCAGCAAGTCGGGCACTTCTCCCGCCGGTACTGCGAAGTTCCAGATTAACATGATTGACGGTCCGGGGACCTTCAGTGCTGTCAACATCGTCATCGACAGCATCCAGGCGCACATAGCTTCTTCCGACAGCACCAGCGGCTGGGTGACGCTCAACAGTGCGGCGGGGACTTACGATCTCCTTCAGCTCGTCAACGGTAATAGTGCCATGGTCGCAAACACCTCGGTCCCTGCAGGAAGATATTCCCAGATAAGATTGTTCCTCGGGAGCGGGTCCAATATTGTCGTCGCCGGAGCAAGTTTTCCGCTGGTAATTCCGAGCGGCCTCCAGAGCGGATTAAAGCTTAATGTCGATGCGTCAGTCCAGTCCGGTACAACATATTCCATGACGCTCGACTTCAATGTAAACTCATCCATCGTGGTCACCGGAAATCCGCTCAACGGCCAGTACATACTGAAACCGGTCATCAGGGTTATCGTTGGCCCATCGAATGGCGTAATCGACGGGTCGGTCCTTCCGCATTCAGCACTTCCGACCATCACTGCCTTCAACTCCTCCGATACCGTTACTACGGTCGCTGACACTTCCGGAGATTTCAAGGTGACACATCTTTCGACAGGAAGCTACGACGTCGATATCGTTCCATCCGATACGACACTTAACGACACGACCCTGACAAATGTCAATGTGACAGCGGGACAGACGACAAATGTCGGTACAATTATTCTCTCAACTAAGAATCGGGCAAGGTAACACCTTCCAACATAGTTGCTGATTCCTCCGGTTTGCCGAGCCGGAGGAATCTAATCCCGATCATGATGTTCCAGATTTCAAGGGGAATCAGAGACCAAGCGAGAACGCCATGCCTACCATCCCGGCAGTGGGCGGCAAAAGCATCAAGACCCCATCGACTATACCTACATAAGCCAATGATCTGCTGAAGATTAAGCTGCGATACATGACCAATGACGCTATCAGAAACCCTGCTCCTTGAAGTACATAACCCACGTTGTACGCCGTTCCCTGCCAATTGAGGATTGCGATCTGACCCGCGGCCATTTGAGAATCCGACAGGTCGACTCCGGTGACGGTGTAACCCCGCGATGCCAGCTCGATGGAATGCCTTCCTGTCCCGCAGCCGATGTCGAGTATTCTGAGATTTTTGTGAAGTCGATTTCGCTTTCAATGAAATCGACCTCACCTTTTGTGCCGGTGACAAACGGCTGGCCCTCGTAAGTCGAGGCGGAATTATCGAACAGTTCTTCATACCACGGTTTCACTTTTCAGATCTCCACTGTTAAAGAATAGTGAACGAATGTCGTGGTGCTTCGGAAGGGGATATGATCGAGGCTTCTACTTCTAACTGAAGCAAGACGTTCGCACGCAGATGGCCCTCTGATCGGAAGAAGTTTAACCATCGGTTGCAGCAAATCCCAATGGGGGTGGTGGCTCAGTTTTGTCTCCCACAGACCGCGCAAATATTTGCTGATAGTCAATCTGCGTTTATCTGCTTAATCTGAAGGAAAGATTCGCACCACTTTTTGATTGCGCCGCTACTTAAATTCGACTGTTGCAGATGGCACCTTCTCAACAAGTAATTGTTACTTATTTTCAGGATGGCAGGAAGGAAAGCGAAAGGAGTCGGAAAGTGAGTATGGAAAAGAAGAATGCGTTAGTGCTGAGCGGCGGCTCGATCAAGGGGGCGTTCCAGGCTGGAGCTATCCAGGCTGTAATCCAGTCGGGATTCATTCCGGATTTCATTTACGGCATCTCGGTCGGCGCGCTGAACGGCTCATTTCTCTGTAATGAATCCGGGAGACAGACGAATGCGGGAAATCTCCTCGACTGGAATTCGATTGCGCAAAAACTAGTGTCGTTCTGGAAAGATAACGTGAAGAGACCTTCAGATGTCATCAAGGAGAAATCCTGGCTGGATGTCGGTGTGTCCGCATTGTTCGACAACTTCACCGGCCTTGTTGACACATCGCCTCTTCAGAGTCTGGTCAGGAAAACTATATCCGTCGACAGCTTGCGCGCCTCACCGGTTGGATTGAAAGTCGGTGCAGTGGATCTAATAAATGGCGACATAACTTATGCCGATTCGTCATATCCCGACATCGTCGATTACATCATCGCAAGCTCATCGACACCGATTATTATGCCGGTCATAAGCATACGGGGCATGCCTTTCGTGGACGGGGGAACCCGAGAGATTGCACCGCTTAAGCCGGCGATCGAAAGCGGCGCTGCCGACATCGTGGTTATCGCATGTGATTCGAAAGAAATGGGAAGCTCATCCGTCGATTCGAAAGACATCATCAAGCTGATTGAGCGGGTCTTCGACGTCATGAGTATTGCAATTGTGGACGATGATGTCGGACTCGCACAATATATCAACGGGAACGTCCCACAAGATGGTACACCCGCGCTTTCAGGACCGTTTGCAGGCAAGAGAAAGGTGATCATAAGGGTGATCCGGCCATCAAGTCCGATCAATCTCGACATAACAAAGTTTACTTCCGCAGATATCGAGAATCTCATCCAGCAAGGTTATCGGGCAGCCTCCCCGCTTATTGTCTGAGGGCACCTATCCGTGCGACCGTCTTCTTCAGTCAGTTGCTTGTCCGGATTTTATTTCATCGCGTCTACCGCGCGGAAAAACAGATTTATTCTTCATAGGTTCACAGGCCCACGGTACCTCAAAAGGAAAAAACGAAGAGACAAATTGTGACTTCGCCGAGAAATTCTGTCTCCCGTTCTAAACAGTCCTGAGCAGCTCTGACCAGGCTTTGCGGTGAACAATGGATGATCCCGATCTGTCCAGTTCTTCGCCGACGTTTGTCAGGAACACTACTCTCCCTTTCTCTGCGAGCAAGACGAGTATGCCTGCTGATAACTTCTCAAAGTCCATCACATAAATATTTTGCCCGCTGGTAAACTCGCTCGAGTTCTTTTCTTCGATCTTCTTCTTGTCCTCGGGTGAGAGTCCTCGCTCTGCAAGGAATAGTATTTCCGATATTCGGCGCGCGCGACGTTCACTTTCGTGTTGATTTGAGTAAACGTCAAGAACCTATCCTTGACTTCCACGAGCAACACGACTCTACCCTTAAGGCGGCACTGGATATCGGCACCCATGCCGGATGAAGCATCAGCAGTATTGACCTTCTCCCTACGCACTTCATCAAAGATTCCAAATTCCTTCGCGACGGTTCTAAAAAGTGCCGTGCACACGGCTTCCATCCGATCGCCGCCGGATTTATTTTCCACAAACTTGGCAATGACGTCGATGGTTTGCTGGAGGCTCACCCTATTGGGGATCGGGTAAACAACGGAGGTGCTTTCGAGAAGACGATAAATCTCAACAAGGACTTGATCGAAAATCGCTCCGGTGAATTGGGGATCGTTTCGGTTTTCCACTTCGTCTAAGACGGTGACTAGTTTGTCCCAATCAGTTTTATTCTTCTGTTGTGCTCTATATTTTCTGATCACTGCCGGATACCGAAGCGGGTTATTAACGTACGGCTCAACCGACCCACCTAAGACTCTATGGTTCGCCTGGTCAAAAGGGATCATAACTTCGTGGGCAACGGTTCTGGCATCAAATGCGCCGGGTTTGTTGTAGGCAGTTTGTAGGGAACGGCAGTCGAGTTTGGGGTTTACAGATTTCGACAGAAGCTGCATCGGCAACACGTAGTGGTAAGTCTTAATCTTGCTGGTGAGAGATGCGATGATTAGATCCTTTAGATGACGATGTTCGTCACCAAGTGGGGGCACTAGTTTACCCGACTCGATTTCCAGCGTCTCTTCAGGAACTCCGCGCATTTGCCCGCAAACGGATTTTCGGACAGCATCGTCAGAAGTTCGTCCAGAGAATCTCTTGTCTTTCCTTCTTTATAGACATCGCCTGTTTCGGTTTTTCTTTATGCGTTTTCCAGTCTTTGTATAGGGCGCGCATCAGATCACAGTCATATCCAGACACAGCCACTTTCCCTTTACGCTGTTCAGCAGTTTTGCCAGTTCGGCATCTTGCTCGTCGCTAAGTTCGAATTGGTAGGCTTTTGAATCTCCACGAGACTCATTTGGATATGGTGGGTCGCAGTAAAAAAGAGTTTCACCGCTGTCGTACCGACGTATCACGTTTTCCGCTTTATCATTTTCGATCTGGACCCTTAATAGGCGCGTTGCTATGTATTCAAGTCCTTCTACGCTGCCCAACCACCTGGAGACTGCACCTGACATTCCGGCTCTGCTTGTGTTTAAGCAATTGGCCCACCTGCCCGCTGAGGCTGTTTGTGCGAGCCCTGTGCGCACCTGCCTGGCTCTAATGTAGAAACGCCGCGCACGCTCCAATGAGGAATGGTTTGTCGCTTGTGAATTGATTTCATCGCGAGATTCCAATTAGTGCCGGTCCGGGAGTCTTTCATCCCTTTCTCGTCTCCAGAAATGCGGCCAGGTCCTGCAATTCAACTTTAGTGAGCGTACC
>JAKASW010000274.1 GCA_021818875.1 Bacteroidota bacterium
CGAGGCGTTTATTGCATAGGTGGAAAATCTCGTCTGGGAATTTAGCGCTGAGTCAAGGTTCATGATACTCGGGATCACTGAAATCGCGGCACTCCGGTTTCCGCTGTTAACCTGTTCAAGAAAATGCGACAGCGCATCATTATAATTTTCCGAGGCTACACGCATCGCAGACCCGATTGCGTCAAGGTTCTTTATTCTGCCATAGGTTTTCTTCGCGGCAAAAACCCGATAGGTCCTGCTCAGAATCGGATTGTAGACGGCATTTACCGTGCTCGATAAGTCGGATGGAATCGAGGCCAAGCGGCTGTAATCTTCATATAATGCTGCCCCTACAGTTCCTATGCTGATACCGCCGCAGATGGTTGCAGCAGCTGACAGAACTGCAGCGGGCACAACAGTGGGTGAGCTGATCAGCGCAGCAAGGCCCAGCAGCTGAGAACCTGTTTTCAACAGGCTGGAGCTGTTCCGCAGCTGACTTGCGTAGCTCACTGTTTCAAGTGTCAGATTATGACTCTCTTGATAGAATGCATCACTCATAGAGAAAGCCCCTGCTTCAGCTCCCGTGTAGTTAGTCAGGGCAGAGTTGGCAACGGAGAGGCCCAAGTATTGTTGAGTTTTGGGTATATAATAATTGCGCATATACAGCCGCACACCGAACGGGAAAACTTGATCTCTCACGAGAACGTCAATGGAGCCGTGGGCTGGTAAAGCAGCCACTCCCAGAGATGAGAGGAGAAGGGTGCTGATACCGTTTAATTGCTGGCCATGTTTGGATGGAAGTCCGGCAAACGCGGAGCTGAGAGTCTGTAGAGTGCGCTCCTTTTCAAGATCGAGAACACTTCCGATAACCTTACCTATTATTCCAGTCGTTCCGTTGGTGATCGCGCTTGCCATAGAACCGATGCCGATCAGAGTCTGCACAAACGGATACAACGACCTCAGGGACTCAACAGTCAGTGTAGAGGCGTCCTGGAAGTAGCTGTTGATCATCTGTTCGCTCATAGTAAGTCGGATCAAAGAGCTCAGCGTGTCGCTGGTCATCAGCCCGTTCATTGATGCAAACTGACCTAAGAGATTCTGAGCACCGTTCTCATTATATCCACTAATCTGAACCGACGTATATCCCGGATCTACTCCTGCCGAAGTAAGATTGATTGATGGCTGTTCCAGTGAGTCTATCAAAGCGTACTTCGTTTGGTAAAGGGATAGGGGAACGATGAAGATAAGATCGTTGGCATTTGTTCGTGCGGTGTCTGAATAACTGAGTGTGATTTGCTGCTGCGTGATCGGGTCGGCGCCGGACGCAGCGACAGCAACCTTGTATATTTGATTTGAGTCGAGTCCGCTCAAACTGAATCTCCCATCAGTACCGGATGTGGCAGTGCCAATGAGAGACGTTCCTTTGTAGAAGCTGACCGAGGCCTGAGATATTGGAGTGACCGATGAATCCCCCGTCCAGGGGTTGAAAGCAAGGTTCAGCACCTTTCCTGAAATGATATCGCTCCTGTTCACTGAATAATAGTTCGCGGTCCAGCCGGGTGCTGTTCCATAGTAACCAGTCGTGAATCGAACCAACATCGCACCGCCGGAAGAGAGAATGGGGCCGGGTATGGTATCGCCACTGAGCTGTGCAATAACCGGGGAACCTGTGGTGGCCCCATCATATATCGTGACGTAATCCCATCCAGCAACCGTCGCAAACGATGAGAATGAAAGAACTATTTGCTTTGCGTTGGTCGGTTTTATAAGCCATTTGATATCCAGCCCGTTTGTGTAATTGTCGGTACCGCTCCCGTCGTCGAAAGAGCCGCTCACAGCGGTTAGCGTGTCTTCAGTTCCTGTATAGAATACGCCTGTGGGTGAGAACTGGCTGATGGTGCCGTCGTTGTATGCGATCACTCTCCAGTAGTAGGTTGTGCCGGGCTTCAAATCCTCGGTGAGAGAAGTCTGGTTGCCGTCCGACCAGTGGTAATTGTAACCGTAGAAAATTGAGCTTGTTGACCATTGTACCTGGTATTGAGTTGCTCCTGAGCTTGGCAACCAGCAGAAGGTCGTTCCGATCCATGGGACGGTATCGTAGTTTGAGGGCAATGACAGCGTGGGTTGAGATACGGCAACACCCGCAGATGTGGTTGTGTAGCTGAACGCCTGAGACCAACCACTGGAGTTTCCCGCGCTGTCAGTGACTTCGACTCTCCAATAGTACAAAGTATTGTTTGTGTAAGCCGTCGCGCCACTGACAGAAGGATCAAACCGGAGGAGGAACACGGAGTCTGTAGGCGGCGAGAATATCCAGTAATCAGTTTGAACAACATTGTAGAAATACTGGTCCGTGGCAATCTCAATGTCATACCGCGCGCCGCCAAGCACTGTCTGGAAAAGGAATTTTGGTACGAGAGGAACGTTCGTTGCGCCGTCGGCGGGATAAATCATCGATGGCAGTGGGAGACTCTGTGCACTCTTAGGATGAAGAGCGTTTACTCTCTGGTGGGTTACGGGCATGGACACGGGGCTTGCGGCAGTGGGCGCGGATGTTAGCTTAGACTGAGCATTTGCTCGATGCCCAACAAGCTCCAAACAGGCCAATACGGACAGCAGGTAGCAAACGTTTCGCATAAAGTAACCCTTTCAGCTTTTCAAACCGGCGGAATCAGGACAGCAAGCGGTTACGAGAACCCGCAGCCGCTTGTTCCTGCTCTCTCAGCCACACTCGGCTGTCTTGTGCAGTCCATAACATGGTACAGCATTAAAGTCGGTATGACACTTCAGAACGCTTTCTGGAAGTTATGCGCCTTAACGGTCCCTGTGGATTTATCGAATGTTACAGTCAGTTCATTGCACTTCTCCACGCTCTTTGTCTGGCCGAAGTATCCGGTGTAGAGTCCAGAGCCGCTTGTCTTACAGTACTTGTAAATGTAGAGGACATTGTCTCCCAGTTGGGACGTCGTAGTCGGTGCGCCAAACCAGGAGATTATCTGATCCTGCGTGGTCTGGCCATCGACAATCCTGGCAACGAGCTCAGGATCGATCGGGCTGCCTGTAATCGCCTCTGAGGTGGCGCAGGATTGAATACCGACCGCAAGGACGGCAATGGCCAGAACTACTGCAAACGGTAGACGTTTCATTTCATACTCCATTTTCGTTTAAGGTTGTGTGTAAGTTGATAGAATTCTTGTCGATCTTGAGACAGCGAGTTTTCACTTCGTTCATAATTTGATGGAGAGACCTCCAGTTATGTAGCCAATTCCGTATCCAACCTCTGCGAAGAGTGCGACATTCGGACTTACAAAGTACCTTCCACCGAGCTGCCCTCCGTATATCAATGCGCTCCCTTTGGCTGTGACGTCGATTCCACCAAGCGACGACAGTCCAAATGAGGAAGCAGAAACGGCATTATATCCGAGCATCGCGCCGATGTAGCCATCGAGGTTCTTGTCCCCTGTGTCGAAGTGGTAGCAAAGTCTTCCTCCGAAGATGAAGTAGGTGTAGTTAATGCCTGTATCTTCGGTAATAAGGCCACCATACGAACCACTCGGAAACATCACGTCCCTGGAGGCTGAGTACCCAACATAGCCGCCGATAGACAGGTTAGAGGTATTCCCGTAGTCAAGCGCCAGGGTGAGGGGTGGAACGGTCACGATGCCGTAAGAATTGAGCAAACCGTAGCCGATGCCAAATTGCAGGACAGAATGCCCCTCTTCAAATGCCGTCTGCGATATTGCAACAGATGAGGACATGATGAAAAGCAGCAGCGATCCCATAATTGTTTTCACAACGATTCTCCTTCTTTTTTGTTTTGAACACTCTTATGGTCTGTCTGAGGTTGTGCGGATCTTTGGTGGACCAGCGATGCAGTGTTTTGGTGATGTGATCGTCCGCGCATGAAGGCCACGTGGGCAGCCAACGGGTACCCGGAGGAAAGCCCAAGATTCACGCCAAAGGATAACCACTTTATCCTTCTCTTTGAAAGTCGATAGTGAATCGTGGCCCCATCAGGAATAGCCATATGATGGGTTTGGTTCGTGCTCATACTTTGCGAGAAACTGCGTGCAACCTTGGCTATCCGTTCGTCCCAGAGAAGCAATGGCCTTTGTCCTTGAGCCCCCGAGCCGATTCTTACATCGATGCGGTCCTGATTAGCCATGAGATGCAGGAGGTGTTCGACTTGTCGGGTATCAGCCGCATCAATATGATATACTCTCTGAATGTCTTCTACTTTAGCAAAACTTATCTTTGCTACGCGGAGACCTTTCCCGTCTCGAATTTCTATTCGTCGACTCTCTTTTGATAGCTGCGGTTTAGGTTTCCTGCTCATGATTTGTCTCCATTGCTCTGCTTTCCGTAAATCTTCCCACAATCCGATGACGATAGCGACTATCCGACGGTGTTCGAGATGACTCTTATGAAATGTCCACCCGTTCGTCTGGGGCATGCATGTGGTTCACGGCCCCGTCAACGACTCGAGTTCATCTCAGCTGCCAAGTTTGTCCGCTTTGCAGGTCGGCTTCAACGGAAAAAGAATGATCAATCCCGGATTTATTGTAATACTTGACGTCGACTCTGACTATGAATTTCTGGGTGCCTGCAATCCAATAGAAACTGTTTAGATTGATCTGCTCGTATTCATTTCTACTCTCGATTGCAGATCTTGTGTTGTCTAATGTCATGCCGTGTGGACCACCCCAATAACCGGTGACCTGCAGGTCCACCACCTGTCCTGTGCTTAGCTCCACCCTCTGCAATATCTGGGCTTCAGGGTCTTCGAGAATCGCAAAACAGTTGTCCAATGACCACACCACCCAGCGGGCGGGGCCGTAGTGGGTATGGTTTATGTCTGTGACGGTGAAGTGCCTTAAATTAAGCAGCCAACAGTAGCGGAAGTCGCGATAGCGGTTCGATGCCTGCAGTATCACGTACTCGCCAGATGGATTCGCAGAACTAATCCAAATGTCAGGGGGCACGAAGGACTTCCGGTCGTCATCGGGAACAAGGATTCGACAGTTGAAAGGTTTCCCTGCATAAGTAAGTGTACCACCGTCTTTGAAAAAGAATGAATGCGCGGACTTGCCACGATTCAAATTGAACCATTTGCCAGATTGCGCCTCAGCGAAGGGAGCTGAAAGGAGGAGTGCGAATATCATTAGGAAATTCTTAATCACATTATTGCTCCAGTATTTCCGGCGGCAACGTTTTCAGCAAAAATGGAACAGAAGGAGTGTTATCGATCATCAACCGGGTGACAGCGGCGAAATTGGGGATGTTTAAGAGTTGCTCCTTGACAAAAGGAGGGCACACATAGGGTTCTACGGTGGTTACATCGTCTATTCCGGGCCTGAAGAAAACGAAGCTTCCAACGTTCCCAAAAAGAATTTTCAGGGTACTTGGCCGTAATTGACCGAGAGTTTGGTTAGCGAGGACGAGACTAAGCCGGTATTTTCTGACTTCAGACAGCATGAGCTCGATCGAATTCCATGCAACATTTTGAAACTCATCGACAAATACCGGAAAGTCCACCCTCTTTTCTTCGGGG
>JAKASW010000275.1 GCA_021818875.1 Bacteroidota bacterium
CCGTACATAACGTAGACCTCATCAAAGCCGCCAACTGCTTCGAACACTCTTCTGGGGATAAACATGAAGCTTCCGCCTATCGCGTCGACTTCGTGCTCTTCATCAGGATCGAGGTAGGTAAGATTGTATCTTCCGAACAATTTGCTCTTAGGGAAGATTGTGCTCATGCCGGAAATTTTCGTGAATGCCACCCACGGTGTGGGAAAACCGCGCCTGCATGTCTTCTGCAGCGTACCGTCGGCATTCAGGACTTTGCAGCTCGAAGCGCCGGCATCCGGATGCGATAGAGAAAAATCCATCATCTCTTTTATGGTATTCTCTCCTACGACAGCATCGGGATTAATTAACAGCAGGTATTCACCGGTCGATGCCTTCACTCCCTGGTTGTTTGCTCTTCCGAATCCGACGTTGTGAGGATTCTCAATCAGCTTTACATCGGGAAAATTCTTTCTAAGGTATTCGACAGAATCATCGTCAGATGAATTGTCCACGACAATTATCTCTGAATCGATTTCTTCCAGCGCCCGATTCAACGAATTGATCAAATTACCCAGGAAGCCCCGGACGTTGTAGCTTACAACGATTACTGATACCTGCTTGCTCAATGCTTTTTTATCCTGAAGAACCTCAGCAACCTGTCGAGACCCAGTATCATGACGATCTTAACGCCTTCAATTACTATCTTCCTCGACATTTTACTCGCACCGATACGCCGTTCGGTGAAGACAATCGGCACCTCAACTATCCTGAATCCCCTGCGGTAAGCGCGCACATTCATCTCAACCTGGAATGCATAGCCATTAGACCGGATGGAATTCAAGTCGATCGATTTTAACACGGGTACCTTAAATGCCTTGAACCCGCTCGTCATGTCGTTTACCGGTACACCTGTCACCACCCTTGCGAAAATATTGCCGCCGTAGCTGAGCAGAAGTCGCTTGATCGGCCAGTTTAGTACCGACACGCCGTGGGCATACCTTGAGCCGACCGCAACATCCGCGTGGTTCAGCAAAGCTTGTTGAAAACTGGGAATCTCATTCGGCTCATGCGACAGATCCGCGTCCATCTCCATGACATAATCGTAGCCGTTGTCTATTGCGTACCTGAATCCTGCCACGTAGGCAGTGCCGAGCCCCCCTTTGCTCTGGCGTGTCATTAGATGTACGCGATCTTCGCTTGTTGAAATCCTCTCCACAGCCTTCGCGGTCCCGTCAGGTGAATTGTCGTCTACCACGAGTATATCTACATCCGGGGTAACACCCAGAACCTTCCTGATTACGATCGGGATGTTTTCAGCTTCGTTGTAGGTAGGGATTACAACAAGCAGGCGACCATTGGATTCGCCGTCAGCTTTACTTCCTGCCATAGAACTCTCTAATTCTACTTGCAATGGATTCAACTTCTTCCTCTTTAAGGTGTGGATGCATTGGAAGAGACAGGACCTCCGTTGACAACCTTTCTGCTATCGGGAAATCACCTTGCTTGTAATTCAAATTCCCGTAAGCCTCCTGCAAATGCAGCGGGACCGGATAATAAATCGCCGAAGGAATCCCGGCGGACTTCAGGAATTCCAACAATTTGTCTCGTCCTTCGGTTCTAATCGTGTACTGGTGGAAAATATGCTTTCTGTCAGAAGGGACTTCAGGCGTCAGGACCACATCTCTCAACCGTTCCGTGTACGCCTTTGCAAATCCTGCACGGAGCTGGTTGTACCTGTCCAGATGCCTCGACTTGACCCGAAGGATAGCGGCCTGAAGTGTATCCAGCCTGCTGTTCAAGCCGACGTACTCATGATAGTATTTTCTTCTGGAGCCATGGACTGCAATCGCGCGTATCTTCTCCGCAAGTGAATCGTCGTCCGTAAAAACCATTCCCGCATCGCCGTATGCCCCGAGATTCTTGCTCGGGAAAAAACTGACACAGCCAACCTTACCGATACTGCAGACTTTCCTGCCATGGTACTCTGCCCCGAACGCCTGTGCTGCATCTTCCACAATCGGAATTCCTGCTGAGCTGGAAATTTCCAGCAACTCATCCATGTCGGCCGGGAGGCCGTACAGGTGCACCGGAACTATGGCCTTGGTATGCCTGCTGATTTTCTTGCGGACCTCCTTCGGATCGATATTGAACGAGTGTTCCATGATGTCCGCAAAGACGACCTTAGCGCCCAGGAGTGCTGCGACTTCGGCAGTTGAGACAAAGGTGAACGGAGTAGTAATAACCTCATCGCCAGGTCCCACGCCGAGTGCCATCAAAGAAATTTGCAGCGCATCTGTACCGTTAGCGCACGAGATGGCATGCTTTGCGCCGACATACTCGGCGAGATCCTTTTCAAGAGACTTGACCTCCTGACCGAGAATGAATTGGCCGGATTCCAAAACGGCGGTTACTGCACCGTCAATTTCTTTCTTCAATTCGTGGTACTGTCGTGTCAAATCAACCATCTGAATTTTCATTAAGCTTGCCCTTTTCCAAGAAGAACGTGGAATATAGTCCAGAAAAGAATCTGAAAGTCGAGTCGTAGCGACATGTTCTCTATGTAGTAAATATCATATTGCAGATCGATCTTGACGTCCTCAATGCTTTCATCGTATTTGTATTTCACCCTCGCCAGCCCCGTGAGTCCGGGTTTGACTTTGTATCGCCTTTTGTAGAGAGGGATCTCTTTGGAAAGTTTTTCGACAAAGAACGGCCGCTCCGGCCGCGGACCGACGAGGCTCATCTCGCCCTTCAACACATTTAGGAACTGCGGCGTCTCATCGAGATGGCTCTTCCTGAGGAACCTTCCCACGCGCGTAACTCGTGGATCATTCTTTGCCGCCCATACCGGTCCGGTATGCTTCTCCGCATCGACATACATCGAGCGGAATTTCCATAGCGTGAAGCTCTTCTGATCCTTTCCAACCCTCTCCTGCCTGTAAATGACGGGACCTTTTGAATCGAGCTTTATCGCGGCGGTAACGAGTAGCCAGAGCGGGATGCCGGCTGTCAGACAGACGATAGAGACAACGGAGTCGATCATCCGCTTCGTTACCACTTGCCATTGCTGCATCAGTTGAGGCACCACATCGATCAACGGGAAACCATATAGCTGTGAAGTCCTGGCCTGACCAGCGATCGAATCATAAAGGTCAGGGACGATTTTTATCGACGCGTCCGCCCCATTGATACTTGACAGTATGTTGTAAAGGTCTTCCCTTTCGTTCTCTTCAAGAGCAATTATTACCTCACGCGCCTGGTACTTGTGGATGGCATCGCTGATATTTGCTGCCGGCGCCAGCAAAGGGGCAGGTAAGATTGGAGCGAAATCCGAGGTCGCTACCGAGACGAACCCCAGCGGCTCATAACCGAGGCTACGATATTTCTTTGCTAGGTCGTAGACTGATTTTGCTCTGTCCCCTGAGCCAACGATTATCACGTTCCGCAGTCCGACCCCTCGCATCAAGAGTTGCTTCTGAAGAGTTCTGAAAGCGATCCTAGTGAATGAAACGAAAAAGAAAACCACGCATACATAGAAAAGGAAGAACATCCTGACATGAGGTATTCTGCCGGAGGTGGCGTCGCTGAAGAATATTGCGAAGAATAGAACGAGAACACCCACTGCCGAAGCTTTCACTACAGCTATGATCTCGTCCAGGCGGGAGCTCAAGTACATAAACCTGTAAAGTCCAAAAAACCAATAAAGGAAAATGAAGAAGAGGGTAAGAAGAAGTACGGGGCCCCAAAAATCTGGGATTACCATTACCCGGAAAAAGCCGCTTCGAACGCGGAAGTAATAATACAGAGAGTTGGCAATGAAGAGAGAGAAAAAATCCAACAAAACCTGCAGACGAATTTCGTTTCGCCTGGTGGTCAGTGATTCGAGCCGCATCCGCCTCTCAGACGATTATCAATTTTCATATTATCTGTCAAGAATTAGCCCGCTGAATCCCTCATTACTCGCATGTCGTGTCAATCCACATCACTCTGCTTAGAAATCTAGAAGAAATTCTTAATTACCACGGCCTTCACTTAAGTTTTCGAGACTTTCATCAACTGGGCAATTCCACCTCACCCGGGACCACCGGGAGCTTTGGAAAATCGCACTTTAGTTTTATTAAAGCAATGTAAAAGTTGGCTGGCTGCGGCGGAGGCAATTATCGCGACCCATCCGAGATATCTATCAAGGGGAAGACAACTGACACCAACCGACAACCCCAGACGGAATTTATCTTGCACGCAAGGTATCTGTTCTCAACCGATGCTGGTAATGCAGGCTTCATGCACGCCCCCTTCGGTTATGCAGAAATCAAGTCCCTTCTTGTGAGGACTTATTTCATCTGTACCGGACGCTTTGCCTTTTTCTCCATCGATAACTCCTGGAGGTCATCTGCAAACCGCTCTATGATGTTTTCCCAGCTAAGCATTCTTCTCACCTTCTCAAAATCATCTTCGCTATGGCAGGTGTTACCGGAGTGTTTAGCGAGAAAGCCCGCGACTTTCTTAGCGAAGTCCTGAGGACCATCAGCAACCTCGACAAATTCCTTTACTTCTTCTGCAAGTCCGCTAACCGCAATTGATGTGGCCACCACAGGAAGACCGAGAACGATGGCCTCTATCACCTTGTTGAGCGTCCCTGCACCGAACCGCATCGGGGCAATAGCTACCGCGCTTTTCAAATATTCCGCAGCGATGTTTTCGACAAATCCCGTAACTATTATTTTGTCCGATGCGAGGCGCCTGATCTTCTTAGTCGGCCTGCCCCCTACGATATAGAACTTTGCGGTCGGTCGTAGCTTCCATATAATCGGCATCACCACCTGCGCAAAATATACCGCGGCATCCTCGTTGGGAAAGTACGGCATATTCCCCGTAAAGATTATCCGGTCCTCATCATAGCTTCTTTCCGATTTCACAAACAGGCGAGTATCGACACCATTCGGTAAAATCCGGAAATCTGCTTGTATTTCCTTCCCTGACAGGTACTCTCGGTCAGTCGGCGAGCAAATGAAGCACGAATCAAACTTCTCCGCAATTTTCTCATAACCTGCAATTCTGTCTCTTTCAACTCCGACCCCAAACTTGACAAACGGGTTCTTCTCCGCATTTGCAAAGCGAGTCAGGTAGAGCGAGACTGCATCGGTAAAATCCAGCACCCTCGTCGTTTTGCTTCCTGGTACGCTGTCGATATACTGTGCGCTGCGTATGAAATGGAAATAGACAACATCCGGAGAATTCTCTCTGACGACTTCCGACAGCCTTCTTGCAAGCCTCGTGCTCTTATATAGGAGTACCTGAATAGGCTCCTTTGAAAAGAAAAAGAACAACAAGTTGAATGCAGACCTAAGGAATGAGTGATGGATTGCTTCGATGTCTGCACCAAGGGAGCGGATGTTGTCGAGGTACTCAAGCTCGGATCGCTTCCTGTACAGGCACAGAACTTTGACCGAGTTTTTCCCCGCGAGGTTCTTGACTATGTTATAAACCTTGAGTTTGTCCCCTTTGTGCGGAGG
>JAKASW010000009.1 GCA_021818875.1 Bacteroidota bacterium
AGGTTTGGGACGAAGTTCGAAGAGGAATTTGTTTCTTCAAGACGCGGTATGAAGGAAACGGAGATTGTGAAAGAATACAACCAATCTTTCGGAAAGTCGCTCGACCCTGATGAGATTGTCAAAATCAAACACGAATTGTTCCTCATCCACTTAGATAAACTCAAGCCGATTCAGCCCGTCGTTGACATCGCCAGAGCTAATCACGGGAAGCTGCCGCTTGCAGTTGTCTCAGGCGGTGCGAGCAAAGTGGTATGCAGTGAGCTGTCTGCAATTGGGATACTTGAACTCTTCGACGTCATCCTCACTGCCGCGGATCCTTACAAACCGAAACCCGATCCGGAAATCTTCCTTGCAGCTTCCCGGCTGCTGAATGTGAGCCCTGAGTGTTGTCTCGTCTTTGAAGATGGTACAGCAGGACTTGAAGGAGCAAGGAATGCCGGCATGAAGACTGTCGATGTCAGGGAATATCTCCGGGTGTGAATCCTGATCTTGAATCATGCCTAACGATTCCTACATCACTCCAACACGTACTCGGCGGCAGAATTTTAGTTAGCGGCAGAAACCCACTGCCTATGGCAGTGGTGATGCTGAATTTCTTTAATGACAAGATCTGTTGGACATATATCCTTTTCAGAAGCCACCGGCTTTGCCGGTGGTAGTTCACTTTGTTCTTGGTAACTTGTCCGGGCTAATCTCAGAGTGCTTCTCGGTCCCACGCTGTCAGCCGAAGATTTGCATTCCCAACCTCGATCCAGTCTAACAGGAAAAGGCGATGTTATGAATGGTATGAAGCTTATGTCTTATGCAGTTCTTTCGACGCTGTTGTATGCCGCAACGACTGCTTTTGCGGCTACTCCTTTCGCTGTCAAGTTTCCGGATGCCGGTGCTCGCTACGACATCATAGTTTCCAAGGACGGGTCCGGGAGTTTCACGACAATCCAGGCGGCGATCTATTCCGTCCGGGATTTTTCGCAGAACCCAGTACTCATTTATGTCAAGAATGGGATCTATCATGAGAAGGTCGTCGTACCATCATGGAAGACGAATGTTTGGATCATCGGAGAAAGCAAAGACAGCACGGTAATTACCTACAATGACTATCACGGCAAGGATACGATCAACACATTCACGTCGTATACATTTCTCGTCCGCGGAAACGGTTTCCATGCCGAGAACGTTACTTTTGAAAATTCTGCAGGACCAGTCGGACAAGCGGTTGCGCTTGATGTCGAGGCGGACAGGTGTGTCTTCGCCAACTGCAAGATAATTGGCGACCAGGATACGCTATTTGCTGGAATCGACTCAAGCAGAGAGTATTATAATCACTGCTACATTGAAGGAACCACCGATTTCATCTTCGGGGCCGCGACGGCGGTCTTTGACGATTGCCTGATCAAATCAAAGAAGAATTCTTACGTGACGGCAGCTTCAACTACGGATCGCCAAAAATTTGGATTCGTTTTCCGCAATTGCAGACTCGTTGCGGATTCAGGAATCACAGAACTGTACCTCGGCCGGCCATGGCGCCCCTATGCGGCTGTCGCTTTTTTGCATTGCTATCTCGGCCGTCAGATTGTTCCGGCGGGGTGGTTCAACTGGGATAAGCCGGTACGCGAGAAGACTGCAAGATATTCTGAGTACATGTCAACTGGACCGGGAGCGGATCCGGGCGCCAGGGTGAAATGGTCGAGACAACTTACCGCCACAGAAGTAAAGGGGTACACATTGAAAGCGATCTTTGCTGGAAATGGTGGGTGGATACCGAGAGAAAAGTAGAACAGGAAAGAGGCAATAATGGATCGGCAGATATCAACAGCTTCTGGTTGATTGAAAAGCGAAATGTTTGAATATTGGAATGGAATCTACGTTCGGTTTTCGTGTACCTCTACTTATTGTCATTCCATAATTCCAATTTTCCTTTATTCCCTTTTGCTTCTCCTCTTCTCTTCGGTTGTACTCCTTGCAGTTCTGAAGGCCAAAAATCTGTTTGGCTTTCCCTCGACCCCTGCTTCCACTCCTGATCTCGGACACATCAAGTACCGCAACCCGATCCGCTTCGGCGACTATTCGGATCCCGATGTCATTAGACTCGATAATGATCTCTATTTGGTGTCTTCCGGTTTTTGCGCTGTGCCGGGTTTGCAGAACTTGACTGCTTTGAAGTACCTGTTCTAAAATAGTTCGTCAAGCGACGAAAAAACATCTTGACATTCACCCTGTAATTGTCCAAATTCTTTACGCAATAAAGTAACCGTTTACTTAAACGAAAACTTTACCGGAAAACCAATTGGAAAGGGAAGAATCAGCGCCTTGGTACTGTTGCTAAAATTCCGCAGTATCCCTTGCACCGAACTGGGCAGGGCATCTTCAGTAATTTCCGCCGCCGTCAGTTACCCACCTTATCCAACTTCACATGGATCGTTTTAGATCCTTTCTCGGCAGTGTCTGGCGTTGGCCCCGAAAAATCGTTTCGATAAATTTCCGGAACTCTGTTGATGATCCGGGAATAAAATTATCCAGGAGTAAAGTATGAGGAGCAAAATACTTCCTAATATTTTTCAGGTCCTCTTTTCCATCGCGGTCGTGGCGTCGCTGTTCTCAGCCACGGTCTTTGCTCAATCCAGAAGCCGCATCCAGGGTACCGTCAAGGACGCCAAGACCGGAGAGGTTCTACCCGGCGTTAACGTCCTTGTAGTCGGGACGAACCTTGGTGCGGTTACCGACCTTGACGGGAAATTCTTCATAGTGAACGTTCCTGTCGGGACATACGAAGTGAAGGCCTCTATGGTCGGGTACGGATCGACGCTTGTTAAGGATGTGTTGGTCTCGCTCGACCGTGTTGCAACAGTCGACTTTTCGCTTGAGACATCGGAGATTCAAACTAAGGAAGTCGTGGTCGTGGCACAGCGGAATCAGCTACATCGTGAAGTGTCAAGTACTCAGCTGGTTTCCACCGGTGCTCAAATTACCAACACCGCCGGCATCAGGGAGATCAATGCGTTTCTCTCGAAGTTGCCGGGCGTTTCGACGACCGACAACGGGTTCCTCACGATCAGGGGCGGGTCGGCCGACCAGGTCGGAACGTTGGTAAATGGTTTGGCTTATGACAATGCCGCGGTAGGCAATGCGGAGACAAGCATCCCTCTCAGTGCTGTGGAACAGGTCTCGGTATTGTCCGGAGGGTATAGCGCAGAGTATGGAAATTTCAGATCGGGACTGATAAACATCACCACAAAAACGGGAACTAAGAGTGCCTATCACGGGACTTTTGACCTCTCAATCGACGGGTCTCACATGAGAAGATTCGGTCAGTCTCTGTACGATCCGACGAACGCTTTTCTCGCTCCCTACCTCGATCCATCGGTGGCTTTCACCGGGACTCAGTCTGGCGCATGGGACCAGTACCAGCAGAATCAACATGCTTCATTCCTGGGATGGAATCATTATGCCGCTCAGTACAACACAGGTAAACCCATTAACCAGCAGGCGTCGCCTCTGGAGTTGTATTTATTGAGCTCATGGATGACAATGTCAATTCCAGATTATCAAGGTCTGCAGCAGCAAATTGCCAGTGATCCGACAATTCTCGGAAACATGAGTGTGGCACAGGCAGACTCATTGCTGGGCGCGACCAAAAATGCGTTTCAAAAACACGCCAACAGTGAAGGTGGGAACGATTACAATCTGGACGGCGGCTTTGGCGGACCCATTCCGTTGATTGGTAAGGCACTTGGAGCCGCGACCTTCTACATTTCCAACAATACAAGGAGGTCGAACTATATAGAGCCGGTGACTCTCAATAGCGACTTCAGCTCCACCTCTCTTCTCACGGTGAAGTCAACCCCATCGAGTGACTTAACGGTTACCCTGAACGGACTCTGGAAGCGTGAGATTGGAATCAGCCCCATAAGGCCCGCATCGGGTGACGCACCAGACATTTCCGGCCGGGGTGGCTTCATGCTTCAGAATAATCTTAATTATATCTTCGATAATTCCGGTATTACCGGGGACAATTACAACTATCTCTATGACCAGGCGTACTTCCCGATCCTGAATCAAACGACTCTGATGACCGGAGTGACGTTGAATCAACTTGTGAACTCTAAGACATACTACCAGGTTACCTTGAGCCGACTTGGGATTTCGGATTATTCGCCCACCGGCATGAATAGAGATACAAATCAAATCATACAGGTCGGGCCGTTTAATCTCGACGAATCCCCCTACGGCAAGTTTGCACTCTCAGGCACTCATGACGTCAACGGCTACGTGTTTCCAAGCTATGATACGCCAATTGGAATGTCGACATTCAGGTTCAGAGGTAAAGAGGGAGACCTGCATGACAATGTCAAGACGTACCAGTATCAGTTCAAGTTTGACCTTTCGTCTCAGATCGGGGATCATAACTTTGTAAAGACCGGACTCGAGTTCAATATGTTCGACCTTCAGCACAATTTCTGGGAGCAGTGGAACAACAACGCTTACAACACGTATGAGTTTAATTACCGTCGCACGCCGAGTCAAACGGGAGTGTATGTCCAGGACCAGGTGAACTACGAAGGAATTGTGGCGAATCTGGGTGTCAGGGTCGATTACTATTTCGGCGGCGGCGGACTCTGGCCAGCACAGCCTTTTTCACCGATGTTTCAGCCGCAGGCGGTAGACACCTCTCTATATTCTTATCTAAACACAGGGAATTCTTATATATGGCATTTGTGGTACGCTTACAATGATTCGGTCCCTGGCTTCCTTCAGAAAATAAAGAACTACTTGACGGTAAGTCCGAGAATCGGGGTTTCGTTCCCGATAACAGATCGCTCCAAGTTCTATTTCAATTATGGCCAGTTCAGATCGAACCCACCGTACTTTTCGATGTATGAGTTTGTGTATCGGTATACAAAGAACGGCCTTTATCAAATGTCGAATCCTAACCTCGAGCCTCCGTTAACTACTTCTTATGAGCTCGGCGTCGAGTATAATGTATACTCGTCACTGATGTTGCGGGTCTCCGGTTACTACAAAGATGTATCGGGTCAGGAAGGTCAGGTCACATATCAGACTGTCGGGTCATCTCTTGGTCTCAACTATACTGGTTATCTTAACAACCAGTATCAGAGTATCCAGGGTGTCGAGGTGAATCTATCGAAAAACGATAACTCCTGGATTAACGGCTGGGTAAATTTCAACTATATGCTTACGAAGACCGGCAATACGGGAGATCAATACATATACGATATCCCGGTTACTGATCAGTCGAATCTGTACCAGGCGAATGAGGTTCCCACGCTTCCTCAACCCCGCGTGAATGCAGATGTAACCTTCAGGTCTCCTACGCATTGGGGGCCGCAACCCGGCGGGCTCGATCTGCTCGGAGATTGGGAACTGACATTCTTTGGAGAATGGCAGGCGGGAGATTATTTCACATGGAACCCGCTCAACGATGTCCACGTCAGCGACAACATGGAGTGGCCTGCTTATTACGGGCTCGACTTGAAATTGACGAGAATGTTTAAGGTAGGTGGAATAAACATTGCCGCATACGTCAATGTTACGAACGTACTGGATATGGAAGTGAACGAAATGGGGAACATGTACGCGTTTTCAAGCGATCTTACTTCATCGAACGACTATGCGCCGAACAATTCGGATGAGGCGCAGTATCTCATGTCGCTGCACCTTCCGATGTATAATTCTCCGGCATACGATCAGCTCCGTGCACAGAACCCCGGTTCGTACATCCCCGGTCACGACCATGTTGGTGACCTGAGGTCGAGCAGCAAGCCATATATCAACGACCCTGACTACGCGAGCTTGTTCCTGTACGGTCAGCCCAGAGACATTTGGTTCGGAATAAGAGTCGATTTTTGAAAGCTCAACCAATGGAGATTCTCATGAGATTTCTTGATTACAGAAAACCCGAAGGTAGGTTCAGAGGGATCCCCGCGATTGTACTACTCATGCTGTTGTTTACAGGTGCGTTGACTTTCGCTCAATCTCAGTCACCCGAGCTTGAAACGACGACGATTCGTCTCGGGCGACTTTGGCTCGGAATGCCGGCTAACGGTGGAAAAATGAACTTCAACCCGATCGGTGGTTTTTTCCCGAATGACTACGGCATTGCAGCAGACAGGTCTCAATATGCGCAGGCGTTCACTGGATCCGGGATCTACTTGACTGCAACACATTGGTTCAACCCGCTTACTGATTCAATCGAGACGGTCGCGGTCTATTCCACGGTCACCGACTCGATGCCGGTAGGCAGAGTGACGGTGCCTTTGACCAACTATCTCAGATATCGGTATCCCACTATCCAGATCGGAGGTGCGGCAGGAAATATTTCTCTGTTTGGGGCGTACAACCCAAGTTATCCTGGCTTTGCAAATCACACCTACGACGAGGTGGCAGAAGTTGTCGACTCTACGATCCTCGGTGTGGAAATAGATCGAAAGGTCTATGCATGGTCGCAGAATTATAATGATAACTACGTCATCACAGATCTTGTGTTCACGAATGTCGGACCCGATACGCTCGACAGCCTTTACATAAACATGCAGGAGACTGGAGCAAACATGTACTACTCAAACGGGAGCAATCCTCAGGGAACGTTCGACCCTACCATGGTCTGGCAGCATTATTATGGTGGACGACCGGGGGATTCCATGAGAGTCTTTTATGAATACAGCGCAAACAACCCGAAACTTCCCGGCGATGACATGGGAGCACCGCAAGTCTCACAGAACGGGCGGCTCCTTGCGCCTAATATGAACTACTACGCAATACTTCACGCCTCCAAGGAACCATACACCGACTCAACACAAGATATCGATGATCCTCTCGAACCGAAGGTGACATACATGGGAGTAGCCACTGCTATCCCGTTCAATCAGGCGAGCGACTTGTATGGGAACAAGAACTTCTACGCAATCAGAGGAGCCTTCTCGGCTGCTTACCCGATGAGCGGTGAGATCCCTGGTACTTATCATGGATTCAACAACGATGAACTTGGTACGGCCGATTACACTGCTAATCCGGCTGGGCAGTATGAGGGAATTTCGTACAGAAGCTGCAGCTTTGGTCCGTACACTTTTTATCCGGGCCAGAAACTGCACATCGTCTATGCCAGTGGGTTCGCCGGCATAGGATACCGTGTCGGTCAAGAGATCGGTCAGGAGTGGTTGAATGGGACTCTCGCTGATCCGCCGAATGCTTCTCAAATTCCAGGTTGGAACCCGCGCACTGGGCTGCTTCCGAGCAACTTCCAATTTCCTGCCAGTGCGACTCAGGAGGACATGATCAAGGATCGCTGGATCAGTCTGGGAATCGACTCAGTCATGCTCAGTGCCTGGCGTGCAAAGTGGAACTTCGATCACAACTATGATATCCCGCAGGCGCCGCCTCCTCCGCAGACTGTCACCGTAACCCCGACTGCGGGTGCAATTCAAATTCAATGGTCGGATCCCGCGGCAGAACAGATGCCGAACTTTGATGGCTACAGAATAATGAGGAGGGTTTCGAATTTCGACACTGTCTTCTATCAGCCGGTATATAATTCCGATTCGACCGACCTGGCCGCTACTCATGTGTTCAACGACTCTATCGGGTATTATGGTGCACAAATCTATTACTACATTCAATCAAAGGCCAGGATACCCTACAACGATCCTGATGCTGATCCTACGACGCGGGGCAAAATAATGTATAGCGGAAGGGCGTTGTATCCGAACTTCTATTTTGTCAGGCCCACGAACTTTTCCCAGAACGACCTTTCGAAGATCAGGATAGTCCCCAACCCGTACAATATCGAGGATCCGCTCCTCTATTCTGCGAGTGGGGGGCTCGGCGCTACGGACGGGAGGGCGATAGTCTTCTATAATTTACCTGCCGTCTGTACCATAAAGATCTTCACAGAAAACGGGGATCTCGTCCAAACCATCCATCACCCTTCACCGGGAACAACCGGCGGCTCCGAAACTTGGACAATGCTCACTTCGAGCCAACAGGTAATATACAGCGGTGTCTACATAGCGGTCTTCCAAACGCCCGACGGAAGCGTATCCTATCAGAAATTTCTGGTTGTGAGGTGAGCGATGAGAAGATTGATTAACAAGAGGTCGAAGTTAGCCGCGTTCATCGCACTTACATGCCTGACAATTTCTGCTGCCCATGCGCAGGTTACAATCAACAAGGTGGCACAGAGCACAATGAACTTTCAGCTTGTCAGCATATCTCCCATAGCGAGTGGGATGGGGGAAGCCTATTATGCCGTAGGAACCGGAGCCGATGCGATATTCTACAATCCCGCCGGAATGGCAGAGATGTCGGCCAAGTTCAACGTGGTCCTCGATTACACGCAGTGGATTGCCGACATCAACTACTATGCAGGCGCGGTAGCATGGAATCTCGACAATTACGGAGCCATCGGATTCAGTGTCCTGTCGGTTAACTACGGAACGATAAACGGCACGAGCCTGAATCCTATGGGCGGCTACATCGACAACGGTCCGGTTACTAATGTCGGTGCATATTCGGTCGGACTCACATACGCAAAAAAGATAAACACTCAATTCGAAGTGGGAGGCAATGCTCGCCTGGTTGGCCAGGACCTTGGCGACAACACATTTGTCAACGGGATGACCACGAAGAACGACGCGACCAAGCTTGCATTCGATCTCGGAGTGAAGTACACTACTTTGTTCAATGACTTCAGATTCGGAATGGCGATCAGGAACTTTTCATCAGACATAACCCGCGAGCTTATCGCTGAACAACTTCCGCTCACATTTACTATGGGAGCTGCAATCGACTTGCTCGACTTTGTAGATAAAGATCATTCCAAAGGGACTGCTTTTACCCTTGCGGTGGATTTCCTCCATTCCAACAACTATTCGGAGCGCTTCAACATGGGAGTTGAATACAAATTCCTCGGTATGCTTGCGCTGAGAGGAGGGTACCAGACAAACCGCAGCCTTCAGTCCTGGTCAGCGGGTGTCGGGCTGAATACCGTATTGGCCGGAAACGAACTGCAGGTAAATTACTCGTATTCCAGGATGCTGATATTCAGCGGTGTGAATCGCATTTCCCTGGTAATGTCGTTTTAGCCCGATGACGCCTCCCAAAGATTGTTACCGTGCTCACTTCGGTAAGCGCAACCTGTCGCGGAACGCTGGCTGTACGGCAATCTGTGGTTGGCTGCTGCCAACAAAGAGAAAGTAAATCAATTCTATGACTAACAAGGTTTTGAATGATTACCGGTTTTTTGATCCACATGAGATCGTCGGGAAGATTGCTTATGAGTTATACGAAAGCGTAAGGAATCTTCCGATCATCAGCCCTCATGGCCACGTCGATGCAAGAATCCTTGCTGAGAACGAGCCTTTCCCCGACCCGGCGGAGCTGATCGTGATACCGGACCATTACATTTACAGGATGCTTTACTCGCAAGGGATCCAGCTCGAATCTCTCGGAGTCCCGACGCAAGATGGTACACCTGTCGAACGAGATCATCGGAAGATATGGCAACTTTTTGCCGACCACTTTTATTTATTTTCCGGCACTCCGACGGGTGTGTGGCTTGCACATGAGTTTGAAGAGGTGTTCGGTGTTGAAGAGAGACTGAACGGGACTAATGCGATGAGGATCTATGACCACATGGCGGAGAAGCTGCAAACCAGGGAGTTTCGCCCGCGTTCTTTGTTCGAGAGATTCGGATTGGAGGTACTCACAACTACCGACGCCCCTGGAGACTCACTGCAACATCACAAGACCCTGCAGAAATCCGACCTCAAAGGGAAAGTAATTCCCTGTTTCAGGCCAGATCCGGTCGTAAATATTGGTTTGCCCGGCTGGAAAAATGCGATTCGGGACCTCAGCAAAGCATCGGGAATAGAAGTGAGATCCTACAAGAAATATATCGAGGCACTGGAAAAACGCAGGGAGTATTTCAAGTCGATGGGTGCGGTCTCCACCGATCAGGGTGTTGAGAGTCCTTATGCTCACAGGATGTCACCGACGAGGGCAGAAGCGATCTTCAAGAATGCGCTGAGGGGGAAAGCCACCGAAAAGGAATCACGAGAGTTCACAGCCAACATGTTGATGGAAATGGCGAGGATGAGCGTTGAAGACGGATTGGTTATGCAGATCCACGCGGGAGCTATGCGCAACCACAATATTGCCGTTTTCAAGAAGTTCGGACTTGATAAGGGCGGAGACATACCCGTTCAGACTGAGTACACCAGAAACATGCACGAACTCCTGAACACCTTCGGCAATAAATCGAGTTTTACGGTAGTAGTTTTTACCCTCGATGAATCGACTTATTCACGCGAGCTCGCGCCGCTTGCCGGGCACTACCCGGCGATGAGGCTTGGAGCGCCATGGTGGTTCCATGACAGCATCCAGGGGATGACAAGATATCGTGAGAGAGTGCTCGAGACTGCGGGGGTGTACAACACGGTCGGCTTCACGGACGACACGCGTGCGTTTGTCTCGATTCCCGCCCGGCACGACCTGGCAAGGCGCATCGACTCAAACTTCCTCGCAGGTCAGGTGGCGCGTCATATTATGGATAAGCAAGAAGCAGCCGGGATCGTGAAGGACCTTGCCTATGGGTTAGCGAAGAAGACATATAAACTGTGAGCCGGCCGATCTGCCCGTTCTTGCGAGAAGATGGTGTCCCACGAGTATGATTCCTTCCTTAACTATAGTTATATTGGTAAAGTTATCGGGAAAGTAATTGTGTTGAACCATCAATAGGAGAATTTGTGAATAACAAGGCGCACATTACACTGAGCGATATCGCAAAGAAGTTGAACGTCTCGAAGGTTACTGTATCTAAGGCTTTGCGCGGGCATCCGGATATTTCAAAAGAGACAACAAAGCGGGTGAAGAAGACGGCGGAAGAACTTGGTTATACTCCAAATTTCGCGGCCCGCAATCTATCGTCTCGAAAGTCGAACACCATCGGAGTCGTCGTACCGAAAATCGCACATTTTTTCTTCAGTTCACTCATCGAGTCAATCTATGATACGGCATTCATCAACAATTACGACATTGCATTGACGGTCTCGCAGGAAAATGCCGAGAGGGAGAGGAAGCACATAGAGACACTTCTTGCGATGAGGGTTGACGGACTTGTCGTATCCATCTCACAGCAAACAAAAGACAAAGCGATTTTTGAGAAAGCGCTCGACAGAGGAGTGCCGTTGGTATTCATGGATCGGGTGATGGACATAAAGGGAACCAGCCATGTCACAGTCGACGACAGAGGCGGCGCGTTCAAGGCTACCGAACAGGCAATAAAAAACGGCTACAGGAAGATCGGACACTTCGGCGGTTACAAAGAGATCAACATCGGGAAGAACAGGTACGCAGGCTTTGCTGATGCAATGAAGCAGTACGGTGTGCCGATCAATCAGGACTGGGTAGTCTATGGAGGCTTCGGTGAAAGTTACGGTTATGAAGGCTTTATGAAAATGTACAGGAGCGGCAACCTTCCGGAGTTTGTTCTCGCCGTTACGTACCCGGTTGCTCTGGGAATGTATGCGGCGATTTCAGAGGTAGGGATGAGAATACCGGATGATATCGATATTGTTTGCTTCGGCAACAGCAACATAAGCCGGTTTATTAAACCGGAAATGTCGTTTGTGAATCAACCCACGGATGTAATCGGGAGGACGGCAATTGAACTGGTCCTGGAACACATCCGCGATTCAGATGACTTCAAGCCAAAGCGCGTGCAAATACCGACCGAGCTTATTGTTCGAGAGACTTGCGTAAGGAATAAGCACGTTGGTGTACCCTTGACTGTTTGATTTAAGGACTCAGGCATTTGAAAAAAGAAGAAGTAATAAAATCGCTGCTCGAATGCGGCGCAGTGGCTGTGATAAGGCTTTCTGATCCGAATAAACTGATCAAAGTCGCGAAGGCAATCTACGAGGGCGGTGTATCGGGAATTGAAATCACGATGACCGTACCGAACGCAATTGAAGTGATCGCCGATGCGAACAAGGAGATCGGTGCTTATATGAATGTCGGGGTCGGATCGGTACTCGATGCAAACACGGCCCAAAGAGCGATCGACGCCGGTGCGAACTACGTAGTGAGTCCGATATTCAAAAAGGATATAGTGGAGATGGCACACCGCAACGGTGTCCCTGCGATGCCGGGCGCATTCACTCCTACGGAGATCCAAACAGCCTTTGAGGCTGGTGCCGATGTAGTGAAAGTATTCCCCGCAGACGTTGTCGGGATGGCATTCTTCAAAGGAGTGCTGGCTCCGATGCCGCATCTGAAACTAATGCCGACGGGCGGTGTGACACTCACGAATGCCGGTGATTGGTTGAGAGCAGGAGCTTGTGCGGTCGGTGTCGGGACCGCTCTGCTTGACAAGAAGGCGATCGAGTCGGAGAACTATACAGTCCTTACTGACAACGCAAAAATCCTTATGGAGAGTATTCGAGCAGAGAGAGCTAATCATTGATTCTAAATTCAGAATTTGAAATCCGCGAGTCGTAATATATGAAAGGTTTTTATGTCGTATAAAATCGTCACGATGGGTGAGATAATGCTTCGGCTCTCGACTCCGGGCTACTCAAGATTCATCCAGTCGCAGTCGTTCGATTTGAACTACGGAGGCGGCGAAGCGAACGTGGCAGTGGCACTGGCAAACTACGGATTCGAGAGCTATTTCGTCTCGAAGCTACCAATACACGAGATCGGCCAATCCGCTGTAAACAGTCTTAGGAAATTTGGCGTCAGGACAGATTTCATTGTTCGCGGCGGTGAAAGACTGGGGATCTATTTCCTCGAGACAGGGGCGAGCCAGCGAGCTTCGAAGGTCATTTACGATCGGGCGCACTCTTCAGTCACCGATTTGAGTCCGGAGGAACTTGACTGGGATTCGGTGTTTTCTGAAGCGAAGTGGTTCCACTGGACGGGGATCACTCCTGCATTGGGAAAGAAGCTGCAGGAGACGTTGGTCGCAGCCTGCAAAGCTGCTAAGAAAGTCGGCGCGACTATAAGTGCGGACTTGAACTACAGAGCGAAGCTATGGACTACCCGTGAAGCGCAATCGGTGATGGTGCCCTTGATGGAATATGTGGATGTTTGTATTGCTAACGAGGAGGATGCAGAGAAAAGCCTTGGTCTCAAAGCAGGCTCCAGCAAAGTGGAGAGTGCTGAGCTCGACGAAGGTGCTTACGGCGAGCTTGCAATGAGGCTGAAAGAGCGGTTTCATTTCGATGCCGTCGCGATCACTCTGCGGGAAAGTTATTCCGCGTCGCACAATGGCTGGAGCGGGCTGTTGCACGATGATAAGAATTGCAGGTCACCATACCGTTCAAGAAGGTATGATATTCAAATTATCGATAGAGTCGGCGGCGGTGATGCGTTTGCAAGCGGGCTCATTTATGGCCTGCTCAGGAAAGAAAACACTAAAGATGCGCTCGAGTTTGCTGTTGCCGCTTCCTGTCTCAAACAGACCATTCCTGGCGACTTTAATCTCGTGGCTTTAGACGAAGTGGACAAGCTGGCGAAAGGAAGCGGCTCGGGAAGGGTGGAGAGGTGACGAACTTGAAGAATGTTGGCATCCGCCTTAGCAGAACGAATCCTTCAGCCGAGTAACTTTCTCAAACAAAGCACTTGACATTTTAATACGAGAAAGGTAAACTATCTAGGCAGTTAAGTTATCGGTTAAGTAAACGTTCACTTGAACGGTAATCTAACGCCCGTAGGTTTTGAGTAGCACCAGACAAGGCTTATTCCGCGTGTTGTCCCTTGTCGCCCTCGCTCTTTATCGTAATTCTGAAAACATGTTCACAAATAGAAACCAGAAAAAAACGAAGAAGGAGGAATCATGAAGAAAAGAACGACTGCCTTGGGGCTACTAGTTCTGATTACTTTTGCATCTGTTCCAGGAAGCAGCTTGCTGTTTGCACAGACTACCGGCGAATATCGATCTAATTCACCCGTGGCAACAGGTCCCTGGAACTGGAGCAACGCGGCAGCATGGCAAACATGGAATGGAACGGCGTGGGTGGCTGCGACTGTGGCTCCCACCGGCAATGAACCGAAGATAACGATCCAATCCACGGACTCGATCTACGCAGGTGCGGTGACAATCACCGATACTCTTGTGAACCAGGGAAAATTGGTTGCGGACACTAACTCTGCGGGCCAGTCGTTGCTGGCTTTCGGCAGCGGCGGAGTGTACCAGCATGCAGAGAATGGCGGCTCTATTCCATCAGCAATATGGAACACGGGATCGACCTGCCTTGTGACCGGCGCTACCTCAAGCGCACCATCAAATGCGAATCAGAACTTCTACAATTTTGTATGGGATTGTGCGGGTCAGACGACTGGTCTCAATGTAGCCTGGAACGGAAACACAATAGGCGGAGATCTTGTTGTTTCTGTTCCTTCGAGTCAACAGTTTCGTATGTCGAACAACAATGCCAACGGTGGGAATCCGATAACCGTCAAGATACTTGGCAATATCATCGTAAATAGTGGGAAGCTCACCACGACCGGGTCAGGCAGCACCCAAACCTACACGATCATCGACAGCGGAAATATCTATGTCAATTCTGGCGTATTGTACGTCAGCGGAGGAAGCGGTGGAGTTGTAACATGGTACTGCTACGGAGATACGTTCTCCACGGCAGACGGCACGACGCTGCAAACCTCTAACAATTCTTCAAAGTGGATTTTCGCTCGCGGCGTTTCGCACGCTTTTGCCACAGCCGGCACGGTGAAATACACGGGCGGAATGGCGTTTGAAGTCGATACAAACGCAACGCTTGACCTGGGAACAAGCGTCATTGCAGGAAGCTCGGCGAAGTTTGTGCTGGACTCAGCCGCGACTCTGGTTACTGCTCAGGCCGGCGGCCTCAACGGTAATCTCACAAATGCTGGAGGGAACACTTTCAGCCCTTATGCCAATTATGTCTTCAACGGTACCGTGGCGCAGGTGACCGGTGCTTTACTGCCGGCGGAAGTGAATGGTCTTACTGTCAACAACCCAGCTGGCCTGACATTGAGTGGATCCGTAAGTGTCGCTGATACTCTAAATCTTGTAAGCGGTCAACTGATCCTCAACACCAACCATGTCATGGCGACTACTCTCGTCGGCGGTTCATCCGCGAATTATTTAGTCACAGACAGCACCGGAAGCTATTTAGGAATCCCAAACGTCGGAACGACGAAGGTTCTTTTCCCGGTCGGAACGACTGCGGAAGGATATTCTCCGCTGTGGATAACTAATACCGGAACGGCAGATACTTTCTCAGTTTCTGCCATGGCTGATTCTTCAGTCCCTGCAGGTGTCGGACGAGTTAACGTAAAGTGGAATGTCTTGGAGAGCCACCCTGGCGACGCAGTCTCTACGCTGGCGTTCGGCTGGATGGCAGCAGCGGAGAATCCTGCATTCGCATCCGATCCTTCCGCATACGCGCAAATTTATAGCTTGAGTCCATACTACAAGCAAGTCGGTTTGGGCGCCTACAGCAGCCAATTTACAGCCGAACCTTACACACTTTCACGAAGCGGGATCAGCACTCTGGGAGAATTCGGCGTCGGAAAATTTGTTTTGAATGTTACTCCGCAGTTCGGCGATTATGGTTCCGTCGAGAGTGGTCCGTGGAGTTCACTTTCTGTTTGGAAGCAATGGGATGGCACAGGCTGGAACACAACGCCTACTGTGGTTCCTGACGGCGAAGTGAACGTGTTCATTAACAAAGGCGACACGGTTACGGTTGACGCGGTAGACTCAGTGGGCGGCAGTCTTCTCGTCGACGGCTATTTGAAAGATGTTGCGGGCCTCAAAGCAAGTGGCGCCAATGTGGTGTTTGATAGTGCCAGTGTTTACGAGCTCGCTCATAATGGCGGCGGCGTGGCAGGAATACCGACCTCGACGTGGGAAACCGGCTCCACTTGCCTGATTACCGGTGAGGCCGGGAAAATTTCCTCCACGACCGGTTTCAACGCAAACCAGGAATTCTATAATCTTGTGATTGATGCAGCTTTCTCTTCGAACAAAGACCTGGCGATGTATGATAACACCATCAACGGCAATCTGACCGTGAACAATACAGGAAGCGCCCGTGTTTATCTGACAAGTCCGGGTGCGGGGACGCCTAACACAATCACTATCAAGGGCAGCATTCTTTTGACGGCCGGCCAGTTCGCATCGAATGGATCGGGGAGTCCCGCCGATATAACCGTCAATAGCTACGGCAACATCACGGCAACCGGCGGCAACTTCAGCTTGTCAAGAGGATCCGGCCCAACTGTATTCTGGAATTTCTACGCGGATTCACTGACACTTTCGAATGTCACAACACAGGTATCCGGAACGAACGATGTGCTGGTCTTTAAGAAACCATTAGCCTCGTCCGGCAAGCCTCAATCCGGGTACCAGTATATAACTCTCCAGAACGTTTCATACAGCGGCGGCGGACTTCCGATTGAAGTCGATACCGGTGCAACATTAGTTATGGACACGAGCTCTATTGGAGGAAGCGGAAACTTTACCGCCGATTCCGGCTCGACAATCATGACGGGGAACTTCCTCGGTTTGAATGGAAGCATTACAACTTCAGGAACGGTAACTTTGAATCCTGGAGCCTCGTTTGTTTTCAACGGCACCGTACATCAGATAACGGGCTCTATGCTTCCGGGCGCCGTAAAGAATCTCACGGTAGATAATTCAGAGGACGTATCTCTATCGAAGAGCACAGATGTCACCGGAACGTTGACCATGACTAACGGCAACCTCGTTCTTGATACTAATAACGTCGTTGCTGCAGCGGTGTCCGGAGGCTCTCCGACCAGCTATGTCACGACCGATTCCACCGGCAACTTAACGGTACCCAGTGTCGGCGCAACTCAGGTTATCTTCCCTGTTGGTACAGATTATGGATACGCCCCTGCGTGGGTAACTCTCCCTACCGGCTCCGATCGCGTTTCCGTTTCAGTTGAGCCGGACAGCACGGCAACCACGAATGGATTGGGCAGGGTAAATGTAAGATGGCACATTCTGAAGACCAAATATGCCAGCCCATTCACTCTGCAGTTCGGCTGGATGGCATCAGAAGAAGATTCCGTTTTCGCCCAGAACCGGTCGGCTTATGCTAAGATATATCTGGTTGCGGACTCGTCAGTAATTGAACAGGGGTCAGGATCATACACGACGCAATTCAGCAGCCAGCCTTACACCTTGTCGAGAGGCGGTATCACTGCTCTTATCCCCACCTCGGTAGCTGGAGTCGACACTTTCGGTACAGATTTCGTTGTGGGTCATTTTATTACCACCGGAATCAATGAAGCTCCAACTGTCCCGGTCGAGTTCAAGCTGTATCAGAACTATCCGAATCCGTTCAACCCGACGACCAGGATACAGTTTAGTGTCGCGAAAACCGGGATGGCCTCACTGGAGGTCTACAACGTCCTGGGCCAACATGTCGCGACTCTATTCTCCGGCAATGCTCAACCGGGCCACCTGTATGAAGTTGACTTCAACGGCAGTTCATTCGCTTCGGGAGTCTACTTCAGCGTCCTGCAGAGCAGCAGCCAGCGACAGATAAAGAAAATTGTATTAATGAAATAACAGGTAAGCATCAACAATGATTGCGACTCGCCTTTAGGCGAGTCGCAACTTAAAAGGAGGTACGTAGAGGATTATGGTACAATCGAAATTTCATGCAAGAGTTCTGACTTTGTTTAAAGTCGGACGGGCTGTGCCAGTTGCCACATTGAGCCTTGCGATTTGCTTCTTCCTCGGAATCAACTCTGCGAAAGCACAATACACCACTAACGGGACTGGTGGTGGAGCCTGGACTTCAGGTACCACCTGGCAGGGAGGCCAGGTGCCTCCGGCCGGGAGTGATGTGACGATAGCGTCAAACGACTCCGTGTGGACCAGCCTTTCTGCCCAAACCGGCTGCGGTGCGCTCGACATACAGTCCGGCGCGAAACTTAATGTCCTCGGACAGGGTATTGTGATGACGGGTGCGTTTAGCATAGGAGCGGGCGCAATGTACATCAACAACACCGATTCCGCCAAGGCATGGCCAGCCGGTGCATCAGGGTACACAATTGACCCGACGAGCACTTTTATCCTTGGCCCAAGCGGAAATGCTACTCTTGGTTGGAACCAGTCGGACTCGACTTTTGGTAATGTCATAATCGAGCAGAATAGCAATTCAAGTGGCCCGGCCTGCGGTGCCAATCTGACAATCGAAGGAAATCTGACGGTTGCCGTTGGGCAGGGTGATTATTTTAGAGGAATCGCCGTTAGTGCAGCCGCGAGTGCCGGAGTTACAGGCTTTGTTCACCAAGTGAAGGGAAGCGTCACGGTTGTCAGCGGCAACTGGGCCGCTGTCGACATGGGAGTCAGCGCGACTGTCCCTCTGTCTTGTACATGGGATGTTGACGGTAACGTAACGGTTGGAGATCCTTCTACGGCGCCGCAAATTGCAAGGTTTTCACCTATTACGAGCGAAGATGACCTTGGTGCTATCGGCACATTCAATATCAAGGGCAATCTATCTTTCATCAACGGTGGACGCCTTGCTGCGGGAAGCAACTCCGGAAGCAATCAGAGTCCCAATCAATATGCGACGGTGAATGTTCAAGGCAATCTGAGCTTCGACAGCACCGCCAAGTTTGGCGTGAACTCGATGGGTAATTTCGATATCAATTTCACGGGCACGAAGCCGCAGACTGTTACGCTCGGGACCAACGTCTCCTTCTCTCATTCAGGTCCCCCGCAGTGCTCCGTATGGGACACAGTTGCCGCGGGTGCCAACGTGACATTTACCGGCGGACATTATTGGAGATCGGCTCAGACCCTTGCGCCTAACGGTGGAGGTGCGTTTGTAGTCAATGGCACACTCAACATAGATGCGCAAGACACAATTATGGGAACACAGAATTTCATCCTCAGCCCTGGTGGTACACTCGGCATTGGGAGCCCTGACGGTATCACGGCTTCCACAGACGCGAATCCCAACACAGGAAACATTGAAGTGGATTCGGCACGAGTATTTAGCAGCGAAGCGAACTATGTGTATAATGGTACAGTCGCGCAAAAGACTGGAAGTGGACTACCGGCGACGGTCAACAATCTGACTATTGACGACACAGCGGGTGTAACATTATCGCAGGTGACAACGATCAATGGCGTGCTCGATTTGAAAGCCGGGATATTTGATAACACCATCGGCTTTACGCTCGGACCGAGCGGAAAGATTTCGTATGACGGCGGAAAACTGCTGACCGGTGTGGAACAGAAGGATTTGCTGGTGCCCCAGCATTTCTATGTTGACCAGAATTATCCGAATCCATTCAACCCGTCGACGACGATTCAATTCGGAGTACCGAGCAGGTCCTTCGTAACGGTGAAAGTATTCGACGTACTGGGACAGGAAGTTGCCACGATATTCAGCGGCGAGGCAAATGCCGGTGATTACACAGCAACCTTCAATGCGGCGAGCCTTAGTTCCGGCGTCTATTTCTATCGTATCCAGGCAGGAAACTGGAGTCAGACGAAGCGGATGATGTTCGTGAAATAGGATTATGCGGTAGGCGAGGCTTCGTACCCTCGCCTACCTATCTCTTCGGAACCATGTCCCAGTCTCAAGAACAATTGGAATTATCAGATATGATGAAGTTTGTTGGATTCTTCTTTTTGATTAGTCTGTTCCCTATCTACTTATTCGGACAGACGACAGGTTTTGTCGGCGACGGCGTTACAGATAATACAACGGCAATTCAGGCGGCGATCGACAGTTGCAGCAATGCGGGCGGTGGTGTAGTGGAATTTACAAAGGGAGTTTTTCTCACCGGTCCCATAACTCTCGAGAGCAATGTTACTCTCAAGATCGACAGCTCTGCAACCCTTCTGGGGACACCGAATATGAAGGCATACTACCCGGCGGGTTACGACACATCATATCCGGTGCCGAGTAATCTTCAGCCTCTGATTGCATCGGACAGAGCCGACAGTCTAACAATCACAGGCGGGGGAACAATTGACGGCAATGGTCAAGAATGGTGGACTGCCTATGACAACGGGACCATATCTTCCAGACCCAGACTGATAAAGTTGAGCCACTCTCAGCACATTTTGATTGAGAATGTTACTCTCCAGAATTCACCGCAGTTTCATGTCTCACTGGAATACTGCTGGTATGTCAATGTAACAAACGTCACCATCTTTGCTCCGGCTAACTCTCCAAATACCGACGGCATCGATCCTGCAACGAGTCATTTTGTTTACATAACGGGTTGCCACATCAATACCGGCGACGACAACATTGCAATAAAGTCCGGTAATTATGATTCGTCTAATCCGAATGCAGGATCGTCGAACATTTTCATTTGGAACAACACCCTTATACACGGCCACGGGATCTCGATCGGAAGCGAGACAAATGGCGGTGTGGACAGCATGTTCGTCTGGGACTGTACATTCGACAGCACAGATAACGGTCTGAGAATAAAGTCTTATCGTGGAGCAGGCGGAAATGTCAGGCACGTGAGTTATCGCAACATTACGATGAATCACGTTAAGCATCCGATTTGGTTCACTGAATACTATCCGAATATTCCTTCGCAATCGGATCCAGCGCAGAAGATTACTGCTGTGACTCCATACTTCCACGACATCATAATAGACAGCCTTGTGTCAGACTCAGGCGGTACTTCATATCCCGGATCTGCCATCGTAGGATTGCCTGAAACGCCGATGAGAGATGTCGTTCTCAAGAATGTCAACATCGAGGGTAAGTACGGCGTTGAAGTGAGGAATGCGAGTGTTTATACCAGCAACACTTCCGTAAGTGTCACAAGTGGCTCGCAGATTATATATGAAATCAGTGGATCGTTCAGTCCCGCGATTTTTACGAACGGTACGGGCGGAGGGAACTGGGATTCGCCGTCGACCTGGGAAGGCGGTGCGGTTCCGGACTCTACGAAATACGCAGTCATCCTATGCGGAGACTCGGTAACCGTTGGAGCCGGGCAGTCGACCAAATGCGGCAGCCTTGCCATATTTGCAGACGCGGTATTGAATGACGCGGCACCGCTATCGGTCTCCGATACACTGACAATCGGTGACACAGCTTCTTACTACAATGCCTGCCCGGGCAGCCCTTCCTTCCCGCGTGCATCGGTCTACGGCATCAGCAATTTGAGCAATTACATTCACACCGCGAGCGCCGTAAGCATTCTCGGAGGGCCGGGATACGATTCAACTTTCGGCAACCTGACTGTCGAGCAGGATACCACCGTGGCCAATTCAAACCTCATAGTCAACGGAAATCTGAATCTTGTCGGTGACAAGCTTTTTATCGGGCACAACAATATCATTGCGGCAGATGTCAACGGAGGCTCCTCCACCAGCTATGTTGTCACCGATAGCGGCGGCGCCCTAAGAGTTCCGGGTGTCGGAGCAACGCAAACGATTTTCCCGGTGGGTACTTCACTTGGATATTCTCCGGTTTGGATTGCGAGTTCGACTTCGCCGGACACCTTCACAGTTTCGGCGGAGACGGACACCGATTTACTTGTCGAAAACAGCGGACGCGTGAATACAAAATGGAATATTTCGAAATCTACGCCGGGAAGCGTCAATTGCACCTTGAAGTTCGGATGGATGGCTGAAGCTGAAGACGCTGGATTTGCCGCCGACCGCTCCGGCGATGCAAAGATTTTCAATATTAACGATTCCATTGCCACCGCGGAGGCCGGAACGGGAAGCTACACCACTCAACTTACATCTGAGCCGTACACAGTCTCGCGCGGAGGGATAACCGCACTCGGTTCTTTCGGTGTCGGGAATTTCACTGTAACATCGGTCGAAGGTCATGATGCCACGAACCCGACGAGCTTCGGGCTCTACCGGAATTATCCGAACCCGTTCAACCCGTCCACGGTTATCGATTATCAGGTCGCCTCTTCAGCCTGGGTCACCCTGCGTGTCTTCGATGTCCTTGGCAGGGAAGTAGAGACACTCGTTGATCAGCGAGAGACTCCGGGTAACTATTCCGTCAGTTTCGATGGAAGCCGTCTTCCGTCCGGTGTCTATTTTTACAGACTCACTGCGGGAAGCTTCTCCGCCGTGAGGAAGATGATAATTGTAAGGTAGGATCGAGTTTCGCCTATAAGGTTTGATGAACCGACGAGCTTCGACGATATGGTTCGCCGCAGTGTTGTCTGCGGCCTTGACGATGGGTCCTGCCATGATAAAAACTATAACAAAGCCTGAAGTGATTTGCTTTGGTGATTCTATAACTCACGGTGCTAAGGTTAACGGTCACAGCTGGGTTTACTTCCTCGCGGAGTTGCACTATGATATACGATTTATCAACGAGGGGCGCAACGGCAGAAAGACCTCCGACAGGGAAGAAATCTTGCCCATACTGAAAAGATATCCGGATGCCCGTGCCATCATGATCTTTCTCGGCGTAAACGATCTAAAAGATGGAAATGACAGCATGGTCTCTATTTGTGTTCGGAACGTTGATTGGATGATCAAAACTGTTCGCGCAGCTAATCCCGATATGAAGATAGTGATACTATCTCCCTGCGAGATAGATTTGGCTGCCATGTCGAGGACTAATATCAGGAAGAAGTACAATGAAAACACTTTGCGCTCATTGAATACTCTTGATAAACGCTACAAAGCGCTTGCGATGAAAGACTCCGTTCATTTTGTGTCTTTGCTTCACGCAGTGTCGCCCGGCAATTATGTTGACGGCCTCCATCCGAATTTGCCGGGACAGCAACAGATCGCGAAAGTGGTCTGGTCCAGGGTAGGAAAACTACTCAACTAAGGGACTGGGATAAGATGGGATCCGGGGACGCTTCGAAAGTTCATCGCGCTTTTCTTTATCGGTTAAGTCGCACCCAATTGAAAAACTATAAAGCAGGTACCTTTAGTACTGGTGAAAATTTCGTATCCCGGCAGAACACAGAAGTCCCTTCAAACTCATGAAAGCAAGACCAGCTGAGCATACGGTTCTTTTGCTCGGGCAATTTATGAAACCCAAAGTACAATAGATGAAGGAGGCGATATACAGATGAGTGAGAAATCTACGAGACTATTTGCGGGTCCAATAGCGTTTCTGCTTGCCGTCTCGGTGCCCGCATTTGCTCAGACGTCCGCGACGGCTAACTGGCCGCTGACGAGTGCGGCGTCAACCATGACCGTATCAGGGAACATATCAGCATCGCCGGAAGTGATTTTAGGATTGACTCCCGCGTACGAGATTCCGGGTGCCGGGACAAGCAACGCCGTCCAGAAACTTAAACCCGATGCGACAACAAGCGGCAGCGGAGGCACAGGTTCGTGGCCAGCGGACTCTGTCGCTAATGGCGGAAGGTACGTGCAGTTCAGTATTGGGCCGCAAACCAACTTCAATTTGACAGTTGATTCTATTTCAGTGTTGATCGGAGCCAAAGGTGTTCACAACCTCAATGCTTCCGTCTATTATTCCACGAGCAGTACCTTCATCGATTCGGTAAAGATCATGGAGCGGGACAGCCTCATATCCAACGCCGTCTCGGACACGACGCTCGACAGTCTCACAATTCCGGTGACCAACGGTCAAACTCTTTACATCAGAATATACCCGTGGGCGAAAGAAGGAATAGCAAGCAACACGAAGTATTTGTATGTTGGCAACCTCGCGATATATGGTTCCACTCAGCCGCTGCCGGTTTCGACTGCCGCGGTCTGGCCTGATTCAACGGACCTGAATCCCGTTACTACCGGCCTGATTGTCGCGAAGCAGCAAAGCTTCAGCAGTACTTTGTACAGCTACGGTTTCGGGCTTCTCGGTACGACACAAGGAGACGAGATATTGACGACTCCTGCAAAGAGCACATGGCCCGCGGAAAGTGCACCCGACTCAGCTTACTATGTCCAGTATATCGCAACCGTTGCTCCGGGTGGAACACTCTTTGTCGATTCGCTGTCACTTCAAATGGGCGCGAAGTATTCTAAGAACCTGAGGGCAGCAGTCTACTACTCCAATGACTCTACATTCTCAACAAGAACGGTGCTCGTTCAGGATACTTCGCTATCCGAGAGTCAGTTCACAACTTTCGGAAGCATCATACCAACCGATACCGTAGGCACAGGACAGGTATTTTATTTGAGAGTCTACCCCTATGATACAAAAGCGGAAGGATATGCGAAGATTGTGTTCCTGGCGAACGTCGTCATCGCAGGTTATACCACGGGAGTCAGCGCTTCTTTGCCGAGCATTACCACCACAGTCCCTTCTTACATCTCGACAACCTTCGCATACAGCGGTGGTCTTATATCATCAGATGGAGGCGGACTCGTCACCGGAAGAGGGGTATGCTGGAGCGTTCAAAAGACTCCGACAATTGCAGACAGCACGACACAAGATGGTACAGGTACCGGTCCATTTACGAGTAACATTACTAATCTCACGCCTGGCATCACTTATTATGTCGCGGCGTATGCGACTAACATTGCCGGAACTGCTTACGGTGTGGTGGACAGTTTTACGACGCTCTCTTCAGTTGTGCCTCCCTCTGTAACGACCGCAGGAGTCACGCAGGTTCTTGCGAAGACTGCACAGGCTGGGGGCAGCATTACTTCATGGGGAGGCGACTCAGTGAAAGTACGAGGCGTGTGCTACAGCGTCCGGTCTTCACCGACAGTTGCCGATAGTGTGACTGTCGATGGGAGCGGGTTAGGCACTTTCGTAAGCGGCCTTGCTAACCTGACGCCTGCTACGACTTATTATGTCCGCGCGTATGCGACAAACAGCGCTGGGACCGGTTACGGGTCGGTAGATACTTTAACTACTCAACCGACGGCGCCTACTGTTATCAAAGTTGTCGCTCAGGATGGCAGCGGTGATTACAAAACTATCCAGGCGGCTTTCGATGCCGTGCCGGATTATTATACCGGCGAATGGATCATCTACGTCAAGAACGGCAGTTACTATGAAAAAGATACTCTGGCAGCTTCTAAGACCAATGTTGTCCTCGAAGGCGAGAGCCGCGATAGTACAATACTGACTTATGACGATTACTCAGGGAGGGTGGTTGGCAATACAACTATCGGGACCTCCAGCTCATTCACACTCGATGTTGCAGCCAGCGACTTCACAGCCGAGAACATTACCATCCAGAATTCTTCGCAAGCAGCTCAGGCTGTGGCAGTGATGAACAACGGAGATCGTCAGGTCTTCTATCACTGCAATATCCTCGGTTATCAGGATACTTACTACAACTGGGGAGGAAGCGGCGTCGGCCGAATTTATAATAAGGACTGTCTGATCCAGGGGTCGGTAGACTTCATGTTCGGAAGAGACATAGTTGTAACCGACAGTTGCATTATTCATGAGATCCGCAATGGTGGTACGCTGACTGCCGCAAACACAAACGCGACGACCAACTTTGGTTACGTTTTCCTTAACGACTCGATCCTGGTTGACTCTGTCGGGTTTGATGGGAATCCGATCACTTCGTTTTATCTTGGCAGACCGTGGCAGGCTGCGCCGAGAGTAGCTTTCATACATTGCTACGAACCGCCAGCTCTCAATACTGCCGGCTGGCTTGCATGGAATGTCACTCCTGCCCTCTACGCCGAGTATAATTGCTATGGACCAGGTTCGGACACTACCGGACGGGTTAGCTTCTCGACCCAGTTGGATTCTGCCGAGGCCGCGAATTACACACTCGCAAATATCTTTTCAAAGACTTCCGATCCCGGACTGGCCTATGACTGGATGCCTGTTATACCTCCTTATCTGATGCCGACAGGGATAAAGGAAAAAGATCACCTGCCGCAAAATTTCGAGCTCTATCAAAACTATCCTAATCCTTTTAACCCAACCACGACTATTGAGTACTCCATACCGAGAAATCTTAAGGTGACTGTTGAAATCTACGATGTCCTGGGTCAGCGCGTGGCAACATTGTCCAATCAATATGAATCCGCAGGATATCACTCGGTCGTTTTCAACGCCGATAAGCTGAGCAGCGGAGTGTATTTCTACCAGGTGAGAGCTGGCAACAACGTTGCGGTAAAAAAGCTAATGCTAATCAAGTAGGAATCAGATTGCAACTCACCTTTAAGAAATATGGACTTTACTTTCGACAGGGTCTCAGACAGGTGAGTCGCAATCTCATAGATTCGACCCCGGAGTTGTGGTCCCGGCACCTCAAGCAAGCCATAATTGCTTCTGACCCGGTTGCAGCCTTCCTTTGCGTTTGTTTCTCCTTCTTGTTGGCGGCCGGGACCGCATACTCCTATTCTGGTTCCCTCGTGACCACAAAGCATCATGGCACATCGAACTCGGCAGCAGTTGTACCTCGTGATACATCATATACACTCTACAGTGCCGCCAGGAAGATGCACAAGCTCTTTCCGTTTGCCAGGCTGGTGACTGAAAAGCTTCCATCGAAGGTGAGAGAATATAGTGGGATAGTGTACGAGAAATTGGGAAGGAGGAAACTCTGTCTCAATGTGTTCAAGCCGCGGGGTCCTGAGGGTCGGTATTACCCTGCCGTACTCATGATCTACGGCGGCGGGTGGCGATCTGGCGATACTTCACTTGTCGTTCCCATGGCAGAGAGGCTTGCGGCAAAAGGCTTCGTCACAGTGACCCCGGAGTACCGACTTTCTGTCGAGGCGCTGTACCCTGCTGCGGTGATTGATCTCAAAACGGCGGTAAGGTGGATGCGTGCCAACGCTTCGCACTATTCAATCGACACCACAAGAATTGCCTCTTACGGCTGCTCTGCCGGAGGCGAACTTGCATCATTTCTCGGAACTACCGGAGACATCAAACATTTCGATGTCGGAGAATATCTTGATCACTCCAGTGCAGTCGAAGCAGTCGTAAACGTGGATGGTTTGCTCGACTTCACTGACATCAATTCCACCAGGTATGATAAGAATCCGGATAAACCTTCCGCGGCGCATTTGTGGTTTGGTGTCTCATACAGGAATGATCCAGGCATCTGGAAAGCAGCGTCGCCTATCTCATATGTCAGCAACAACTCGCCGCCGATGGTCTTCATTAACAGCGGACAAAAGCATTACCATGCCGGGAGGGACAAGTTTACCATTAAGCTGGAGGAATATGACATTTATCATGAAGTCCATACACTTCCAGGAACGCACCATACGTTTTGGCTATTCCAACCATGGTTTCAGGAAACTCTTGGATACGCTACGAAGTTCCTGGACAAGGTATTCAAAGTCAGGTGAATCTAACTAAGATGCCTGAGACGAAAAGTAATTTCAGAGCAGAGGATTTTTTCCAATCATTCGGGAGGCTGACATGAGACTCAAACATTTGCGGCGATTCATTTCTATCTGCGAGGCAGCGGCGCTTGTTACGCTCATGGGCAATTCGGCATGGTCACAGACGAAGCTTGAAGCAGAGGTAAACTCCTATCTGGTCGATCTGCCCTTCAACAGCTTCAGCATTTCCTTGCCGGCTTTTCCTGAGAGATCATTTGATATCAGAAAATTCGGTGCGGTCGGCGACGGACACACGATGAACACCGTGAGTTTCAGGAAAGCCATCGATGCGTGCTCGGAAGCGGGGGGCGGAATGGTCATCGTTCCGCCGGGCTTGTGGCTGACCGGCCCAATTGAACTCAAGAGTAATGTCAACCTGCATGTCGAGCGTGGGGCGTTGATTTTGTTCAGTCCAAACCATGAGGATTATCCGATCATCAAATCACCTCACAGGGGTTTCCTCGTCGCGCCGCCAATCTATGGATTCAACCTCGTGAACATTGCGATAACCGGAACGGGACTTATCGATGGAAACGGAACGACATGGCGACCGGTCAAGAGGTACAAAGTTACCGAATCCCTTTGGAAGCAATTCGTAAAATCCGGAGGTATGGTAAGTCCGGACGGCAAAATCTGGTGGCCGTCGGAAGCAGCGATGAATGCACCGCAGGGATTGGCAAAACTTCGCGAAGAAAGGAAGAAGTTGACCGCAAATGATTTCCTACCTTTTCGCGATTTCCTTCGTCCAAAACTTGTATTCCTTGACGACTGCAAACGAGTATTGATAGACGGAGTTACTCTGGAAAACTCACCCGCGTTTGCCTTTAACCCGAATTTCTGTGAAGACATGGTCGTGATGAATGTGAAGGTAAACAATGAATACTGGGCACAGAACGGCGATGGAATCGACATCGGCTCAAGCAAGAGAGTTCTGGTCAACAATTGCACTGTGACTGCGGGCGACGACGGAATCTGCATGAAGTCGGACCGACAGAAAAATTCGAAGGGGCCTGAGCTTGAGAATGTGGTTATCACAAACTGTGTCGTCTACCATGCCCATGGTGGTTTCGTGACCGGAAGCAACACAGACGGCGGTATGCACAACATTTACGTGCACAACTGCGACTATGTCGGTACAGATGTGGGACTCCGCTTCAAGAGCGCGAGAGACAGAGGCGGTGTTGTAGACAACATCTATGTGAAGGACATCTATATGAAGGACATCGTAAGACAGGCGATTCTGTTCGACACGTACTACGAGAAGGTGGACATGGAAGCGAAGGCTTTTCCCGTAACGGACAGGACACCGATCTTCAAAGACATTCATATAGATAGTCTCTATTGTGACGGTGCAAATGAAGCGGCGCTTGTGGTCGGATTGCCGGAGATGCCGATCCAGAATGTCAGCATATCTAACGCATTTATCGAAGCAGATCGCGGATTCCTGTCCGACTACGCAACCCGTTTCATCCTTCGCAATGTCAAGATTGTCTCGAAGGAAGGGGCAATCTACAGCTTGAATCAGACGAAAGAGATGACGATTGATCGCGGGGCCGCTCCTGCCGGTACGAAAATTTTCATGAAAGTAGACGGAGCACTTTCAGACAAGATCCTAATTCGGAATACCGGATTGACTTCAGTCAAGATTCCGATAGAATACGGTCCTGATGCGAACAAGAACTCTGTGACTCAAGAATAACTATAGGAACTAATATGAACTTAAGGAATCAACATTTCGGCAAACAGATTCACAGTGTAATACTCTTCGCGTTTACAGTCTTTGCCGTCTTCTCGATTACCGCAGTCCCTGGATCAGTGGCAAGCGTCGAGGCACGGCAAGGTGATGGAACAGGAGACTGGAATAGGGTTCCGGGGATTTTGAAAAACATCGTCGCTCCAAAATTTCCTGACCGGGACTTCGTGATCACAAAGTACGGAGCTGTTCCGGATGGGAAGACTCTTTGCAGTGCAGCAATCGAGAAAGCCGTGGAAGCCTGTGCGGAGGCCGGCGGTGGAAGAGTGGTGATTCCCCGCGGGACTTTCCTTACCGGAGCGATCCACCTCAAGAGCGACGTCAATCTCCACATCTCGGAAGGTGCGGTCCTAAAGTTCAGCACAGATCCCAATGATTACTTGCCTCTCGTGCTTACCCGGTACGAGGGCATCGAGTGCATGAACTACTCTCCCCTGATCTACGCTTACGGCCAGAAGAATGTGGCCGTAACCGGGAAGGGTGTACTCGATGGTCAGGCTGATAATCAACATTGGTGGCCGTGGGTGGGAAATCCGAAGTTCGGCTGGAAGAAAGGCCAGCCGAGCATGAGAGATCGGGGTAACCGACCCGGACTGGCAAAGATGAACGATGACGACGTCCCGGTTGCAAAAAGGATCTTCGGTCCTGGTCACTACCTGAGACCGACCTTTGTAGAGTTCTATAAATGTACGAACATTTTGATCGAGGGTGTGACATTGGAAAATGCACCGTTTTGGTTTCTTCATCCGACTCTGTGCACGAACGTTACCGTGGACGGGATAAAGACGAACAGCAACGGGCCCAACACAGACGGATGCGATCCTGAGTCATGCAAGTATGTGCTGATCAAGAATTGCATTTTCAATGACGGAGATGATTGCATCGCGATCAAATCCGGTCGGAACGGTGACGGAAGAAGAATAAATATCCCCAGTGCCGACATTATTGTCGAGGACTGTCAGATGAAAGATGGCCACGGCGGAGTCTCAATCGGAAGTGAAGTGAGTGGCGGATGCCGTGATGTCTATGTCCAGAACTGCAAGATGAGCAGCCCTGATCTTGACCAGGCAATTCGTATCAAGTCCAACAAAAAACGCGGCGGAACAGTGAGTGACATTTTCGTGCGCGACGTAAAAGTCGGACAGGTAAGGGAAGCAATAGTTCGACTGACTCTGAATTATGACCCGCGTGAAGCAGAGGATTACAATTTTCTCCCGACAATGAAAAACATCTTCGTGCAAAACGTGACGAGTGAAAAGAGTGAGTATGCACTCTACTTTGACGGGCTGCCAGATTCAAAGATTAAGAACGTGGTGATCAAGGACTGCAAATTCAACGGAGTTGAGAGTGGTGACAGAATCTCGGATGTGGAGGGTTTGCATCTGGAGAATGATTTCATTAACGGACGATCTGTAAGCGGAGACTAGAAAAATCGGAAGGTCAAATCTAAATGACAGCAACAGATTTCCAAACTGAAACCAGGACGGCGGCGAAGACCGGGCACTACCGCTGGACCATTTGCGGACTCCTTTTTTTCGCAACTACGATAAACTATATCGACCGGCAGGTGATCGGTATTCTTGCTCCCGTCCTGCAAAAGGAAATCGGCTGGAACCAGATCGATTACGGCTACATAATAACCGCCTTCACTGCGGCGTATGCGATCGGCCTTCTTGTGGTCGGCAGATTCATCGACAAGGTGGGCACGAAGATAGGTTATGCTGTGTCGAGTGTTGTCTGGAGTTTTGCAGCGATGGGCCATGCACTCGTGAACACTGTATTCGGATTTGGCTTCGCGAGGTTCATGCTGGGACTCGGAGAATCCGGAAATTTCCCGGCAGCGATCAAAGGAACTGCGGAGTGGTTTCCGAAAAAGGAGCGGGCACTTGCCACAGGGATCTTCAATTCAGGAGCGAATATCGGTGCCGTCATTGCTCCACTGGTAGTCCCGTGGATTACACTGACCTGGGGCTGGCACGAAGCATTCGTTTTTACCGGCAGCCTCGGATTCATCTGGGTCGCATTGTGGCTGTGGCTATACGAAGTTCCGCAGCAGCACAAGAAAGT